>DASREC010000573.1:0-34034 GCA_035652295.1 Polyangia bacterium
GAGGACGTGCGGCGGCAGTGGCAGTTCTACCGCGACCGGCGTCCCGAGCTGTACGGCGCGCTCTCCAAGATCGGCCCCGGCCACGGCTCCGGCGGCAAGTGAACCCGTCGGAGCTGCTGCTTCGCGGCGGGCTGGTCGTCGACGGTAGCGGCGCGCCCGGCCGCATCGCCGACGTGCTGGTGAGCCGCGGCTACGTGGCGTTCGTCGACGAGGGCATCACCGTCGGCCCCGACACCGACGTGCTCGACGTGGGCGGGCTCGTCGTCGCGCCCGGCTTCATCGACACGCACTCGCACTCGGATCTGCGCATCCTCGCCGATCGCGATCTGCCGATGAAGGCGCGGCAGGGCATCACGCTCGACGTGCTCGGCCAGGACGGCATCTCGGTGGCGCCGGTGCGCGCCGAGGACGTGCCGCACATCAAGCGGCAGCTCGCCGGCCTGCTCGGCGATCCCGACGTGCCGCGCGAGTGGCGCACGGTGGCCGAGTACCTCGCCGTGCTCGATCGCGGCGCGGCGCTCAACATGTCGTATCTCGTGCCGCACGGCGCGGTGCGCGCGTGCGCGATGGGCCTCGAGGCGCGCCGCCCGACCAAGAGCGAGCTCGAGCGCATGGTCGCGCTCACCGGCGACGCGATGGCCGAGGGCGCGCTCGGTCTGTCGACGGGCCTCATCTATCCGCCGTGCTGCTACGGCGACACCGACGAGCTGGTGGCGCTGTGCAGCGAGGTGGCGCGTCGCCGCGGCGTGTTCGTGGTGCACATGCGCTCCGAGTCGGATCACATCCTCGGCGCCGTCGACGAGATGCTCGACGTGGCGCGCCGCTCGGGCGTGCACCTGCACATCTCGCACTTCAAGATCGCCGGCCGCGCCAACTGGCCGCTCGTCGAGGAGCTGCTGGCCAAGGTCGCCGGCGCGCGCGCGCTCGGCCTCCAGGTCACGGCCGATCAATATCCCTACGTCGCCGGCTCGACGATGTTCGGCGCGGTGCTGCCGCCGTGGGCGCACGACGGCGGCGTCGACGCGACGCTGCGCCGCCTGCAATCGCCCGACGATCGCGCGCGCATGCGGGCGCAGATGGAAGATCCGGCGCCGAGCGCGTGGGACAACTTCTGGAAGTGGACCGGCCCCGAGGGCATCGTGATCAGCGACGTGCCGTCGGGAAAGCGGCCGGAGCTGATCGGCAAGACGGTGGCCGACGGCGCGCGCGCGGCCGGGCTCGACCCACTCGAATTCGCGTTTCAGCTGCTTTTGACCGAGCGGATGGGCGCGTCGATGATCAGCTTCTCGCAGAGCGAGGAGGTGGTCGCGCGCATCCTGCGCGAGCCCTACGTCAACATCTGCACCGACGGGCTGCTCGGCGGGCGGCCGCACCCGCGCGCGTTCGGCACCTACCCGCGCATCCTCGGGCGCTACGTGCGCGAGCTGGGCGTGCTGACGCTCGAGGAGGCGGTGCGCAAGATGACCGCGCAGGCGGCCGACGCCATGCACCTCGGCGATCGCGGGCGCATCGCCGTCGGGCAGGTGGGCGATCTGGTGGTGTTCGATGCCAAGACGGTGGCCGATCGCGCGACGTTCGAGGAGCCGCTGGCGTTTCCCGTCGGCATCGAGCACGTGATCGTGGCCGGCGTGCCGGTGGTCGCGGCCGGCCAGCCGACGGGCGCCCGCCCGGGGCGCGTGGTACGCAAGACGTAGCGATGCCACGCGACGACGTGTTCGAGGAGCTGGTCCGCTTGCGCCGCGCCGGGACGCCGTGCGCGCTGGCGACGGTGGTGCGCACCGCCGGCTCGACGCCGCGCAAGAGCGCCGCGCGCATGATCGTCGCCGCCGACGGCGCGGACGCAAAAATCTGGGGAACCATCGGCGGCGGGCGCATCGAGAAAGAGGTCACCGACGCCGCGCTGGCGCTGATCGCCGAGGGCACCGCCGCGCGGCCGCGCCTGTTGCGCTATCACCTGACGCACGAGCTGGCGATGTGCTGCGGCGGCGAGATGGAGGTGTTCGTCGAGCCGCTGGTGCCCGAGCCGCCGCTCATCGTCTGCGGCGCGGGCCACGTCGCGCGCGCGGTGGTGCCGCTGGCGCGCTCGGTCGGCTTCGCGCCGGTGGTCGCCGACGATCTCGACGAGCTGCTGACGCGCGAGCGCTTCCCCGACGCGGCCGAGCTGATCGACAGCTTCGACGTGCGCGACTGGAAGGGCGTGCCGCTCGACGACAACACCTACGCGCTGATCGTCACGCGCGATCACGCGCAGGACCAGGCGCTGCTCGAGCAGCTCATCGGGCGCGACCTGGCGTACCTCGGGCTGATCGGCTCACGGCGCAAGATCGAGCTGTTCAAGCAGCGGCTGGCGGCGAAGGGCGTGGACCCGGCGCGCTTCGAGCGGCTGCGCGCGCCGGTCGGGCTCGACATCGGCGCGCAGACACCCGAGGAGATCGCGGTGGCGATCGTGGCGCAGCTGATCGAGACGCGCGCGGCGCGGCGGCCGGCGGCGCGCGCCAAGACGGAGGAGACATGATCTACGCGGTGGTGCTCGCGGCCGGCGCGTCGACGCGCATGGCGGCGCATGGACCGAAGGCGCTCTTGCGCGGGCCCGACGGGCGCACGTTCGTCACGCGTGTCGTCGAGACCGCGCGCGCGGCCGGCGCAGGCGGCGTCGTGGTGGTGGTCGGCCCGCCGCACGGCGACGCGATCAAGCGCGCGCTGCCGACGGGCGCGGTCGCGGTGGTGAACCCGCGGCCCGAGCGCGGCATGCTCTCGTCGGTGCAGGCGGGCGTGCGCGAATTGCCGGCGGCGACCAGCGCGGTGCTGATCTGGCCGGTCGACGTGCCCTACGTCGAGGTCGAGACGGCGCGCGCGATCTTGGCGGCGGCGCCGGGCAAGCTGGTGATCCCGCAGCACGGCGCCGGCGAGAAGAAGCGCGGCGGCCACCCGGTGCGCGTGCCGCGGGCGCGCTTCGCCGAGCTGATGGCGCTCGATCCGGAGGCCGGGCTCAAGGCGCTGGTCGACGCGAAGCCGGCCAACGTCGAGCGGCTCACCGTCGCCGACAAGCAGATCCTCGTCGACATCGACACGCCCGAAGACTTCGCGCGCAAATCCTAGCGGCGCTATTTCGCGACGCGCGCGTCGACGCGGGCGGCCTGCTCGCGCGCGTCGGCGACGACCTGGTCGCGATCGAGGCCGGTGAGCGCGCTCAGGCGGCGCTCGCGCACCAGCACGCGGCCGTCGACGATCACGTCGCGCACGTCGCGGCTCTGCGCGGCGTAGACCAGCGTCGAGACGGCGTCGGGCGCGGGCGTAGCGTGCGGCGCGCGCGGATCTACGACGATCACGTCGGCGCGCTTGCCCGCCTCGAGCGAGCCGATCTCGCCCTCGAGCCCGAGGGCGCGCGCGCCGCCGAGCGTCGCCAGCTCGAGCGCCGCCAGCGCCGTCATGCCCGACGCGCCGACGCGTGGCTTGTGCACCAGCGCCGCCAATCGCAGCTCGACGAACGCGTCGAGGTTGTTGTTGCACGGCGCGCCGTCGGCGCCGAGCGCCACGTGGATGCCCTGCGCGCGCATCTCCGGAACCGGCGCCACGCCCGACGCCAGCTTCAGGTTCGACGACGGGCAGTGCACCACGTTGGTGCCGTCGCGCGCGAGCAGCGCGCGCTCGGCCCCGGTCACGTGCACGCAGTGGGCGAGCGCGGCGCGCGGCCCCTTGAGCCCGAGCGCGGCGAAGTACTCGACGTTGTCCTGGCCGCGCTCGCGCCGCACCAGCGCGATCTCCGCCTCCTGCTCCGACGCGTGCGTGTGCAGCCGCGCCCCGCGCCCGACGCGCGCCGCCACCTCGCGCAAGAGCTCCTCGGTGCACGACAGCACGAAGCGCGGCGCGTACGCCCAACCCATGCGCCCGTCGGCGGCGCCCGACCAGCGCGCGGCCAGCGCGTCGCTCTCGTCGAGCGAGCGGGCGGTCGCCTCGCGCAGCCGCGCCGGCACGCCGTCGCCCACGTCCATCATCGCCTTGCCGACCACCGCGCGCAGCCCGCTCGACGCCAGCTCGGCGGCGAGCGCGTCGGTCTCGTGCACCGTGCCCATGTCGAGGATCGCGGTGGTGCCGCCGAGCAAGAGCTCCGCCGCCGCCACGCGCGCCGCCGCCCGCATCGCCCGCTCGTCGAGCGCCGCCTCGTACGGCCACACGCGGCGGCGCAGCCACTCGAGCAGCGGCAGATCGTCGGCCGCGCCGCGGCACAGCGTCTGGCAAACGTGCGTGTGCGCCTGCACCAGCCCGGGCAGGACGATGCAGCCCGAGGCGTCGATCCGCTCGGCCAAAGGGGCCTGAATCGCCGATTCGACGCGGGTGATGCGGCCGTCTTCGATCAGCAGATCGCCGGCCACGACTCGCCGGGCGGCGTCCATGGTCACGAGGACGCCGCCGGTCACGAGCAGCGCCTTCACGGGAGATCGCCTCTTCGGAACGCGCGCGGGAGGATCTCGCCGAGCGTGGTGTTGCTGTGCTCGCCCTGCGTGTTGGCGAGCGCGACCGGCATCTCGTCGGGCGCGAACTCGGCGAGCGTCTGGCGGCACATGCCACACGGCGCGGCGGGCGGCGACGTGGAGGTCACCACCGCGACGCCGGCGAGCGGCGCGGCGCCGTCGAGGACCGCGGCCATCACCGCGTTGCGCTCGGCGCACAGCGCCAGGCCGTACGAGGCGTTCTCGACGTTGGCGCCGGTGTAGATGCGCCCGTTCGCGCCGCGCACCGCCGCGCCCACCGCGTAGCGCGAGTAGGGCGCGTAGGCCTTGTCGCGCGCGGCGCGGGCGGCGGCGACCAGCTCGTCCATCGGGTTCACGTTGGCCGGGCTCACGACGCCTCCTTGGCGAGGCGCGCGAGGATCGCCGCCAGCAGCGCCTGAAACTGATCGCGCACGCGCGCCGCGGTCTCGGTCACCTCGTCGTGCGAGAGCGGCTGGTCGGTGATGCCCGCCGCCAAATTGGTGACGCACGAGAGCCCGAGCACGCGCGCGCCGAGGTGCCGCGCGGCGATCGCCTCGGGCACCGTCGACATGCCGACCAGGTCCGCGCCGAGCGTCCGCAGCATGCGCACCTCCGACGGGGTTTCGTAGTTGGGGCCCGGGCACGCCGCGTACACGCCCTGGCGCAAGGTGAGCCCGACCTCGGCGCCGGCGTCTGCGGCAATTTGCCGCAGCGGGCGCGCGTACACCTCGCTCATGTCGGGGAAGCGCGGGCCGAGCGAGTCGTCGTTGGGCCCGCGCAGCGGCGAGCCGCCGAGCAGGTTCAGGTGATCGCGCAGGATCACGATCTCGCCCGGCGCGAGCGACGGATCGATCCCGCCGGCGGCGTTGGTCAGGATCAGCGTCTTGCAGCCGAGCGCCACCAGCAGCCGCGCGGGAAACGCCACGCGCGCGAGGTCGTGCCCCTCGTAAAAATGAATGCGCCCCTTGAACGCGGCGACCGGCAGCGCGCCGGCGCGGCCGAACGCCACCACGCCCGCGTGGCCGACGATGGTCGCGGGCACAAGGCCGGTGATGCGCTCGAACGGCACCTCGACGCGATCGTCGAGCGTGTCGGCGAATCCGCCGAGGCCCGAGCCGAGGATCAGCCCGACGCGCGGGCGCCGCTCGCCGATGGCCGCGCGCACGTCGGCGACGCCGCGCTCCAGCTCCTCGCGCGCGGTCACCGGATCACCTCGAGCACCAGCGGACGCGCTTTCGGCGCCGCGTCGCCGACGGTGTACGCGGCGCGAACCTGCGCGGTCACGTGCGCCGCCACCTGCTCGCGCGCTCCGCGGCGCGGCGCCGAGAACCACGCCAGGTCGTCGCCCGGCTCGACGCGCTCGCCGACTTTTTTCTTGAGCCAGATCCAGGTGCCGGGATCGATCTCGTCCTCTTTTCGCTGCCGCCCGGCGCCGAGCGCCAGCGCGGCGAGGCCGATCTGCTCGGCGTCGATCGCCTGCACGAAGCCGCCCGGGCCGGCCGGCCCGGTGACGCGCACCGAGTCCGAGGCGAACCAGCCGCGCGTCTCCTCCGCCGACTGCGGCAAATTGCCGCCCTGCAGCTCGACGCAGCGGCGAAACCGGGCGAGCGCGCTGCCGTCCTCGAGCGAGCGGGCGATGCGCGCGCGGCCGTCGTCGAGATCGCGCGCCACGCCGCCGAGCACCAGCATCTCGCCACCGAGCGCCAGCGTCAGCTCGACGAGGTCGGGCTCGCCGCGGCCGGAGAGCACCTCGATCGACTCGTGCACCTCGACGGCGTTTCCCACCCAGCGGCCGAGCGGCTGATCCATGTCGGTGATGAGCGCCGAGACGCGCTTGCCGGCGCGGCGGCCGATCTCGACCAGCGTCTCGGCCAACTCGCGGGCGCGCTCGAGCGTCTTCATGAACGCGCCGGAGCCGACTTTCACGTCGAGGACCAGGCCGTCGATGCCCTCGGCGAGCTTCTTCGACATGATCGACGCGGCGATCAGCGGGATCGACTCGACGGTGCCGGTGACGTCGCGCAGCGCGTAGAGTTTTTTGTCGGCGGGGGCGAGGCGCTCGGTCTGGCCGATCAGCGCCAGGCCGCAGTCGGCCAGCACCTCGCGAAATTTCTCGACGGTGAGATCGACCGAGAAGCCGGGGATCGACTCCAGCTTGTCGAGCGTGCCGCCGGTGTGGCCGAGGCCGCGGCCCGAGATCATCGGCACGCGCACGCCGCACGCGGCGACCGCCGGCGCGAGGTGCAGCGAGATCTTGTCGCCGACGCCGCCGGTCGAGTGCTTGTCGACCTTCGCGCCGGCGATATCGGAGAGATCGAGCACGTCGCCCGAGTGCAGCATGGCGTCGGTGAGCGCGGCCAGCTCGGCGCCGTCGAGCCCGCGGAAGTAGACCGCCATCAGCCACGCCGCCGCCTGGTAGTCGGCGATCGCGCCGTCGGTGTAGCCGCGCACGAACGCGCGCACGTCGGCGGGATCGAGCGCGTGGCCGTCGCGCTTCCGGCGGATGGCGTCGACGGCGTTCATTCGAGGGCCGGCAGGAAGCTGACGCCGCGCGGCCGCGGAGCCAGGCCGAACCCGTCGGCGAGCGTCTGCGCGAGGTCGAAGAAGCCGGTGCGCACGCCGAGGTCGTGGCCGGCGGCGCGCGGGCCGAGCGCGAGGATGGGCACGTACTCGCGCGTGTGGTCGGTGCCGCGGAACGTCGGGTCGTTGCCGTGATCGGCGGTGATCAGCGCCAGGTCGCGTTTGCCCAGGCGCTTCTGCAATTCGGGGAGGAAGGCGTCGAATTGTTGCAACGCAGCATAATAGCCCGCCGGATCGCGGCGGTGGCCGTAGAGCATGTCGAAGTCGACGAGGTTTACGAATATGAGCCCTCGCTCACATTTGTCGAGCGCCTCCAGCGTGCGCGACATGCCGTCACCGTTTCCCTCGGAGTGGATGTTCTCGGTGACGCCCTGGCCGGCGAAGATGTCCCAGATCTTGCCGATGCCGATCACCGGCAGGCCGGCTTGCACGACGGCGTCGAGCACCGTCGGGCCGGGCGGCGGCATCGAGAAGTCGCGGCGGTTGTACGTGCGCTTGAAGTGGCCGGGCTCGCCGACGAACGGGCGGGCGATCACGCGCGCCACCGGCAGATCGTCGACGAGGCGGCGGGCGATCTCGGAGATGCGGTACAGCTCCTCGACGGGGACGATCTCCTCGTGCGCGGCGATCTGGAAGACGCTGTCGGCGGAGGTGTAGACGATCACCTTGCCGGTCTTGAGGTGCTCGGCGCCCAGCTCGTCGAGGATGGTGGTGCCGGAGGCGGGCTTGTTGCCGAGGACGCCGCGGCCGATCTCGCGCGTGAAGCGATCGATCAGCTCCTGCGGGAAGCCGTGCGGGAAGGTGGGGAAGCCTTTGTCGACCTGCAGGCCGGTCATCTCCCAGTGGCCGGTCGTCGTGTCCTTGCCGGCGGAGGCTTCGCGCATCTTGCCGAACGCGCCGCGCGGCGACGCGACGTGCGGCACGCCGAGGATGGTGGTGAGGTGGCCGAGGCCGAGCGACATCAGGTTCGGCAGCGTGAGGCCGCCGAGCTTGACGCTCAAGTTGCCGAGCGTGTCGGCGCCCTCGTCGCCGTAGGCGCGCGCGTCGGGCGCGGCGCCGCAGCCGACGGAGTCGAGGACGATCCAGACCACCCGCTCGACGGTCGCGGCCATCAGTAGCCTTTCGCGGCCGGCTTCTTCGGATCGGCCGCGCCGATGATCGCCACCGACGCGGAGGCGCCGATGCGCGAGGCGCCGGCCAGCTTCATCTTCTCGGCGTCCTCGTGCGTGCGCACGCCGCCCGACGCCTTGACGCCGAGCTCGTCGCCCACCAACCGCCGCATGAGCGCGATGTCCTCGACGGTGGCGCCGCCCGGCCCGAACCCCGTCGAGGTCTTGACGAACGCCGCGCCGGCGATCTTCGAGAGCGTGATGCCGATGATCTTCTCTTCTTGATTGAGCGCGCCGGTCTCGAGGATCACCTTGACGCGCGCCGGCCGCGCCGCCTGCACCACCTTGCGGATGTCCTCCTCGACGGTGGCGTAGTCGCGGCTCTTGAGCGCGCCGATGTTGATCACCATGTCGATCTCGTCGGCGCCGGCGCGCACGGCCTCGCGCGCCTCGAACGCCTTGGCCGTCGGCGTCATGGCGCCGAGCGGGAAACCGACCACCGCGCAGACCATCACGCCCGAGCCGTCGAGCCAGGCGCGCGCGCGCGCCACGTTGGTCGAGTTCACGCACACCGACGCGAAGCAGAACTTGCGCGCCTCGTCGCAAAGTTTTTTGACCTCGTCGGCGGTGGCGTCGGCCTTGAGGAGCGTGTGATCGATCATGCGCGCCATCTCGACGTCGACCTTGCCGACGTCCACGCCGGCGCCGACGCGGCAGGCGCCCTCGGCCTGGATGGCGCGCACCGACCACGGGCGGCGCGAGGCGCACATGCCGCAGCCGGTGCAGGCCTCGGCCGACGGCGAGTCGGTGCACTCGACCTCGCGCAGCGGCTTGAGCGATGCGCCCGCGGCCGGCGCCGTTTGCGGGGCGCCCAGCCGCGCCTTGACGCGGTCGGTGATCAGCTCGACCAGGCGGTCGATCTCAGCGGACATGCGGGTACACGCATAGCAAGTCTTCGTCGACGCGACAAGATCCCCCCGTGAACGCTTTTCATGTCAGGATCCACATAGGATCGATGAACACGGGGAAGGTCACCGTCCTCAACGTCGACGACCCGCAGGTGCCCGCGCTGGTGGAGCGGTGCCAGCGGGGGGAGCGCGAGGCGCTCGGCGAGTTCTACCGGCGCTACCGGCAGGACGTGACGCGCAACCTCACGCGCGTGCTCGGGCCGGGGCGCGGCGATCTCGAGGACGTGTTGCAGGATGTCTTCATCGAGGCGTTCCGCGCCATCGGGCGGTTCCGCGGCGACTCCAAGCTGTCGACGTGGCTGTACCGCGTGTGCATCAACGTCGCGCTGCAGCGGCTGCGCAAGCGCAAGCGGCTGGCCGAGGTGCCGGCCGACGACGTGGCCGAGTCGGTGAGCGACCAGACGCCCGAGCGCGGGCTCGACTCGCGGCGGCGGCTCGACGCGGTCTATCGCATCCTCGATCATCTATCGCCGAAGAAGCGCGTGGTGTTCGTGCTCCATGAGATCGAGGGGCGCGAGCCGAAAGAGATCGCCGGCATCGTCGGCGCGCCGGTCTTGACGGTGCGCACGCGGCTGCACTACGCGCGCAAGGAGTTCTACGCGCGCGCCGCGGCCGAGCCGAAGCTCGACGGGGGACAGCAGTCATGAGCTGCCTGCGCGCCGATCGCCTGGCCGATTACGCCGGCGGCAAGTTGTCGTCGGGGGCCACCGCCACCGTCGAGAAACACGTGCAGGCGTGCGCGCGCTGCCGGACCGCGCTCGCGCGCGTGCAGGCGGCGCAGGACGTGATGCGCGAGTCGCTCGAGCTGCCGGTGCCCGACGTCGGCGGCGTGCGCACCGAGGCGACGATCCGCTGGCTGCGGGTTCGGCCGCAGCCGCCGGCGCGGCCCGCGTTCGTGGTGGCGCTCGGGCTGGCGGCGTGCGCGGCGGGCGCGCTGCTGCTCGTCGGACGCGAGCCGGCGAAGGTCCCGATCGCGCCGCCGAAGATTGCCGTCGCGCCGCCGGTTCGACCGGCCGCGGTGCGCCTGCAGGCGCTGATCACGCTGCTCGGCGGCGACGTGTCGCTCGATCGCGCGGGCCGCGTGACGCCGCTCCAGGCGAGCGCGCTCGTCGAGGGCGGCGACCGCATGGTGACCGCGCCGGGCGCGCGCGTGGCGGCGCAGTGGGGCGAAGGCTCGGGCTGGCTGCTCGGCCCCGACGCCGAGCTGGCGCTGGCGGAGCTGACGCCGCTCAGCCAGAAGCTCGAGCTCGAGCGCGGCAAGATCGAGGTGCGCGTGGGCGCGCGCCGGCCGGGCGAGACCATGCAGGTGAGCGCGCCGGCGCACGTCATCACCGTCAGGGGCACCTGGTTCACCGTCGCCGCCGACGCGAGCCGCACCACCGTCGAGGTCTTCGAGGGCGTGGTCGAGGTCACCGAGCGCGGCGGCACCGCCACCACGCTCTTGCGCGCGCCGGCGACGGCGGTGTTCGGCCGCGGCCGCTCGAGCACCTCGCCGCTCGATCCGCGCGAAGCCGACGCGCGCCGCCTGCGCAGCCAGCTCAACCTGCTGCCGTTCGCCGCCGGCCTGCACGGCGCCCTCGACGCCAGCGCGCTGCTCGCGGTGCGCTCCGAGCCCGAAGGCGCGCTCGCCGTCGACGGCGTGGATCTGGGCGCGACTCCGCTGGCGGTGCGCCGCCCGCTCGGCCGTCACTACGTCGAGCTGACGCGCGCGCAGTGGAAGCCGATCCGCCGCTGGGTGAGCCTCGGCCCCGAGACCGGCGAGCTGCGCCTGGCGCTGGTGCGCGCCGAGACCATCCCCGAGCCGTCGGGGCCGGTCGCCGTCGAGCAGATGGTGCGCGAGCGCGGCCGCCAGATCCGCGCGTGCTACGAGCGCAGCCTCAAGCGCGACCCGACGCTCGCCGGCACGGTGAGCTTGCGCCTGCGCGTCGGCGACGCCGGCCAGGTGACCGGCGTGCGCGTCGAGGACTCGACGCTGGAAGATCCTCAAGTGGCCGACTGCCTGCGCCACGAAGCGGCCGGTTGGTCGTTCAAGACCGGCCGCAACGCGACCGTCGTCTACCCGTTCGTCTTCCGCCCGCAATAATCTTCTCGGTACGAGCGCTGCATCCCTATCGCGCGAACTCCGCGATAGGAGGATGCCGTGAAACGTTATGCGCTCGTCGCAGTAGGCCTGCTCGTCGGTGCGCCGCTCGCGCTGGCGAACGAAGCGAACACGAACGACCTGCAGCAGTGCCCGCCGGGCCAGATGCTGGTGCCGTCGGAGAAGCAGCCGGTCGCCGGCTTCGACACCGACCAGCCGGCGCAGCAGCCGCAGCAGCCGATGCCCGCTGAGGGGACGTTCCAGTCGGGCAAGGTGGTGCCGAGCGCCAAGACGCCCAAGCCGTCGAAGATCAAATCCAAGGAGAAAGTGCCGCAGGGCACGGTGCCGAGCGCCAAGACGCCCAAATAGCTGCGATCGGTTTTAACCGAGCCGATCGGCTAATCGGGCCCGCCGCTGTCGCGTCCCTCGGCGAGGTTCTCGAAGCGCGTGTACGTGTTGAGGAACGCCAGTCGGCACGTCCCCGTCGGGCCGTTGCGCTGCTTGCCGATGATGATCTCGGCGATGCCCTTGTCCTCCTCCTTGCACTGATCCTTCGAGTAGACCTCGTCGCGGTAGATGAAGCAGATGACGTCGGCGTCCTGCTCGATGGCGCCCGACTCGCGCAGGTCGGAGAGCTTGGGCCGCTTGTCCTCGCGGTTCTCGAGCGAGCGGTTGAGCTGCGAGAGGGCGATCACCGGCACGCTCAGCTCCTTGGCGAGCGCCTTCAAGCCGCGGCTGATCTCCGAGATCTCGCGCTGGCGGTTGTCCTCCTTGCTCATGCGGCCCTGCACGAGCTGCAGGTAGTCGATCACCACCATGCCGAGCTGATCGGGCGTCTTGAAGATCTTGGTGTCGGCGCGCCAGCGACGGGACTTGGCGCGAATCTCGAGCAGCGACGGCGAGCCGGTGTCGTCGATGAAGATCGGCGCCTCGGCGATGTCGGAGGCGGCCTTGGTGATCAGCACCCAGTCGCGCTGGTCGAGCATGCCGCGGCGGAGCTTGGACGAGTCGACGCGCGCCTGCGAGCAGAGCAGCCGCTCGCCCAGCGACACCTTCGACATTTCGAGCGAGAACACCAGCGCCGGGACATTATATTGCACCGCAGCATTCTGCACCGCGTTCATCACGAACGACGTCTTCCCCATCGACGGACGCGCGGCGATGATGACCAGGTCGCCCGGCTGGAGGCCCGCGGTCATGTCGTCGAACTTGTGGTACGCCGTCGGCACGCCGGTGATCGCCTGCTTGCGCTCGTAGCGCCGCCCGAGCGCGCTGATGGTCTCCTTCAAGATCTTCTTGATCGGCTCGAAGCTCGACTTCTGCGAGCGCTGCGCGACCTCGAAGATCTCGTGCTCCGCGGCGTCGATGAACTCGTCGACGTCGCCGTACTCGCCGTAGCCGCGCGCCGCGATCTCCGAGCACGCCGACACCAGCCGCCGCGCGGTGGCTTTGCCGCGCACGATGCGCGCGTGGTACTCGATGTTCTCGACGGTCACCACCTTGGCGGTCAGCTCCGTCAGGTAGTCGGGCCCGTTGAAGGCGCGCAGCTTGTCGACGGTCTCGAGCGCGCGCATCTGCTCGATCACGGTCAGCGAGTCGATCGGCTTCGACGAGCGCTCGAGCTCGAGCATCGCCTCGTACACCGCGCGCAGCGCCGGGTGGTAGAAGTCGTCGGCCTGGAGGAACTCGGCGACGGTGTTGAAGGTCCGCGGATGCAGCAGGATGCCGCCGATCACCGATTCCTCGGCCTCCTGGCTGTGCGGCAGCACGCGCCCGCGCGGAACCTCTGTCGATACGCTGACCATCGCGCCAGCCTAGCACTGCGCGCGGTCAAATGACCGTCTTGAAATTTGCGTCGAGACGCGCGCTCGTCGTAAAATACCTACATGTCGTATAAGCAACGTGAACAGGTGCGGATCCCCGTCGAGACGCTGTGCTCGGAGCTGGTGGGCGAGCGCGAGCACTATGGGCTGATCGTCGACTTCGCCGAGAGCGGGCTCAAGCTGCAGCGGCCGCTGCGCGGGCGTCCGAAAGATTGTGATGGGCGGATCATTCAGCTCGAGTTCGAGATGCCCGACGTCGACGAGATCGTTTGGGCGAAGGGCGAGGTCTGCTTCGATCAACTCTGGCGCGGCTCGCTCCGGACGACCGGCGTGCGCCTGGTCGCGGCGGCCACGCGCCACCTGCGCATGCTGCGCGATTACGTGATCGCGCGCGATGAAGCGCGGCGCCGCGACGAGGATCTGGGATTTTCGCTGGCGTGGGCCAGCCACTGGGCGGGATGAGAGCGGGCGTTACTGCTTCGGCACGACGACGACTTTGACCTTGCCGACGATGCCGTTGCCGAGCTTGATCTCGACGGTGTGGTAGCCGATCGTCTTGATCGGCTCGGGCAGCACGATCTTCTTGTGATCGACCTTGACGCCCTTGTCGGCGAGCTTCTCCTCGATGTCGCGGCTGGTGACCGAGCCGAAGAGCTTGTCCTCTTCGCCGACCTGCCGCTCGATCTGCACCTCGACGGCGGCCAGCTTGTCGGCCACCGCCTGCGCGTCCTTCGCCAGCTTGGCGTTGCGCGCCGAGATCAGCTTCTTCTCGTGCTCGATCTGCTTGATGTTGCCCGCCGTCGCCACCACCGCCAGCCCTTGCGGGATGAGGTAGTTGCGCCCGTAGCCCGGCTTCACGTTCACCAGGTCGCCCGACTTGCCGAGGTTGTGAACGTCCTCTTTGAGAATCACTTGCATTGGCATTGGCGGCCTACTTTCCCGTCACCGTGAACGGCATCAGCGCGATCATGCGCGCGCGCTTGATGGCGACGCCGACCTTGCGCTGGTGCTTCGAGCAATTGCCCGAGATGCGCCGCGGGATGATCTTGCCGCGATCGGTGATGAAGTATTTGAGCGTTTGAGGATCTTTGTAGTCGATGTTGACGTTCTTGTCGGCGCAGAAGCGGCAAACCTTGCGGCGCGCGAAGCCGCGCTTGCGCGCCGCCTTCGCCTTGTCGGCCGCCGTCTTGCCGCCCTTCTTATCGCCACGCTCGCGATCGCGCGGCGGCATCATCTCCATGCTCATGGCTTACTCCTTGTCCTTGAGCGGCAGGTCGTCGTCGAGCGCCGGCAGGAAGTCGTCGTCGAGATCCAGCTCGTCCTCGTCGAAGCGCGGCATCGGCGCGGCGCCGGTGACCAGCTCCTCCTCGTCGGGAACCGTGGTCGCGGCCTTGTTGAACGCCTCTTCGTCGACGCCTTGCGGGCGCGCCGTCGGATCGATGTCCTCGTCCACCTTGACCGTGTAGTAGCGGATCACGGTGTCGAGCATGCGCAGGTTGCGCTCGATCTCCTCGACCACGCCGGCCGAGCCGAGATACTGCCAATACAGGTAAATGCCTTTGAGCTGCTTCTTGACCTCATAGGCCAGCTTGCGCTTGCCCCAGTTGTCGAGCTTGAGCAGCTTGCCGCCCATCGTTTCAATGACGGAGCGGACGCGCGTATTGACCAATTGAATGCCGTCTTGATTGGTGTCCGGGCGGAGAATGAAAATGGTTTCAAACTCCCGCTGCGTGCCCGGCTCGTCTCGCATCGATTGAGCCATGTTTTGTTACCTTTCCTCTCGGGTTTGCCCCTGAACAAAGTCAGGAACGAGGTTTGTCGGTATTCACTTTATTCATCGCCGCGGTCAATCCGGCTTTAATCACCAGCTCGACCGCGTCGGCCGCTTCACCGACGAGAAACGGCAATTCTTTTTGCTCTTCTTTACTGAAGCCGCCGAGCACGTGCCCGACGACCCTCTCTTTTCCACCATTCGGTTTGCCGACTCCACAACGTACTCGAATGAAATCGGCGCCCATATTCTCCGTTATCGAACGCAATCCATTGTGCCCACCGTGCCCGCCGCCGTTCTTCACTTTCACTTTGCCGAATTCGAAGTCGATATCGTCGTGAATCACGATCGTTTCTTTTGCCGACAACTTATAAAACGCCGCCGTCCGCTGAACCGCCGCGCCGGAGAGGTTCATGTACTCCATCGGCTTCAAAACGATCGATTCACTGCTTTGCGATAACTCGCCTCCAAACTTCGCTTTGAATGCTCCGAGCGACCAACGCCGCTGAAGCTCGTCGGCCACCATGAACCCGATGTTGTGACGGCTGGCCGCGTATTCGCGGCCGGGGTTTCCCAGCCCGACGACGAGCCACACGGCGCGCGCTTACTCCTTCTTGCCGCCCTTCTTCTCGCCCTTGGCGGGAGCCGCAGCCGGCGCCGCGGCGCCAGCCTTGCCCGCTTCGCCCGGCTTGCCCGCCGCCGCCGCTTCGCCCGGCTTGCCGCCTTCCGCCGGCGCAGCCGCCGCAGCCGCCGCGTCCGCCGCCGCCTGCTCCGGCGTCGGCTCCGCGACCTTCTCCGCCTTCGGCGCGGTCACCGAGCACACCGAGGTGCCGCCGGCCGCCAGCGGCTTGATGCCCGCGGCGAGCTTGAGATCGCTCACGTGGATCGCCTCGCCCATGTTCAGGTGCGAGACGTCGATCTCGAGCTTGACCGGGATCTTGTCCGGCGTGCAGGCGATCTCGAGGCGGTGGATGACCTGGTGCATGATGCCGCCCAGCTTCACGCCCTCGGCCTTGCCGATGAGCACGATCGGGACGACCGCGTGCACGTCCTTGTCGAGCTGCACGCGGATGAAGTCGGCGTGCGTGATGTGGCCGCGCACGATGTCGCGCTGGTGATCGCGCACCATCACCGTCAGCTTCTCCGGAGCCGCCAGGCCCGCGACGCTGAGCTCGATGACGGTGTTGGTCTTCTTCACCGGGTCGAGCGCCTTCATCAGGTGCGTCGGGTCGACCGCGATCGCGATCGGCGCCGCGCCGCCGCCGTACACCACGGCCGGGATCTTTCCGCCCGCGCGCACCTGGCGCAGATGGGATTTACCGACCGAACGAAACTCCGCGTTGAGCTTTCCGACTTCCATGACCATTTCCTTCCGTTAAATGAAAAGACTGCTGATCGAATCGCCGTGGTGGATGCGCTTGATCGCTTCGCCGAGCAGGCGGGCGACCGAGAGCTGCTTGATCTTCTTGCACGCCTTCGCGTCGTCGCGCAGCGCGATGGTGTCGGTGACGATCACCTCGACGAGCGGCGACTCCTCGATGCGCTTGATGGCCGGCCCCGACAGGACCGCGTGCGTGGCGCAGGCGCTGACCGTGCGCGCGCCCGCTTCCGAGATCGCCTTGGCCGCCTGCGTGAGCGTGCCGGCGGTGTCGATCATGTCGTCGACCAGCACCGCGTCCTTGCCGCGCACGTCGCCGATGATGTTCATGACCTCGGAGACGTTGGCGCGCTCGCGCCGCTTGTCGATGATCGCCAGCGACGCGCCCAGCCGCTTGGAGTAGGCGCGCGCGCGCTCGACGCCGCCGGCGTCGGGCGACACCAGCACGGTGTCCTTGCCGTGCCCCTGGCGGAGGTACTCGATCATGACCGGCATCGCGAACAGGTGGTCGACGGGAATGTCGAAGAAGCCCTGGATCTGCCCCGCGTGCAGATCGACCGTCACCACGCGATCGGCGCCGGCCGCGGTGATGAGATCGGCGACCAGCTTGGCGCTGATCGGCGTGCGCGGCTTCACCTTGCGATCCTGCCGCGCGTAACCGAAGTACGGCATGATGGCGATGATGGAGCCGGCCGACGCGCGCTTGAGCGCGTCGATCATGATCAAGAGCTCCATCAAGCTCTGGTTCGCGGGCGCCGACGTCGGCTGCACCACGAAGCAGTTCACGCCGCGCACGTTCTCCCCGATCTCGACGAAGATTTCCCCGTCGGAGAACGTGGTCACGTCGGCTGCGCCCGGCCTCACCTCCACGCATTTGCAGATCGCCTCCGCGAGGTCGCGGTTCGCGTTCCCGGAGAAGATGGTGAGCGCCTTGATCATGCTTCCTCGACGGTGATCCCGAAAAATCTTGGGGCGGTAGGATTCGAACCTACGGATGCGGGGACCAAAACCCCGTGACTTACCGCTTGTCGACGCCCCAACAAATTTTCGCCATTGGCTGCTTTGGCGACGGCTAAATCCCCAACACCAGCTAAAAAGTCCGGTGGATCTAGCACCCCGCCCTCGGCGTTGTCAAGCGCCGGGGGCCTGCGACAATTCGTCGCACCCACGAGACGGGGATCGTTGTAATATGGAATCGTGAAGAAGTGCCTTCGCTGCGGCGCGGCATGTTGGGCCGCTCATCGCCACTGCCCATCGTGCGGTGCAGATCTTTCTCAGGTGGCGGCCGTCGAGGGCGACCCGTTCATCGGCGTCACGCTGGCCGGCAAGTATCGCCTCACGGAGCTGATCGGCGAGGGCGCGATGGGGCGCGTGTACCGCGCCGACCACCTCGCGCTCGAGGCGCAGGTGGCGGTCAAGCTGCTCAACGCCGACGTGGCGGCCGATCCGCAGACGGCGCGGCGCTTCCAGACCGAGGCGCGCGCCGCCAGCCGGCTGCGCCATCCGAACACGATCCAGATCCTCGACTTCGGGCAGGCCGAGTCGGGGACGCTCTATCTGGTGATGGAGTTCCTGCGCGGCAAGACGCTGGCGCGCATCCTCGAGGAGTCGCACGACGCGCCGCTCACGCCCTCGCGCATCACCGATCTGCTCGGCCAGGCGCTCTCGGCGCTCGACGAGGCGCACGCCGCCGGCGTGGTGCACCGCGACTTCAAGCCGGAGAATATTTTCGTCGAGATGCTGCGCACCGGGAAGGAGCACGTGAAGGTGCTCGACTTCGGCATCGCTAAGCTGCGCGGCGAGCAGGAGGCCAACCTCACGTCGCGCGGCGCGGTGTGCGGCACGCCCGAGTACATGAGCCCCGAGCAGATCCGCGGCGAGGAGCTGGACGCGCGCTCGGACGTCTACGCGGCGGGCATCGTGCTGTACGAGATGCTGGTGGGCGAGCGGCCGTTCGAGTCGCGCGGGCCGGTGATCGAGGTGCTGACCGCGCACCTCAACAAGACGCCCGAGGCGCCGCACGCGCGCCGGCCCGATCGACGGATCCCGCGGCTCGTCGAGCAGGCGTGCTTGAAGGCGATGTCGAAGCAGCGCGAGCAGCGCTTCCGCTCGGCGGCCGAGTTCAAGGGCGCGATCGAGGCGGCGGTGCGCGGCTCGGGCACGCACTGCGCCAAGTGCGGCGCGATCGTCTCGTCGTCGGCGCGCTTCTGCGCCGAGTGCGGCGCGGAGGTCAAGGCGTCGCCGGCGCACGCCGCCACGCTGCTCAAGGTGCCGATCGTCGACGACGCCGCCGACACCGCGGCCGGCGGCGCGGTGCCGGACTTCGCGGTGCCGCAGGTGACGCCGCGCTCGCTGCCCAAGCTGCCGCTGCCGTTCGTCGGGCGCGACGACGTGCTCGCGCGCCTCGACGTGCTCGAGCGCGAGGCGCTGGTGATCATCGGAGAGCCGGGCATCGGCAAGACGGCGGTGATCGAGGCGTGGGCGCTCCGCCGCGAGCGGCACGGCACGCGGGTGGTGATCGCCGGGCCCGATCCGTCGGGCGCCGAGAGCCCGATGTATCCGCTGCGGCGCGCGATCGCCGGCCTGCTCGGTCTCGAGGAGCTCTCGGCCGCCGAGGTCGAGCGCGCGGTGGCCGATCATCCCGAGGATCGCGCCGGCCTGCTCGAGCTGTTCCGCGTCTCGGCGGCCGCCGGCCTGCCGCTCGACGTGCGCCGCCGCGAGTGCATCGCCGCCGTGCTGCAGACGCTGCGCCGCGCCCCCGCGAGCGTGGTGTTCGAAGACGTCGATCACTACGATTTGCCCAGCCGAGGGGTTTTAGCCCAGCTGATCGCCCATCCGGGGCTGTGCACCGTGCTGGCGACCTCGCAGCAGCCGGAGGCGCTCGACGTGGAGGTCGAGGTGCTGCGCCTCGGCCCGCTCGACTCGATCGCGTTCACGCAGCTGCGCGAGGCGGGGCTGCCGTCGGGCGTGGCCGAGATGGCGGGCGGCGTGCCGCTGCGCATCACCGAGTGGGTGCGCGCGCAGCGCGACGGCATCACCGAGGACTCGGTCGAGGCGCGGCTGCGCGTGCTCGCCACCGATCCGCGCGCGCTCGTCGACGCGGCGGCGGTGGCCGGGCCCGATCTGCCGCTGTCGCTGGTGGCGCGTGTCGCCGGCGTGAGCGACTCGGCGGCCGCGCTGGCGTCGCTCAAGCAGCACGGCTGGCTGCGCGAAGGGCCGGCGTTGATCGCGCCGCGCGATCGCATCGAGCTGTCGTCGCCGACGGTGCGCGCGCACGTCTACGAGGCGATCGATCCCGATCGGCGCTGCCTCCTGCACCGCGCGCTGGCCGACGCGCTCGGCGATCGCGGCGATCCGATCGTGGTCGCGATGCACGCCTACCAATCGGGCGACGGCGGGTCGGTGCAGCTCGAGCGCGCCGGTGACGCCACGCGCGCCGGCTTCGACGACGACGCGGCCGCGCGCTGGTATCGCGCGTCGCTCGATCGCGGGCGCCAGGCGCTGGCGACCGGCGGCGGCGACGAGGGGCGGCAGATCCGCGTGGCGCTCAAGCTCGGGTTGGTGCAGCGCTACCGCGGCGACATCGTGCAGGCCGAGCACGTGCTGCGCGAGGCGCTCGAATTGGCGCGCGCGCGAAAAGATCGCTGGGCCGAGGTGCAGGCGCGCCGCGGCCTCGCGCGCCTGGCGAGCACGTGGCAGGACCTCGAGGGCGCGCGCGAGCAGCTGGTGCAGGCGGTCTCCGCGGCGCTGAGCGGTGCCGACTCGGCGACCGTTGCCGAGCTCTACATCGATCTCTCCGAGGTGCTGTCGAAGCTGGGCGACGAAGCGGCCGCCGAGCACGAGCTCAACGAGGGCATCCTCTTGTGCACCGGCGGCGACGGGCCGAAGGCGGAGAACGGCCCCGAGCCGCTGTGGCGCATGCTGCTGCAGCTCGGCGAGCTGATGCGCCGCACCCACCGCCTCGACGACGCGCGCCGCTATGGCGAGGACGCGCTCCGCCAGGCGAGCCGCCTCGACAGCGCGTTCGCGCGCGGGCGCGTGCACGCGTTCCTCGGCGCCATCGAGGCGGAGCAGGGCAAGCCCGCCGTCGCCGCCGAGCACCGCCGCCGCGCCAGCGACGAGATGCGCCGCATCGGCGACCGCCGCTCGACGGCCGAGCTGCTGCTGGCGTTGGCCGATCCGGCGACCGCCCCGCGCGCCGAGGCGCGCGCCTGGCTCACCGAAGCCGACGCGCTCGCCAACCAGGTCGGCTGGCGCGAGGGCGTGCAGCGTTCGCGCGAGGCGCTGGCGCGGCTGGCGTGATGCTCCGCGCGCTCGCGCCGCTGCTGCTGCTCGCCGGCGGCTGCCACTTCGGCGTCGGTCCGGTCGACACCGACGGCGCGCTCGGCGAGCTCGGCGTCCCCGACGACGCGGGCGACGGCGGCGGCGACGCGGCGATCCCCGATCTCGCGTCGAGCGATCACGCCGTCGTCTACGATCTGCTCGACGTGCCCGACGGCGCGATCCTGCCGCACGCCATCGGCTGGCCGTGCGCGCTCGCCTCCGACTGCACCGCCGGCCTGTGCGTCGACGGCTTCTGCTGCGACTCGCTGTGCGATCCGCTGCTGCCGCAAAACCTCTGCAAGGCGTGCAACGTCCCCGGCTTCGAGGGGCGCTGCACGCTGGCGCTCGACGGCACCGACCCGCGCGGGCAGTGCGATCAGTCGGCGGCGAGCACCTGCGGCCAGGACGGCGTCTGCGACGGCCGCGGCGCCTGCCGCCTGTGGGCCGCCGGCACCGCGTGCACTACTCAGTCGTGCACCAGCAACAACGTCACCTATCCCGCCGGCTGCGACGGCCTCGGCCACTGCGGCAATTTGCCGCAGGCGGTGAGCTGCGCGCCGTTCAAGTGCGCCGACGCCACCTCGTGCGAAATCAGCTGCTCCAAGAACGGCGACTGCGCGGGCGGCGTGCAGTGCAACAACGGGAGCTGCGGCGGGCGCGCGCTCGGGCAGCCGTGCGCGGCGGGCGGCGACTGCGCGTCGACGTTCTGCGCCGAGGGCGTGTGCTGCGCCACCGCCTGCGGCGGCACCTGCGCGTCGTGCGCGATCCCGGGATCGATCGGCACCTGCGTGCCGGTGCCCGCCGGCGGCGATCCCATCGGCACCTGCACCGCGCAGACGCGCGCGAGCTGCGGCCTCGACGGCAAGTGCGACGGCGCCGGCGGCTGCCGCAAGTGGGTGAACGGCACGCCGTGCGCCGGGCCGACGTGCGCCGACTCGTCGACCGCGCTCTCGTCGCGCACCTGCGACGGCGCCGGCACCTGCTCGCCGGGCGTGCAGACCGACTGCGACCACTTCGCGTGCGATCCCACCACCGCGCTGTGCTTCCGCGCGCCCTGCGCGTCGAGCGCGCAATGCTCGGGGGGCAGCTCGTGTCGGCCCGACGGCACCTGCGGCTGATCGCGCTCGCGCTCGCGGCGGTCGCGTGTGCGCCGGCGATCGCGCGCGCGGCCGAGCCGTTCGTCGAGGATCGCACGCTGGCGAACGGCGTGCGCGTGGTGCTGGCGCCGCTTCCGTCCGAGCCGCTCGAGCTGCGCGCGTTCGGCGGCGGCTGCGCGCCGTGCGTCGAGGCGGAGGCGACGGATGCGGCGCTTTCGCGGATCCGAGGGCTTTTAGCCGAGCCGAAGCCGGCGCGCGCGCCGGTGGTGGTGGTGGTCGCCGGCCGCTTCGAGCTCGAGCCGGTGCGCGCGGCGATCGAGGCGGAGCTGGGCAAATTGCCGCAGCGCGAGCCGTCGAAGCCGCGCGCCGACGTGGAGCGCTACACGCGCCGCCCGTCGGATCGCGCGCGCGTGACGGTGGCGCTGCGCGCGCCGGCCGCCGCGCCGCTCGACGCGTGGGCGACGGTGCTGGCCGAGCGCGTGCTGGCCGCGCGGCTCGAGCGCCGGCGCGCGCGCGCCAAGACCGCCGTCGAGTGGCACGCCGGCGCGCTGGTGGTGACGGTCGAGCTCGACGGCGCGCCGCGCGAGCTCCTCGACGAGGAGCTGCAGCGCCTCGCGCGCGAGCCGGCGAGCGCGCGCGAGCTGGACGCGGCGCGCGAGTCGCTCCCGCCGCCGTCGCGCGCGGCGCGGCTGCTCGACCTGACGCTGGCGTGCGGCAATCCGCGCCTGATCCGCGACGCCGCCGACGACGCCAAAAAAGTTTCGCCCGCCGACGTGCAGCGCGCCGCCCAGCGCCTCGCCGATCGCGCGCACCGCTCCACCGTCGAGACGTTCGTCACCGCGAGCGCCGCCTTGCCCGGCGAGCGGGGGGCGCCTAAAGTACCGTGAGCCGTATAACGCATCTTTAGAAGGAGACCTCCTCGCATGTGCGGAATCGTTGGCTACGTTGGTGAGCGCGAGTGCACGCCGATCTTGATCGAAGGGCTGCGCCGCCTCGAGTACCGCGGCTACGACTCCGCGGGCGTGGCCGTGCTCGACCCGGCGAAGGAGGGGCTGACGATCTCGCGCGTGGTGCGCTGCCGCGGCAAGCTGTCCAACCTCGAGAACCTGCTGCGCGAGAAGCCGCCCGTCGGGCGCGTCGGCATCGGCCACACGCGCTGGGCCACGCACGGCCGCCCCTCCGACGAGAACGCGCATCCGCACAAATCGGGCGTCGTCTCGGTCGTGCACAACGGCATCATCGAAAACCACGCGCTCCTGCGCGACGCGCTCAAGGCCAAAGGGCGCACGTTCTCGTCGGAGACCGACACCGAGATCATCGCCCACCTCGTCGACGAGGAGCTGAAGGTCGACAAGGCGATCGGGCTGCGCGAGGCGGTGCGGCGCGCGCTCAAGCAGGTGCAGGGCGCGTATGCGATCGTGGTGCTCTCCGACTCGACGCCCGATCAGATCATCGCCGCCAAGAACGCCTCGCCGCTGGTCGTCGGCGTGGGCGACGGCGAGAATTTCGTCGCCTCCGACGTGCCGGCGATCCTTCAGCACACGCGCCGCATGATGTTCCTCGAAGAGGGCGAGATCGCCGACATCCGCAAGACCGGCGTCGAGGTCACCGATCTCGACGGGCGCAAGGTCGATCGCGCGCCGAAGGAAATTACCTGGAGCGCGGTCTCCGCCGAGAAGGCCGGCTACAAGCACTTCATGCTCAAGGAGATCCACGAGCAGGCGCGCGCGGTCACCGACACGCTGCGCGGGCGGCTCTCGATCGAGCAGTCGGACGCGTTTCTCGACGGCATCGAGCTGACGCCGTCGGAGCTGAAGAAGGTCACCATCATCGCCTGCGGCACGTCGTGGCACGCGGGGCTGGTCGGAAAATTTTTGATCGAGCAGCTCGCGCGCGTGCCGGTCGAGGTCGATCTGGCGTCGGAGTATCGCTACCGCGATCCGATCATCGGCAAGGGCGACCTCTTGCTGGCGATCTCGCAGTCGGGCGAGACCGCCGACACGCTGGCGGCGGTGAAGGAGGCCAAGGCGCGCGGCGCGCGGTGCTTGTGCATCGCCAACGTGGTCGACTCGTCGATCCCGCGCTCGTCGCACGGATCGATCTACACGCACGCGGGGCCGGAGATCGGCGTGGCGTCGACCAAGGCGTTCACCACGCAGCTCGCCGCGCTGGCGCTGTTCGCGATCCACCTCGGGCGGCGCACCGGCGCGCTCAAGCCCGACGACGCGGCGGCGCTGATCAAGGAGCTGGTGGCGATCCCGCACAAGATGAGCGACGTGGTCGGGCTGGCGCCGCAGATTCAAGTCGTCGCGCGACGCTACGGACAGGCGCGCGACTTTCTGTTTCTCGGGCGCGGCAACAACTATCCGATCGCGCTCGAGGGCGCGCTCAAGCTCAAGGAGATTTCGTACATCCACGCCGAGGGCTACGCGTCGGGCGAGATGAAGCACGGGCCGATCGCGCTCATCGACGAGCACATGCCGGTGGTGGTGATCGCGCCCAAGGGGCCGGGCTACGACAAGGTGATGTCGAACCTGCAAGAGGTGAAGGCGCGCGAGGGCAAGATCATCGCGGTGGCGACGCGCGGCGACTCGGACATCGGCTCGATCGCCGACGAGGTGATCCTGATCCCCGACACCGTGCCGGCGCTGCAGCCGCTGCTCACCGTCTTGCCGCTGCAGCTGCTCGCGTACTACGTCGCCGACTTCAAGGGCACCGACGTCGACCAGCCGCGCAACCTGGCCAAGAGCGTCACCGTCGAGTAATCGCCGCGCGGTAGGCCTGGTCGCGCATCTCGGCGAGCTCGGCACGACACGAGCGCGAGAGGTCGAGCGCCTGCACCATCAAGACCTCCGGAGGCGCACCGTTCTTCCAGTGGTCGAGCTCGACGCCGAAGTCCGCCATCGCCCGGTTCACCTTCGCGCCCTCGTACAAGCACATCTCTCCGCCGTAGAGCTTCCAGAAGACGCCGATCTCGGGCCGGGCGGTTTCGCGGTCCGAGGCGCGGGCGATGGTGGCCGCGGCGCCGATCGCCTTGGCGCACGCGTCGGATAATTTGTCGCGCTCCTTGAGATCGAACTCGAGGACCTGCTGCCGCCGCGAGGCCTCCTGCTCGGCCGCGCGCCGCTCCTCGGCCTGTACGCCCTTGTGGATCGCGATTCCGAGGCCGAAGATCGCGAGCGCGCCGCTGAGGCTCTTGAGCGAGACCTCCCAGACTTTCATCCTGCGATCGAACCGATGTCGTTCCGGATCCTGCGCGCCGTCGTCGCTCATCAAAAGATCCACTCGAGGCCGCGCGGGAAGATCGAGCGGCGCGCGAAGATCTGGATGCTCACGTTCGCCACCCAGTTGGTCCCGAAGGTGCCGACCGAGACGCCCGCCGTCGGCGTCAGCACCACCACGCCCTTGAAGTCGCCCGCCCACGACTTGGGCGCGCTGGCGAAGTTGAGGTAGATCGGCGACTGGATGGTGAGCGCCACGCGATCGGCCGAGGCTTGCCCGTTGATGATGTGCTGCCAGTCGATCGACGGCCCGACGCCGAAGCGCCAGAACCCGTCCGGCTTGTTGACGTAGCCGAAGTACGCCGCGATCGCCACCTCGTGCGTCGCCGTCGGCGCGCCGAGCGGCAGCGTCTGGCAGGTCTGGCCCATGGCGATCGTCGGCATCGAGTTGGGGTCGCTCGGCGCGTTCGTGATCACGTTCTGCGACGGCGTGCAGAACGTGGTCGTCTGCGTCTGCGCGGTGTGGAAGTAGCGGTAGGTGAGCGGCAGCTCGATGGAGAACGGCCGTTCGGTCGAGACGTACGCGTAGGAGAGCGCGGCGCGGCCCTCGAGATCGTTTTCGGTGTGCACGCTCAGCGGCAGCCGCGAGCCGGCCGGCGCCACGTCGACGTTGGTGATCGCGCCGAACGACGAGACGTCCGAGGCGAGGTACGTGAACTGCGACGAGCCGAGCGCGCCGCCGAGACCGACCACGTGCTTGGGAAAGCGGCCGCGCACCTCGCGCAGCTGGCGGTCGTACTTCTCGAGCCAGATCTTCTGGCCGGCGTCGCACAGATCCTCGGGCGAGGTGTCGACCGGCTGCAGCGACGAGCTGAAGCGCTCGCAGCCGTTGGCGGCGACGCCGGGCTGGCAGATCTGGCGGCACGCGTTCCACGCCTCGCGCTTGACGTCGAGCACCGCGGCGGTCGGCGGGCCGTTCGGCTGCGGCGCGAGATCGAGGAAGGCGATCGACAGGCCGGCGGTCCACGGCGCGCCGCCCGAGAAGTTGAACAGCCCGCCGAGGCCGTTCTGCGTGTTGGTCATGAACGTGGGCGTGAGCTCGAAGTCCCAGTCGCTCGACAGGCCGATGATCAGATCGAGCGCCAGGCGCACCGTGGTCGAGCCGTCGGTGTTGGCGGTCATGTCGAGCGACGGCACCAGCGGCGCCACGCGGCGCGCGCCGCCCGCGGGCGTGGTGGTCGTCGTCGCGTCGTCGGCGGCCGCCACCGACGAGAACGCGAACGCGGACGCGAGCGCGACCGAGAGCGCCGCGCGCTTCACGCCGGCACCGCGAACAGGAACACCTTGCCGTAGTACCCGAACCTGGTGTCGTAGATCTTCGACGCGATCGGCGTGGCGTTGTCGTCGAGGTCCTTGAGCGTGAGCGTCAGCTGACCGCCCGCGCCCTCGACGTGAAAGTGGTAGACCCAGCTCCCGGCCGGCAGCGAGAACAGCGCGCTGTAGCTGTTGCGCGCCACCACCATGTTGACGATCGGCCGCGCGGTGTCGTCGACCGGGTGGGCGTAGACCTCGCCGGTCACGACGGTGGAGTTGTCGTCCGCGGCGCACTCGAGCGAAAGCTTCATCGGCAGTCCCCCTCGCACGCATCATTGCCGCTCGCGCGCGACTGCGCAAAAAACGCTACGCTTTGGCCCATGGGCAAATTGACGCACTTCGATGACGCCGGCGCGGCGCACATGGTGGAGGTGGGGCACAAGGCGGAGAGCGATCGCGAGGCGGTGGCGGCGGGCGTGGTCGAGATGGAGGCGGCGACGCTGGCGGCGATCCGCGCCGGCGCCGTCGAGAAGGGCGACGTGCTCGGCGTGGCGCGCCTGGCCGCGATCCAGGGCTGTAAGCGCACCGCGGAGCTGATCCCGCTGTGCCATCCGCTGCGCGTCACCGGCGTCGAGGTGGCGCTCGAGCCGCGCGACGACGGCGGCCGCCCGCGCGTCGAGATCCGCGCCACCGTGCGCGCGCACGATCGCACCGGCGTCGAGATGGAGGCGCTCACCGCCGTCGCCGTCTGCGGCCTGACCATCTACGACATGTGCAAATCCGCCGACCGCTCGATGCGCCTCACCGACGTGCGCCTGCTGGAAAAGCACGGCGGCAAATCCGGCCACTGGACGCGCGGCACCTAGGTCCTTAGACTTCGCCGCATGGCTCAAGCAAATCGGCAGGAAGCTTCGCAGACGGTCACCACCAACACCGAGCTGGACGCGGCGCTCGCGCGGCTTCGCGAGCGGGCCACCCCGTGGGCGCGGTCGCCGATCGGCGAGCGGATCGCGCTCGCGCGCAAGATGCTCGACGGCTACGTGGCGATCGCCGAGGACTCGGTGCGCGCCGGCTGCCGCATGAAGGGGCTCGACTTCGATTCGCCGCGCGCCGGCGAGGAGTGGCTGGCCGGCCCGTCGGTGGTGATCCGCAACTTGCGGCTGCTGATCGAGACGCTGTCGCGGCTCGAGCGCGGCGAGTCGCCGATCGATCCCGCGCGCGTGCGCACCCGCGCCGACGGCCGCGTGATCGTCGACGTGTTCCCGCCGAGCGGGCTCGACAAGATGATGTTCGCCGGCTTCACCGGCGAGGTGTGGATGCAGCCGGGCGTCAAGGCCGAGGACGTGCCGAAGCAGGCCGCCGCGCACTACCGCACGCCGGCGGAGAAGCGCGAAGGAAAAATCTCGCTGGTGCTCGGCGCCGGCAACGTGGCGTCGATCCCGCCGATGGACGTGCTCTACAAGATGTTCGTCGAGGGCAAGCTCTGCATCCTCAAGATGAACCCGGTCAACGCGCACGTCGGGCCGTTCGTCGAGCGCGCGTTCGCCGACGCCATCGAGCGCGGGCTCTTGGCGGTCGCGTACGGCGGCGGCGAGGTGGGCGCGTATTTGTGCACCCATCCGCTCGTCGACGAGATCCACATCACCGGCTCGGACAAGACGCACGACCTCATCATCTGGGGCCCGCCCGGCCCGGAGCGCGAGGCGCGCAAGAAGCGCAAGGACCCGATCAACAAAAAAGAGATCACCTCGGAGCTGGGCAACGTGAGCCCGGTGATCGTCGTGCCGGGGCCGTACTCAGACGGGGAATTCAAGTTCCAGGGCGACAGCATCGGCGCGGCGATCGCCAACAACGGCTCGTTCAACTGCAACTCGGCCAAGCTGCTGGTGCAGGCGAAAGGCTGGGAGGGGCGCGACAAGCTCAAGCGCGCGATCGCCGAGTCGCTCGCGCGCACGCCGGTGCGCAAGGCGTACTACCCCGGCGCCGAGCAGCGCTGGAAGGACTTCGTCGAGTCGCACGCGAACGTCGAGCGCATCGGCGAGCAGCAGCCGGGGACGCTGCAGTGGGCGATCATCAGCGACGTCGATCCGGCGAAGAAGGACGACAAGAGCTTCCAGGTCGAGCCGTGGTGCAGCGTGCTCTCGGAGACCGCGATCGGATCGGCCGATCCGGTGGCGTTCCTCGAGGAGGCGGTCAAGTTCTGCAACGACCAGGTGTGGGGCACGCTCTCGGCCACCATCGTCGTGCACCCGCAGACGATGAAGGATCCGAAAGTGGCCGCCGCCGTCGAGAAGGCGCTCGGCGACCTGCGCTACGGCGCGGTGGCGATCAACCACTGGCCGGCGCTGGCGTACGCGTTCTGCACCACGCCGTGGGGCGGGCACCCGTCGTCGACGCTCGAGGACATCCAGAGCGGGCGCGGCTGGGTGCACAACACGTTCATGCTCGAGGGGATCGAGAAGTGCGTGGTGCGCGGCCCGCTGGTCGCCAAGCCGACGCCGCCGTGGTTTCCCAATCACAAGACCGCGCACCGCCTCGGCGCGCGGCTGGTGAAGTTCGAGGCCGCGCCGTCGGCGCTCAAGCTGCCGGGAATGATCTGGAACGCGCTGCGCGGTTGATCGCTATTTGACGATCACGCGATCGGTCGTAAATCGGAAATAGGCCGAGTACTCCGCCGCCGCGAGGCACGTCGCCAGCGCGACGGTGTTGCCTTTGTTGTCCTTGCAGCCGGTGACCACGTGCTGCGCGTTGGCGCTGAGCGTGTACGTCACGCCGGCGTTGGTCGATTGGTCGGGCTGCTGCGCCTTGATCTGCTGGCCGATGAACGTCGAGCAGCCGCTCACCAGCACGTCGAGCAGCGAGTTCGACGCGGTGAAGCACTGCGAGCAGTTGGTCAGGCCGCAGCCGACCAGCGCCATCGGCGCGGCGACCTGCGACAGCGACGCGGCGGTGACGTTGCCGCACAGCTTGGCCGCGCCGGTGGTGGTCTGCTGCCCCGACGTGGCGTAGCTCTTGAGCGCGGGATCGAGGTTCTCCGACGCGAGGTGGCCGGGCGTGGCGCCGGTCGAGATCTTCGGCGCCGACGTCGCGCCGATGCTGGCCGTCATCTTGACGTTGTTGAGCGTCAGGTTGGCGGTCGCGCCGGCCAGCGTCAGCGACAGCGGCACCGTCGCCGCGGTGGCGTTGAGCGCCTGCGTCGCCACCGTGCCGGTGATCATCGTCTTCGGCGCGCGCGTGGTGGCGTCGATGGTGTTGGGGTCGACGGTGTACCACCAGTCGAGATCGTTCGCGCCCGAGTACGTCACGCCCGCGGGCGCGGCCGCCGGCTTGCCGCCGAGCAGGCCGAGCATCACGTTCTGCGCCGCGACGCCGGAGAGATCGGTGAGCCCGAACAGCTTGAACGCGATCGTGATCGAGCCGTCGCCGACGCCGTTGGTGAGCGACGTCTGCAGCTGGTTCTGCGCGATGGTGCCGACGATCGCTGCGCCGAGCGCGTTGATGGTGCAGTAGGTGTCGGTGGCGGTGTTGCCCATCGGCAGCTGCAGCCAGTCGACGCGGTGGTCCTGCTCGAACTTGCACGACGAGTCGCAGCCGTCGAGATCGGTCTTGTTGCCGTCGTCGCACTGCTCGGCGCCGGCGCGCTTGCCGTCGCCGCAGACGATGTTCTTGCACGCGGCGTCGCAGGTGGTGCCGTTCGGCGGATCGCACTGCTCGCCGCGCGTCGCGTCGACGTAGCCGTCGCCGCACGTCGAGGTCTTGCACGACTGCGCCAGGCAGATCTTGCCGGTGCCGCACGCGGTGCCGTCGCCGAGGCCGGTGCCGGGCGAACATTTCTGGCCGGCGTGGCCGCTCACCGTGACCGCGCCGCACGTCTCGACGCCGTTGCACGGATTGCCGTCGTCGCACGAGTTGGGCGCGAGCGTGCACGAGAAGGTGCAGTTGGATTCGCAGCCGGTGCCCGGGCCGTTCGCGCCGCCGAAGTCGCACTGCTCGCCGGTCTCGACCACGCCGTTGCCGCACACCGCGTTCGGCGCGATGCACGCGCCCGCTTTGCAGATCAGGTTCGAGCCGCAGGCCATATTGTCCTGCGACGCGTCGGCGATCGGCTGGCAGGTGTGCTGCGCGGTGCACGACGGTTTTTCGCAGACGGGCGCGGCGGGGCAGTCGGTGGCGGCGGTGACGCAGACGAAGGTGCAGTCGCTCTTGCAGCCGTCGCCGGCGGTGCCGTTCTTGGCGCCGTCGTCGCAGGTCTCGCCGGGCTCGACGGCGCCGTTGCCGCAGACGGGCGCGGTGCACGCGCCGGCTTTGCAGAAGTGGTTCGTGCCGGGGCACTCGGTGCCGTCCGTGAGCGGGGTGCCGGCGGCGCAGACATGCGTGGCGTCGTCGCACGTGCCTTGACCCGCGCACGGATCGGCCGGCGTGCAGTTGCGCGCGGCGTCGGTCGAGACGCAGACGAACTTGCACGCGCTCGAGCAGCCGTCGCCGGCGGTGCCGTTCTTGGCGCCGTCGTCGCACTCCTCGCCGCTCTCGGTGAGCCCGTCGCCGCACGACGCCGGCGTGCACGCGCCGCCTTTGCAAACTTTGCCGCCGCCGCACGCGGTGCCGTCGGCGGCGGGCGAGCCGGCCTTGCAGGTGTGCTGCGCGGTGCAGGTCTCGGCGCCGTTGCAGGGATCGTGATCGTCGCAGCTCGCGTCGACGACGCACACGAAGGTGCAGTCGGCCTTGCACGCGTCGCCGGGCGCGCCGTTGTTCGTGCCGTCGTCGCACGACTCGCCGGGATCGAGCTGCCCGTTGCCGCACGCCGACGGCGGCGCGAGATCGGGGCTGTCGTCCATGTCGACCACGAGCTGCGGATTGCCGCTGCTGCAGGCCGCGAGCAGGAACGCCGTCGCGAGGCCGAGGTGCTTGCTCATGGTGGCTCCTCCGTCTCGCTTGTGGCTCGAGGCTCGCGCGCGGGGACAAGCCGGCGCGCGGCAATTTGCCGTCGGTGGCGCGCCTTTTCGCGCCGCCGCGCCGCGCCTCAAACTTTGCTGAGCTACTTTTCTTCGAGCGCGGCGCGGATGAACGGCGCGTCGGAGGCGTCGGGGGCGAGCTCGAGGTACTTGCGCAGGTAGGGCTGTGCGCGCTCGCGCTGGCCGAGGCGCAGCCAGCACTTGCCGAGCTGGCGCTGCGTGCGCGCGTCGGAGGCGTTGAGGCGCGCGGCCTCGCCGTACTTCGCGACCGCGCCGCTCAGGTCGCCGTTCTTGAACAGCGCCTCGCCCTCGGCGAACGCGGTGGCGAAGGTGCGCGGCGCAGGCGCGGCCGGCGCGAGCGCGGGAGCGGCCGGCGCAGCGACGGGCGCGGTGTTTTTCGCAGGCGCAGTCGCCGGCGCGTGCGGATCTTTTTTGTGCGCTGCAGCATGATGATCGTGGTGCGTCGCGCCCGCCGCAGCGACGGGCGCACTGGGCGCAGCGACCGGCGGCGCAGCGACTGGCGGCGCAGCGACGGGCGGCGTCGGCGCAGCGACGGGCGGAGTGGGCGCAGCGACGGGCGGAGTCGGCGCAGCGACGGGAGGCGTCGGCGCGGCGACGGGCGGCGTCGGCGCGGCGAGCAGCGAGACCGGCGGCGGCGCGGGATCCGGCGCCTTGTTGCGCCCCATCATCAGGTAGCCGCCGCCGACGAGCCCGAGCAGCGCCACCGCCGCGCCGATCAGCACCGGCGTCTTGCTCGCCGCCGGCCGCGACGCCGCCAGCTCGCCGTGCACGCTCCCCGACGCCGGCGTGGGCGCGGGCGTCGCCACGCCGGTGGCCGCGACCGCCAGCGCCGCCGGATCGAGCGCCGCCCGCTGCGGCGTCGACGCCGACGAGCGCGGCCGCGGCAACCCAACCGCCTCGTACAGCTCGGCCTTCATCTCCGACGCCGACGCGAACCGCTTCTTGCGCTCCTTCTCGAGCCCGCGCAGGATCAGCTTCTCGAGCGCCGGCGGCACGATCACGCCCGCGCGCTTCTTCGACGGCGGAATCGGATCCTCGATCAAGTGCTTGGTCACCACGCCGAGCGCCGACTCCGCGCGGAACGGCAGCTCGCCCGCCACCATGTGATAGAGGATCACCGCCACCGCGTAGAGATCGCTGCGCCCGTCGAGCGGATCGCCGCGCGCCTGCTCCGGCGACATGTACTCGGGCGTGCCGCACACCATGCCCGCCGTCGTGATCGCCGAGCCTTCGCCGTCGCGCTCCGACGCCACCTTGGCGATCCCGAAGTCGCACACCTTGACGAAGTCCTGCTCGCCGCGCACGTCGGTGATCATGACGTTCTCGGGCTTGAGGTCGCGATGGATGATGTTCTTGGCGTGCGCCTCGTCGAGCGCGCCCAGGATCTGCCCGACCACGTGCGCCACGCGCTCGGGCTGAAACGGCCACTCGTCGCGAATCACGCGCCTGAGATCGCGCCCGGTCAAGAACTCCATGGCGATGAACAGCAGGCCGCCCTCGTTTCCGAAGTCGACCATCTGCACGATGTTCGGGTGCGCCAGCATCGACGCCGAGCGCGCCTCGCGGTGAAAGCGCTTCTCCAGCGACGGGTCGCCGGTCATCCCGGCGTGCAGCACCTTGAGCGCCACCTGCTTGCCGAGGTTGGTCTGCTCGGCGAGATAGACCTTGCCCATCGCGCCCGCGCCGAGCGCTTTCTCGATGCGAAACTTGCCCGCGATCAGTCGGCCGATCAGCGGATCGGCGCCTGCGCTCTCGGCGGTCACGGCAAGATCATAACATCATTCATTCGCAGCGCCCGTCCGTAGAGTCGGGACCGATGGGCTTGCAGTTGTGACTTACGCACTGTGCGTCGTCGTCGCAGGACCATCCCGACGGGCTGACGCACACGCCGGTCATCGGGTCGCTGGTGCCCGACAGGCACTGCGAGGCCGGCGCCTTTTCGCCCGACGACTTCTTGGGCACGCACAGTCCCGCCGGGCAGGTGAACGCCGAGCCGAGCGCGGGATCGTTGGTGCAGTCGCTCTCCGTCGAGCAGGCGCGCGTGCACGCGGCCAGGCCGGGGATGCAGTGCAGGCCGCCGGTGCACGACGCGTCGGAGGCGCAGTGGGCGACGAACGGCACCGCCGGCGTGCACGTGTGATCGACGACGTCGCACAGGTGCGGCACGTGCGAGACGGCGGTGAGCGGGGCGCAGTCGCCGTCGTTGGCGCAGCCGCGCAGGCAGCGGCCGCCGGCAGCCGCGGGCACGCCGCCGTCGGTGGACGCGAGCGGCATGCCGCCGAACGGCCGAACGTCGCTGCACGCTGCGCCGGTGTCGAGCGAGCACGGCTGGCCGACCTGGAAGCACTGATCGGCGTAGAGCAGCGTGAGCTGCGCGCGGCAGCCGCCGGCGTGACACGTCAGCTTGCTGATGAACGTCGGGTTGCCGCCGTTGTCGTAGCGCGTGCAGTCGTCGTCGGTGTTGCACTTGGGCGCGCACGCGGTGAGGCCGGCCAGCGATGGCGACACGTCGCTCCAGTCCTGGCATTTGCCGGCGCTGCAGTCGAGCGAGTCGTTGCACAGCCAGCCCGCCTGGCCGGGCGCGCACACGCGCGCGGTCTGCTGCGGGAACGCGGTGGTCAAGCACAGGAAGCCGGGCACGCACTCGTAGTTGCGGACGCCGCCGTCGTCGGGCGAGTGGGGCACGCAGTTGGGCGCGCAGACGTCGGGCACCTGCGTCAGGCTGCCCAGGATGTTGCGGATGCACGACGAGCCGGGCGTGCACGCGGTGCCGTCGGCCTTGCAATTCGTCTGAATGCAGAACGAGCCTTTGAGCGGAACGTTGAGGCCGATCGTCGAGACGTCGCTCGAGCACGCGTTGAACACCGATGAGTTGCAGTCCTGGTCGTCGGCGCACAGCGAGTTGACCGCCAGGCACACGCCGTC
>DASREC010000574.1:0-11874 GCA_035652295.1 Polyangia bacterium
CGCCGAGCCCGTGATTCCCCGCCGACGCCGCCACCACGCCGCGCGCCCGCTCGTCGCCCGACAGCCGCGCCAGCTTGACCGCCGCGCCGCGCAGCTTGAACGATCCCGTCGCCTGCAAGCTCTCGAGCTTGAGCCAGCAGCCGAGCGGCTGCGCGAACACGAGCGGCGTCTGCCGGCACAGCCGGCGCGCCTCGTCGGGGATCTCGCGCGGCATCAGCCGGCCGCGGTCTTCGATTCCTTGCTGCCGACGACGATCAGGTTCATGCCGACCTGGATCGAGAGCGGCTTGCCGTCGACGGTCACGGTGGTCTTGCTGTTGACGTACCAGCCGAACGAGCCGGTGGAGAATTCGCGGGGCTCGGCGATCAGCGTCGAGCCGCCGACGTCAATCTTGAGCGGCTCGGCCTTGGCGAGAAAATCGGTGCGCGAGATCGGACATACCGTTTTGGGTGGCATGCGGATGGGATACTCCGGCGCGCGCGAAAAGTGAAGTCCCCGTTCACCCGGCGAAGGCGTGCCACAGGCGCGCGAGCAGCGACTCGCGGTGGATCGGCTCGCGCTGCTCGTCGGGCATGCGCGCGTGGAAGGCGCGCAGCTCGGGCACGCGCGCGCGATCGGCGAACAGCCCGAAGCACGTCGGGCAGCGCTCCACCATCGGGCCGGCGTGCAGGTACGGCTGCCACTCGAGCGACGCGCCGTCGCGCGGGCACGCGCCGCCGCGGCGGCCCATCGGCGCCGAGCCGTGCAGCGACGGGATCGCGCCGGCCAATTCGCTCGGCTCGCCGGCGAACCAGTCGAGCCACACGCCGCTGCACGAGTCGCACAGCGCCACCATCACCTGGTCGTGTCCGACGCGCACCTCGATCATCGGGCCGGCGCAGGCGGGACACACGAGCAGCGCGCCGCGATCGTCGGGCATGCGCTACGCGGTGAGCACGGGCAGCCGCGCGACGCGCTTCAGGCGCGAGCGCAGCGTCACCGCCTCGACGGTGGCCGAGAGATCGTAGTCGGCGAATTTGGTGACGCGCGCGCGCACGAGGTCGCCCTGCTTCGGCGCGGCGACGCCGTCGCCCATGGCGAGATAGACCTGGCCGTCGATCTCCGGCGCCTGGCCGGCGTGGCGGCCGACCAGCAGATATTCGCTCTCGTCGCTCGCGCCTTCGACCAGCACCTCGAGCTCGCGCCCGACCATCGCCTTCATCTTGCGCCGCGAGATCTTTCGCTGGAGCCGCATCAGCGCGTTGCGCCGCCGCTCCATCGTCCGCGCAGGGACGCGATCGTCGAGCGTCGCCGAGTGCGTGCCCTCCTCGACGGAGAACGTGAACACGCCCACGCGATCGAACTCGGCCTCCTCGACGAAATCGCACAGGCGCTGGAACGCCTCCTCGGTCTCGCCCGGGTGGCCGACGATGAACGTGGTGCGCAGCGTGACGCCGGGAATGCGCGCGCGAATTTTTTCGACGAGCGCGCGCGGCGTCTTGCCGACGTAACCGCGGCGCATCGCCTTGAGGATGCCGTCGTCGATGTGCTGCAGCGGCATGTCGATGTACTTGGCGACCGCCGGCTCCTCGGCGATGGCGTCGAGCAGCGCGTCGGTGGTGGCGGTCGGATAGGCGTAGTGCAGCCGCAGCCAGCGCAGGCCGTCGACGCGGCCGAGGCGGCGCACCAGCCTGGCCAGATCGATCTCGCCGTCGAGATCGGTGCCGTAGGTCGTCAGGTCCTGCGCGACCAGGTTGATCTCGACGGCGCCGCGCGAGACCAGGTCGCGCACCTCGCGCTCGACCGACTCGGGCGATCGCGAGCGCTGCCCGCCGCGCAGCTTCGGAATGATGCAGAACGAGCACGGGCGGTCGCAGCCCTCGGCGATCTTGACGTACGCGGTGTAGCCGGGCAGCGACTGCAGCCGCGGCGTGACGTCGTCGTAGAGGTACGCGGGGTCGAGCGTCACGCCGTCGCGCGGCGCCGCGCCGCGGATGGTGCCGACGATCTTGTCGACGTCGCCCGAGCCGAGGAAGTGATCGACCTCCGGCATCTCGCGCGACAGATCGCCGGCGTAGCGCTGCGACAGGCAGCCGGTGACGACCAGGCGCTTGCACGAGCCGGCCGTCTTGTACTCGGCCATCTCGAGGATGTGATCGATCGACTCCTCTTTCGCCTCGCCGATGAAGCCGCAGGTGTTGACCACGATGACCTCGGCGTCGCCGGGCGCGCGCGCGATCTCGAAGCCGGCGGCCTCGGTGAGGCCGAGCATCACTTCGCTGTCGACGCGGTTCTTCGGACAGCCGAGCGAGACGAAATAGACCTGCTGCTTTGCCATTTTTGCTAAAGCCCAGAATAGCTGGGTTCCGCTTCGCGGCCCAGCTACTGCGTAATGGACGGGTGAATCTGCTCGACGGCGGGCGCGCTGTCAAGCAGCGGCTCGAGCGGCGCGGGGATGGGCGTCGGCGTGACCTCGCCTTCGAACGACGAGAAGCCGTGACGGTGGCGGCGCACCGCTTGAACCAGGAGCAGCACGCCGCCGATCACGCCGACGGCGGCGCAGGCGTAGAGGCCGGCCTGCAGGCCGTTGCGATCGATCAGCGCGCCGGCGACCGGCGTGAACGCGCCGAAGACGAGGCGCCGCGCCATCGACTCGACGGAGAGCACGGTGGCGCGCTGGCCCGAGTCGGAGATCTCGCGGTTGAGCAATTCTTTGGAGAACGGCGAGTAGAGGCCGTTGGCCATCGCGTGCACCGCCATCACGCCCACGCCCCACAGCGCGGTGAAGCGGCCGAGCACGAGGAAGCTGAACGCCAGCGCCAGCGGCAGGCCCCAGACCAGCGTCGCTTCGCCGACGCGGCGGCGCACGCTGTCGATGCGCGCGGCGAACAGCCCGCCGCCGAGCGACAGCGCCGCCAGCACCAGGCCGACGCGCCCGACGCCGAGCCCCGCCGCGTCGAGATACGGCGGGTAGAGATATTGATCCATGCGCAGGAGCGTGAACACGAGGATCGAGAAGAAAACGGCAAAGCGAAGCGGTTTATGCGTAGCGACCGCGCGCGCGGCGTGCGCCATGCCGACGACGAAGCCGCGATCAGGCTCGCGCTCGAACGGCCGCTCGCGCATGGCGAACGCCACCGCCGCCGCCGCGAAGCACACCGCCGCCGTCGCTAAATACGTCGTCGCCGGTCCATGGGCGCCAATATATCCGCCGAGCACCAGCGCGCCCGCCGCGCCGACCAGCTTGGCCGCGGTCGCCGAGCCTTCGCGGCGGCGATACTCGTGCTCGCGTCCCGCCGAGCGCAAGAGGTCGAACAGGTACGCCGAGTCGGCGCCCGACGTGAGCGTCATGCCGAGCGCGAGCAGGCCCCATCCGACGGCGAACGTCCAGAAGCCGTGCCCGCCGTAGTTGACGAGACAGCCGGCGGCCATGAGCAGCGCGCCGGTCATCATCGCGAAGCGGCGGCCGAAGCGATCGGCCAGCGCGCCCGTCGGCACCTCGAACACGATCGCGGTGAGCGCGTAGACGCTGTTGAGCAGCGTGATGCGCGTGAAGTCGAGCCCGCGCGCCTGGTAGAAGATCACCAGCACCGGGATGAACAGGTACGACGTCGACAGCAGGCGATAGAGGTGGAACAGCCGCAGATCGCGCGCGAGGCGCGGATCGTCCTTCGGCAGCGGCGCGGCGATCGGCGGGCTCACGTGCGCGCTCCGCGCGACGTGAGCAGAGACCCATGTTTGATCGCAATTGCTTCGCAATTGCTCATGGAAAGACCAGGACCTTGTCTTCGCCGAACTGCGCGATCAGCCCGTCGACGTGCTTGAGCCCGACGTCGCGGCGCGCGATCACCGAGCGCATCTCGGCGTCGGAGAGCACGCCCGGCTCGGCTTCGAGCGCCCGCCGCAGCGACGGCAAATCGAGCTTGCGCAGCGCCTCGACCATCTTGCGCGAAAATTTCTGGCAGCGCAGGAGGTACGTCCGGCAGCGCACGTGGCCCTCCGGCTCGATCTGAAAGCCGAAGGTGTTGTCCATCCAGAACAGGATGCGCCCGTCGGGCGAGGTCATGAGGTTGCCGCCCGAGAAGCGATCCGAGTTGTTGGTCAGCAGATCGAACAGCAGCAGCGACGAGAGCTGCGCCATGATGCCGACCTTCTCCGGCGGGATCTCCTCGCCGATGGTCATCCAGCGCCACCACGCCAGCACGTTCTCCAGCGTGTCGAGCTGCGAGTCGACGATCACCGGGATCCAGTAGCTGACCTCGCCGCGCGTGAAGCCCTCGTCGTCGAAGATGGTCTCGTTGTTGATGCGCGTGGCGAGGAACGCCGCCTCGGGCGGCAGGTTGTTGATCAGCTCGTCGCGGTGGAACGTGCGCATGGTCGCCGGCGCCACCGCGTTCATGCCCAGCCAGCGGTTGATGCGGTACGCGGCGACCTCTTTGCGCGGCACCGTCTGCGGCCAGGTCTGCTCGGGCTTGAACGCCGCGCGCGAGCCGTCGGCGAAGTCGAGGCGGAACGAGATCGACGAGCCGCCTTTGTTGAGCTTGGCTTTCACGACCTCGGCGGCGCGCATACGCTCGAGCAGCAGCTCGTCCTTCATGCCGAGGAAGGTGCCGGCGGCGTCGGAGGCGACGTCGACCGAGGCGGGGTCGAGCGGCGTGGGCTCGACGGGGAGCAGCATGGTCGACTGCATCGCGTGCGCGCGGTCGCCGGCGAAACCGGCCTGCACGTGGCGCGCACCCGCGACCACGCAAACACCCGCTGCGCTGACCGCGGCCACCTCGATCAGCACGAAAGACCAGAGCCGCACGACGTTAAATGATACCAGCGCCGCGCTGTGATCTCAAATTCAGGTCGTGGGGAAAAGCCGTCACTCGCGATTTCAGTTGACCCCACCCGTTTTGGGTAAATGACCCCACTCGATCAACTCGGGTCGGAGAGCACCAGCCCGAACGTGATGTACGGGATGCCGAGCTTTGTACAGAGGCTTCGCAGCGTAAATGCCGAAAGCGGGACACCGTCATAGCAGGCATCGTCGATGATGGATTCGCGACGACGCCCGCCCTTGGGAGGACGCTCAAGCCAACGCGCGAGCACGGGTCCGATGCCCGATCGCACAAGTCCGGTAGGCTTCGTTTTTAGGACCGCGTCGAATTCCGCGATTGCCCGAGCGATGAACTCTCCCTGGGTCGGACACTGAACGACCGTGATAACGGACACCGACGAACTACGCTGCGCGGAGTTCTGGCTCCAGAACTTCGGAGTCGGCCATCTTGATGGGCGAGATCCCCGACGCGATCTTCATGGCGAGATAATCGTAAATCTGAAAAAAGCGATCAGGCGCGCGGGGGATGTTGGCGAAGGGTTGATCGCCTCGATCAAGGTCCAGCGCGATTTGCGCCTTCAGATTGCGCACGAGCGCCTGAATGAGATCAGGCATCGTCATGGCCTGAACACAGATGTCGTGCTCCAGGCATTGGCAGATCAGCCACCCCTTCTCGTCGCGCAAGATCACGCCGCGAAGCTTGATGGTCGACATGTTTGAGACCCCTTCATGATGGTTATCATGACCGATTGCTGCACTGCAACAACAACACTCGCTATCCGAGCCCGCCCTTGAGCAAAATCAGCTTTGGCCTCTCCGACGGTGGCGGCGTGACAGTCGCCTGCTTCGGCGGCTTGCGAAAGTCAAAACCCAACTGAGCGGAGCCGGGGCCGTTGCTCACATCGAGCGGAGGCGGCTCCGGGGCGCTCAGAGACGCTTCGATTAGCTCGGCGACGCTCCACGCATGGTCCTCGATTCCGAGGGCCATCGCGGGTGTCTGGCGCAGCGACGAGTGAATGTGGCCCAGGTCGTACCAGGCATAATGAAGCGCGACCGCCGCGATGTGGTGGCGCAACGACTTGGAGAACGTGATCGCTCGCCGAGTGAATCGACGCTGCCACGTCCGCGTGGTCAAGTTGCTGCGCTCGATCAGCGACGTGGAAACGTTCTTCATGTTGGGCTCGCCAAACACCTTCACCTTCTCGGCGCCCTTGTAGCGGACGCGGTGACGTTTCTCCGACTGCGGCTTCACGCCGTCGAGCAACGGCGCGTCGCTGTCTTCGTCCTCCTCGCCTTCGTACATTTTCTTGAGCACACCGAAGTCCACGTTGCCGTCGCCGAACGCGAGATCGATCGCCTCGGGGTACGGCTTGAAAGCGTCGGCCGCGATGTGCGGGCGCCCGAGAATGCGCGCGCGGACGTTGTTCACGAACAGTTCCGTGGTGCCCTGGTCGCGCTTGCCGATCAGGTGAAACACGACCGCGCGCGACGGCACGTCGAGCGCGACGAACGTCCACTGGTCGCCGAACTCCGACGGAGAATCCGGCTTCAAGTGTCCCTGCTTCGTGTTCACGAATGACCATTGCTCGTCGAATTGAAGCAGCGTCGCGTTGAGCTTGCGCATCTTCGCGTCGAGCAGTCGCGAGCAACCTTCACCCACGGCGAGTGCGAGGCGCCCGACCGTTTTCTTCTCGACTCCGGTGATTGCTTCGGTGGCGCGGATGCCGGAACCACGAACCAGCGCCGAGATGATCGCGATCTTCTTTTTCAACGGGAGAACGTTCACGGCTGTCCTCCTCGGCGACTGCGCCCGTAGGCTTGCGGCCGAAGTGGGTAGCGTTGAGCAAGGCGGAAGGCGGTTACGGGTTCGAACGCTCGCGATCAGTCATGCGATCCGACACACACCGTCCCATGCTGCGCGCAGCGGTAGGAGACGCGGCACACGCACGCGACCTCGACGGCCTGGACGCAGCACTGCCCCTCGCGCAAACGCGGCGTGGTGAGCGGCGCAAGCGGCAGGACGATGATGCGCGGCGCAGGGGCCGGCGAAGGGGTGTGCTTCCCGAAGCGGATTTCCATTTCACGAACCATCGCTGCGTTGTCCATGTCCCGACGTATTGCAGGGAGCACACCAACTGTCACCACGGCAACAGATAAGGACTTGTCCCATTACGTGGGCACCGTCGGTGGGGCGAAATGTCACCATGGGAGCAGTTGACGCACAAAGGCACGGCGATTAACCGTTGCCGTGGTGATAGTTACCTGTGTGGCGTTTCGCCCGCTAGGGAGTGAGGCGAATTGTCGCTTTGGTGCTACTTCTCGCGGTGGGGATTCCCACCTCGGTAACCGGCGTCGGCGCGCTTCTTTGCAGCTTCGTCGCCGATCTCTTTGAGGCGAGTGGTGAGCGCCTTTTTGAGCGTCGAGCGGTTCATGCCGAGCATGTCAGCGGCGGGCGCTTCGTACCAGTCGCACGCTTCCAACGCGAGGCGGATCGCCTTCGCCTCTATCTGGTTTGCCTCATCGCGGAGCGCTTGCGCTTCGACTAATAGCCCCCTGGGGCCGGTACGTGAACGTGACATGCGGAACGGCTACAGCAATGCACAAGCCAGATCACGCAAAAGAAAAGCACGGAATCCCCGTTTTCTGGTCATTGCAAACCACCGACGGGCGGTGCGCCTTTTTCTTTGAAGGTTATTTTGAATTATTGATCGGACCACTCAAATGCGATAGGTACACGCCTTCTGCAATTGCGGTGGAGAATTCACTATGCCATCGACAGAAGAATCGGTGCGTCGCGCGTCGCGAATGCTCGCCGGATTTATGTCGCCCGCTGTCGCCAATGGATATGCATCGGCGTTAGTGATCGATGGGGCCTCTTTCATTGCAGCTTGCCAGTCGAAAGGAGCCTATTGCGCGAACCTCCCTCCCCGTCTTGAAAAACCCCGCGTTGAGGATCCTCCCGTAAGCGCTCTTTCGCATATTCAAACTCTACGGAATCATCCTGCGTTCAATCAGTTTTACGGATCATGCGAAATAAAGATGGTGGAACTCGGAAAACTCATCGCGTGTCAATACTGGGTCGACACCGACGTTTCTGATGGAGTTCACGGATCGGGGTTGCAGGGTCCGCCAGACGAGAGTCAGGTGTTTAGTAAATGCCTACCAGTGGAACTCATCTCGGGCTTTCAATCCCGGTGGCAGGTGCTAGGTAAGTCGATCGTCATCTCCTCGATGAACAACACCATCACCGCGAATGGACCCGTCTACGATCCAAACACTGGAGAAGTTAAGTTTTGGGTTTCGCCGAGCCCAAACTTGATGCTCGTGAGAGAGCATCAAGGGCGCTATGTACTCGCAAACGGGTATCATCGCGCGTGGCTATTGCGTTCGCGGAAGGTCAATATGGTGCCGGTCGTGATGGCTCATATGGCGAGCGAGAAAGAAGTAGTGCCCGACGCTGGCTTTATCGAGCCGCACATTATCTTTGGTCAAAGACCGCCGATCGTCGACGACTTCTTTGATGACTCGGTTTCGGTTAGTGCGGAAATGCGTTCAATGCTACGGGCAGTGAGAATCGGCGCAGAGGTTTTACCGATCCCTCGTCTTATCTGAACGAACGCCAGCGCTCGCCTTGATGGCCTCGGCGACGGCCAAGGCCGGTGGTCTCGTCTCTCCGGTCCACACTTCACCGATCACAGTTGGATGAGACGGCGGCGAGCAGATTCCGGCCGCCGCCGGCGTCGTCTTTGAATCGGGCTGCTTGTTGCTCATGACGGCCTCCACCCCCATACTGATTTAAGGCGCTGTCGCCGGATTTCAAAACGAGATTGCTTCTTCGCTAGACTGAGCAGACTCAGTCTAGCGAAAGATCCGTGCCAATGCAACTTACGTCGCATTGGTAAGAATGTTTTTAAGCCTGGATAGTGAGCGATCGGTGAGCCGATCTGCCCACCTTAGCGTCGATGCGCTTGTGAGTGAAATTTCTTCGTACGCGTGCGCTGCCGCTCGGGTAACGGCGCTTCGGTGCGGTTCGCATGACGGCGTGCGCTCGCCTCGCGTGCGACACGGACGCGGATACGGAGCATCCGCACCACGCGGGCCACGTCGGCGAACGCGGGTTTGAGCGCAGTGTCGGCGGCATCGATCAGCATGCGGCGGTGCTCGCCTTGGCTGTACTGGTCGCACTCGATCGCGAGGGAGAGCATGAGCCGTGCGCGATCGAGTTCGTGGTGCGCGCGGCCAAGGCGTTCGAGATCGTCCCACGACGCCTCGATCTTGATCGGCTCCGACGGCGGGCGTAGCTTCGGCTTGGGCGGTTGCGTGTCCATCACGTAGCCTCCTAGGCCCGTCGATGGTCTAGCCACCGTCGGCGGGCCGTTTTGTTTGAGGCCACCTTCGCACGCGATTTACCGTCGGTGAGAGCGATTCGACCGTTCGACCCCACTCGGGATCAAACGACTACACGACCCAAATTCACCCGCGTCAGGGTTGGACGCGCACGAAGTACACGTAGTGGGAGGCGGTGGCGCCAGCGCCGAGAGCGGGCCAAGTGCAAGCGGCGTCGCAGTCGCCGCCGGTGGCGGTCGCGGGCGCGAGCAGCGGTGTGGTGACGGCGAGGCCGAGCGCGCCGGTGGTGGTCAGCGACGGCGAGAGCACGCCCGGCGTCGGGTCGAGATAGTGCGCAGGTCCCGCGCCCGTCGAGAGTTGCACGCCGGCGGCGCGGTGACAGACAGCCAGCGACAGCGATGGAGTGGGCGGCGCGGCGTCGTCGCAGAACTGAAAAACCATCGCGCCCGTCGAGCCGAAGTCGACGCCGGCGGCGCTGCTCCAACTGCCGACGACGGATTGCGCCAGCGTCCAGCCGTCGACGAGATACGCGCCGCCGGGCGAGACCGTGAGCGACTCGACGACCGTGGTCGTGACGGCGTCGCCGCCGAACAGCACCGCCAGCCCGTGCGACGTCGGCGGCGCGAAGCACGGCGTCACGTAACGGCCGTTCTGGGCGTCGACGGCGGCGAGCGGCAACGAGCCGGCCCCGCCGGCGACGAAGTCGAGCGGATCGAAGACCGCCACGTGTGTCGTCGCCGCGGGCACCGGCATGCCGGTCACGAAGTCGAAGATCTGCCCGGTCAGCGAAACTCCGCTCGGACACGCCGCGCCGTCGGTGAACGCGTCGGTCGCCGCGCCGTCGAGCGGCACCGCCGCGTCGGGCGCCGCCGATCCGCCGCCGCAGTCGGCGAGCAGCAAGCACAACACCACGGCGCGCATGCGCGCGAGGGTACCGCGAGACGCGGCGGCTGTGCTATGGTTCGCGATCATGCCCGAGGCCTTCGCTGTCTGCTCGATGTGTAGGAAGCCGATCGCGATGGGGACGAGGTTCTACCGCTGCTCGGTCTCGACGTGTAACTCGGGCCGCGTGAAGCTGATGTTCTGCGGCATGTCGTGCTGGGACGCGCACCTGCCGACGGCGCGCCACCGCAACGCCTCGGCCATCGAAGAGACCGCGTCGCCCGGTCTCAAGCGCTGACGGTGGCCTCCGCCGGCTCGCGCAGCCGCGCCGACGCGCTCGCGCACCTGCACCAGAGCTACCGCCAGGGCCAACTGCGCATCCTCGTCGGCGCCGGCTCGTCGGTGGCGTCGGGGTTCCCGCGCTGGGATCAGCTCAACCTCAACCTGCTCGATCAGTTCTTGCGGCTCGAGACGTCGGAGAACAAGTTCGTCACCGAAGAGGGGCGACGCTCGCTGGCGCAGCGCCTCTACGACGCGCTCGGGCGCGACGCGGCCGCCGACTTCGTCAAGCTGGCGACGGGCGACGAGTACTTCACGCACCTCGCGCGCGCGCTGTACGAAGGGCGCGCCATCGGCGATCTGCCGATCCGCTCGGTGCACCGCCACCTGGCGGCGCTCGCCGACAAGGCCGACGTCTACACCACCAACTACGATCCGCTGATCGAGCTGGCCATCCAGCGGCTGCGCGGCACGCGCGACTGGCTGCCCTACCGCCGCGCCTGCACGCGCGGGTTCAAGCCGCAGGCGAAGCGCCCGCTGGTCTATCACGTCCACGGTTTTCTCGACGAGGACGGCACGCCGGGCGGCACCGTGATCCTCACCGACGCGCAATATTTTGCGTTGCAGCAAAATCCGCGCATGGGCGCCAACTTGGCGCTCACCGGCATCCTCGAGTCGAAGGGCGCGGTGCTGATCATCGGCATGAGCTTCACCGACTCGAACCTGCGGCGCCTCATCTACTGGCGCAGCCACCAGGCCAAGCCGGCGAACAAGGTCTACGCGGTGCTCAAGGCGGGCGACCCGGCGCTGCTCGACTACACCGAGAAGCACTGGGCCAGCCGCCGCGTCGAGCTGTTCCCGATCGAGGACTACGAGGAGATCCCCGAGCTGCTGCGCGACGTGCGCTGGGGGCCGCCCAGGCCGGGCGCGGTGCCGAGCTGGTGCGGCCCGTCGCTGACGTGGATCCGCCGCCACCTGCCCGAGCGCGTGCTGTTCTCCGACGAGTGGCAACAGGCGTCGTACCTGGCGATGCGCGCGCTGAAGAAACAGTTCTACAAGCAGTTCGGCCTGCCGTTCGAGGAGCGCATCAACATCTCGCTGTTCGTGCCGCGCAAGCAGCGCGGCGACGACGCGGTGTATTTGTGCAAGGTGGCGACGACCAGCTCGCAGAACGACGGGCGCGGCGCGCGCGTGGTGGCGCAGTCGCGGCGGTTCGCGCTGCACGCCGGGCGCGAAGAGGGCGTGGCCGGGCGCGCGTTCGTCAGCGGGCGGACGTTCGCCGCCGCCGAGGGCGACGGGCTGCTCAACGCCAACTTCCCGCGCCGCAAGACGCCGTGGGACGCCGAGGACTCGCAGCGCGACTGGCGCTCGCTGATGGTGATCCCGCTGCTCGACACCGAGGAGTGGATCCCGCTGGCGGTGATCGTCGTAACCTCGAACCTGATGCGGCCGTTCTGGACCCGCTTCGGCGAGCGCCGCGACGACTACCTCGCCGAGCTGGAGACGTGCGCGCGCAACGTCGCGCGGCTGCTCCTGTCGCCGAAAGATCTGGACGCGTGATACCG
>DASREC010000575.1:0-9446 GCA_035652295.1 Polyangia bacterium
TCGGCGCCGACCGGCGCGTCGAGATCGCCGGCGCCGATCTTTTCCGCCGCGCGCGAGAGGCGGCGCAGCGGGCGCACCAGCAGACGCGCGACGAAGATCGAGAGCGCGACGACCAGCAGCGTGCCGCCCGCGCCGACGGCGAGGAGCGCGCGGCGAAATCCCGCGAGCTGCTCGTAGAGCGACGCCGCGCCGTCGACGCCGACGGCGAACTCGCCGGCGCCGACCTGCGCGTAGCCCGATTTGTAGAGCGCGCCGTCGCGTCCCTTGAAGAGCACCGACGCGGTGGGCGTGCCGGCGAACGCCGACTTCAGCTCGGCGCGATCGGCGTCGAGGCGGTAGTAGCGCTCGCCGATCGGCACGCTGCCGTCGGTGTCGCAGCGCGAGGTGCCGGCGCGGTCGAACAGGTAGATGCGCTCGACGCCGGCCGCGGCCTTCAGCTCGTCGAGGCGCTTCTTGAGATTGCGGTAGGTGCGCGTCTGCTCGTCGCCGGGCTGGAGCAGCGTGACGTTCTCGTCGCCGACCTGCGTCGCCGCGACCGCGGCCACCGACGTCAGGCGCCGGCCCAGCTCCTCCTCGAGCGAGCGGCGCGCCACCCAGTGCGCCAGCGCGCCCGCGCCCGCGAACGTCGCCACCGTCGGGATCAGATACGCCCCGAGCAGCTTGGCGAGGATCGGCACGCGGCGCCGCACGCGGCGATTGTAGCAGCGTTCGTTACGGGAAGACGCCGACGCCGTCGAGGCCGTCGGTCTCGGGCCAGCCTTGAACGGCGTTCAAGCACTGCACCGCTTGCCCGGCGGCGCCTTTGACCAGGTTGTCGATCGCGCCCATCGCGATCACGCGGCGCGCGCGCTCGTCGAGGAACACCGCCACGTGCACGCCGTTCGAGCCGCGCAGGTGCGCGGTGTCGGGCGGCCGCTCGACGACGGCGACGAACGACTCGCGCGCGTACGCGTCGCGCAGCGCCGCGCGGTAGTCGGCGAGCGGCCGCGCCTCGTCGGTGGGCGCGGCGTAGCAGGTGGCGAGGATGCCGCGGCTCATCGGCAGGAGGTGCGGCGTGAACGTGATCCGCAACGGTCGTCCCGTGGCGTCGGCGCGCTCGAGCTCCTGCTCGATCTCGGGCGTGTGGCGGTGCGCGGCGACTTTATAGGCGCGCACGCCTTCGCCGGCTTCGGAGAAGTGCGTCGCCGCCGACGGCGCGCGGCCGGCGCCCGAGACGCCGCTCTTGGCGTCGACGATGATCCCGTCCGAGCGGATGAGCTTCGCGTCGAGGAGCGGCGCCAGCGCGAGCAGCGTCGCCGTCGGGTAGCAGCCGGGCACCGCGATCAAACGCGCGCCGCGCAATTCGCCGCGGTGCCGCTCGACGAGGCCGTAGCGCGCCTGCGCGAGCAGCTCGGGCGCCGCGTGCTCGCCGTACCACTCCTGGTACGCGCTCGCCGAGCGCAGGCGAAAATCCGCCGACAGGTCGAGCACCGTGAGCCCGCGTTCGTAGAGCTCGCGCGCCACCTTGGCGCTCTCGCCGTGCGGCAGCGCCAGGAACGCGAGCTTGGCGCGCCCGGCCACCTCGTCGGCGTCGTACTTGCGGTAGCGCTCGTCGATGCGCCCGGCGAACTGCGGAAAGTGCGCCGCCACCAGCTCGCCCGCGTGCGAGTGCGCGTACAGCCCGTCGGGACGCACGCGCGGATGGCGCAGGAGGATGCGCACCAGCTCCGCGCCGGTGTAGCCCGACGCGCCGACGACGGCGACGGGCAAGCGATCGCCTTGCAGCATGGACTTCAGCTAACAGAGCGTCGCAAAGTTGTCGAGGGAGTTTGTTAGCGCTTGGAGAACTGGAAGCGGGCGCGGGCGCCGCGCTGGCCGTACTTCTTGCGCTCCTTGATGCGCGGGTCGCGCGTGACGAACCCCGCCTTCTTGAGCGCCGGCCGGAAGCTCGCGTTGATCTTCATCAGCGAGCGGGTGATGCCGTGCTGGATCGCGTCCGCCTGCCCCGAGAGCCCGCCGCCCGCGACGTTGATGTAGATGTCGTAGCGGTTGACGGTCTCGGTCAGCTCGAGCGGCTGCCTGAGGATCATCTTCGACGTCGCGCGACCGAAGTAGTCGTCGATGTCGCGGTGGTTGATCGAGATCTTTCCGGAGCCCGGCATCATCCACACGCGCGCGACGGCGTGCTTGCGGCGGCCGGTGGAGTAGAACGCGTTCTTGTCGACGGTCGGCATCGTTTCCTTACCTCGCCGGCTGGAGCTTGAGCTCGACCGGCGTCTGCGCGGCGTGCGGGTGCTTGTCGCCGGCGTACACCTTCAGCTTCTTGTAGATGCGGCGCCCGAGGGGGCCCTTGGGCAGCATGCCCCATACGGCGCGCTCGATCAGCTCCTTGGGGTTGCGCTTGAGGAGCTGCTCGGCGGTGAAGGTGGTGAGCCCGCCCGGAAACAGCGAGTGGCGGTAGTAGAGCTTGCCCTGCATCTTCTTGCCGGTGAGGTGGATCTTGTGGGCGTTGAGCACGACCACGAAATCGCCGGCGTCGACGTTGGGCGTAAAGGTCGGCTTGTGCTTGCCGCGCAGCACGTGCGCGATCTGCGAGCAGGCGCGCCCGAGCGTCATGCCGGCCACGTCCACGACCTGCCATTTGCGGTCGGTGACGGCGGCCTCGGTCTTCATCACGAACGTCTTCGACATGGATCCTTGTCCTTGAAGGCAGGGACTTATAGTCGGGTACCCCAGGGCTGTCAAGCACTTTGATGGGCGCGCGCCGGGGGTTATCGTGATCGGGCCGTGACCCTGCGAAGGCGACTGGGAGCGTACTACACGCCGGCGCGTGTGGTGGAGGCCGCGCTCGATGCGCTTGGGCCGCCCGCCGGCGCGCGCGTGGTCGACCTGGCGTGCGGCGACGGGGCGTGGCTGGTGGCGGCGGGCGCGCGTTGGCCGGACGCGACGCTCGAGGGCATCGACGTCGACGGCGAGGCGCTGCGATCGGCCGATCGGAGGCTGTCCAGCCGAGCGGTTTTGCGGCAGGGCGACGGGCTCGAGCTGGCGGTCGCGCCGGCGGATCTGATCGTGGGCAACCCGCCGTGGGGCATCGGGCGCGGGCACCACGTGCGGCGCGGCGTGGAGTCGGCGTCGCGCTTCGTCGAGCGCGCGCTCGCGCTCCTGCGGCCGGGCGGGCGGCTGTGCCTGGTCCTGCCGGCGGCGTGGCTGGAGGTGGCCGCGCACCGCGCCGACCGCGCGCGGCTCGTCGAGGCGGCGGCGCTCGAACGGCTGGAGCCGCTCGGCGACCCGTTCCCCGGCGTGTTCGCGCCGGCGGCGCTGGTGATCGCGCGCCGCGAGCCGGACGCCGAGCGCCGCGCGTCGCAATCGGTGTGGACGCCGCGCGGCGCGGTCCGCCAGGCGGCGCTGGTGGCCGAGGGCTGGTTCAACCCGCGCCTGTCGCCGCGCGAGCGCGCGCTGCTCGACAAGCTCGACGCGCGCGCCGAGCGGCTCGCCGGCCGCGTCAAGTTCATCCTCGGCGTGGTGACCGGCTCGAACCGCACCGCGCTCGTCGACGAGGCGGGCGAGGGCGAGCCGATCGTCACCGGCCCCGACGTGAGCGCGCTCGCGATCCGCCCGCCGCGCCGCCGGCTGGCGCTGCCGCTCGAGCGCGTGCAGCAGGCGGCGCCGCGCTCGGCGTATGCGCGCGCCAAGGTGGTCTATCGCTTCATCGCGCGCCACCCGATCGCGGCGGTGGATCGCGCCGGGCGCCTGACGCTCAACAGCGCCAACGCGTTCGCCGTCGAGGATCCGGCGCTGGATCCCGACTTCGCGGCGGGCGTGCTCAACTCGGCGCCGCTGCGCTTCGCCCACGCGGCGCGCTGGAGCCTGCCGCGCGTGCTGCGCTCGCACCTCGAGCGGCTGCCGCTGCCGCGCGCGTCGGCGCCGGCGCGGCGCGCGATCGCGAGGCTGGCGCGCTCGGGCGATCGCGCGCGCATCGACGAGCTGGTGATGGACCTGTTCGCGCTCGACGAGCGCGAGCGCGCGGAGCTGGGGAGCGCGTGGCCGCGATCCTGATCGTCGAGCCGCCGTCGCCGGAGCGCGACGCGCTGGCCGCGCAGCTCTCGGGCGCCGGCCACACCGTGTCGCTCGCCACCAACGGCGAAGACGCGCTCGCGCTGTGGCGCAAGTCGCGTCACGACCTGGCGCTCGTCGACGAGCGCGCGCCGCGCCGCCCCGGCCTCGAATTGGCCGCGCGCCTCAAGAGCGAGACCGATCAGTCGTTCACGCCGGTGATGCTGGTGAGCGATCGCGCCGACGTGAGCGCGCGCGTCCTGGCGCTCGCCACCGTCGAGGACGTGATCGCGCGGCCGTACGCGCCGGCGGAGGTCGCGGCGCGCATCGAGGCGCTCCTGCGCACGCGCCGCCTGGTGGACGCGCTGCGCGTGGCGCGCGCCGAGAGCGAGGCCCGTGCGCTCGACGATCCGCTCACCGGCCTGCGCAACCGGCTGTTCCTGATCGAGCGCCTGCACGAAGAGTGGAAGCGCTCGGCGCGCTACAACGAGCCGCTCTCGCTGCTCTTGATCGCCGTCGAGGGAATGGCCGAGCTCAAGGCCAGGCGCGGCGCCGAGGCGGCCGATCGCGTGCTCACCTTCGTCGCCGGCCAGACCGTCGCGTCGCTGCGCCAGATCGATCTGGTCACGCGCCACGCCGACGCCGAGCTGGCGGCGCTCCTGCCGAACACGCACTTCGCCGGCTCGGTGGTGTGCGCCGAGCGGCTGCACCGCGCGCTGCGCTCGGCCGCCGTCGACGGCGCGACGCCGGTGGTGTCGATGGGCGTGGCGTTCTATCCCGGCAAAGATCTCTCGGAGCCGAACGATCTGTTGCGCATGGCGGTGCGCGCTCTCCAGCGCGCGCGGCAGGACGGCCCGGGATCGATCTGCCTCTATCAACATCAAGGTTACCTGTTCCGTCCGGAATAGCGTTCAGGTAGGCTTTCGCGCGTGCGGCGAGTCGGCCTGATCCTCAAGCGCGGAAAGCCCGAGGCGATCGACATCGCCGCGGAGCTGGCGCCGTGGCTCACCGCGCGCGGCTGGGAGGTGGCGGTGCTCGGCGATCCCGGCGTGCCGGCGATGGACGGCGCGCGGCTCGTCGACGAGCGCGAGCTGGGCGCGTCGAGCGACCTGCTGGTGGTGCTGGGCGGCGACGGCACGCTCCTGCGCGGCGCGCAGTACGTGGCCGATCGCGGCGTGCCGATCCTCGGCGTGAACCTCGGCCACCTCGGCTTCCTCACGTCGTGCAACCCCGCCGACGCGCGGCGCGCGCTCGAGCTCGCCTTCGACGGCAAATTGACGCTCGAGGATCGCCTGCGCCTGCGCTGCCAGATCACGCGCTCGAACGGCGAGAAGCTCGAGCGCTTCGCGTGCAACGACGCGGTGGTGAGCCAGGGCGCCCTCGCGCGGCTGATCGAGATCGAGGCGCTGCTCGACGGCGCGCGCATCACCCGCTACCGCGCCGACGGCCTGATCGTCGCCACGCCCACCGGCTCGACGGCGTACAACCTGGCGGCGGGCGGACCGATCGTCACGCCCGACGTCGACGCGGTGGTGGTGACGCCGATCTGCCCGCACACGCTGTCGAACCGTCCCGTGGTCGCGCCCGCGTCGTCGCGCATCGTGGTGCGCCTGGCGTCGGCGGCGTCGCACGTGATGGTGACCATCGACGGGCAGTGGGGCACCGAGCTCGGGCCCGACGACGTGCTGGAGATCTCGCGCGCGTCGCCGCCGCTCAAGCTCTATCGCCCCGAGGGCAGCTACTTCGACGTGCTCACCTCGAAGCTGCGCTGGGGCGATGGCGAAGGTTAGCAACTTCGTCCGAGCGAGGCCGATAACGCCGTCATGCTGACCCACCTGCGCATCACCGACTTCGCGCTGCTCGACGACGTCGAGATCGATCTCTCGCCCGGGTTCAACGTGCTCACCGGCGAGACCGGCGCGGGCAAATCGCTGCTGGTCGAGGCGGTGGCGCTCTTGCGCGGCGGGCGCGCCTCGGCCGACGTGGTGCGCGCCGGCGCGGAGGAGGCGCGCGTCGAGGCGGTGTTCGAGCCGCCGCACGGGCCGGCGGCGGATGCGCTCGCCGAGCGGCTCGGACGCGCCGGGATCGATCCGGCCGAAGAGGGGCTGATCGTGCGGCGCGTGATCGGGCGGACCGGGCGCGGGCGCGTCTACATCAATAATGTGCTGTCGACCGCGGCGGCGCTCTCGGACGTGGCCGGCGTGCTGATCGAATTGGCGGGGCAGCACGAGCACCAGACGCTCGGCGATCCGGCGCGGCACCTTCAGATCCTCGACGCGTTCGGCGGCGTCGAGGCGCAGGTGGCCGAGATGGGCGAGGCGCACGCGCGGCTCGAGCGCGCGGCCGAGGCGCTCGCGTCGGCGACGCTCGACGAGCGGGCGCGCACCGAGCGCGAAGATTTCTTGCGCTACCAGCTCAAGGAGCTCGACGAGGCGAAGCTCGAGGCGGGCGAGGACGAGCGGCTCAAGCTCGAGCGCGAGCGGCTGCGCGCGGCGGAGAAGCTGGGGACCGCGGCGCGCCACGGCGAGGACGCGCTGTACTCGCGCGAGGGCGCGATCGTCGAGGAGCTGGGCGCGATCGGGCGCGAGCTGGGCGAATTGCAACGCATCGATCCGGCGCTCGGCGGCGCGGCCAAACAGATCGACGAGGCGCGGCTCCTGCTCGAGGACGCGGCGCACGATCTGCGGCGCTACGCCGACGGGCTGGCGGCCGATCCGGAGCGGCTGGCGGAGGTGGAGGATCGGCTGCACCTCGTCGGCAAGCTGTTGCGCAAGCACCAGGCGCAGAGCGCGGCGGAGCTGGTCGAGCGGCACGCGCGGCTGCACGCGGAGCTGGGCGAGCTGGGCTCGCACGAGCAGCGGCGCGCGCGCCTCGCGGCCGAGCTGGAGACGGCGCGCGGCGAGGCGTCGAAGCGCGCCGAGTCGCTGTCGCAGGCGCGCAAGAAGGCGGCGCGCACGCTGGCGACGAAAGTCGAGGCGGGGCTGGCCGAGCTGGGGATGGCGGGCGCGCGGCTCGAGCCGGTGGTGTCGCCGCTGGCGGCGCGCGAGGGCGACGGCGCGGCGCTCACGTTCGGTGAGCGGCGGCTGGCGGCGACGGGATGGGACCGCGTGGAGTTTCTGCTGGCGGCCAATCCGGGCGAGGAGCCGCGGCCGCTGCAGCGCGTGGCGTCGGGCGGCGAGCTGTCGCGCATCATGCTCGCGCTCAAGCGCATCCTGTCGCGCGCCGATCAGGTGGCGACCTACGTGTTCGACGAGGTCGACGCCGGGATCGGCGGCGCGGTGGCCGACGTCGTCGGGCGGCAGATCCGCGCGGTGGCGGGGGAGAAGCAGGTCGTGTGCATCACCCACCTGGCGCAGATCGCCGCCTACGCGGGCGCGCACTTTCGCGTCGAGAAGGCGACCGTGAAGGGGCGCGTGCACACGGTGGTGCGGCGGCTCGACGCCGAGGCGCGCAAGGACGAGATCGCGCGCATGATCGGCGGCGCCAAGATCACGCCCAAGGCGCGCGCGCACGCCGAAGAGATGCTGCGCGGAGCGCGCGCGCACTGACGGGAAAAGTAGCGCTCTCCGTCGGGGCGTGATAACCGCGAGAGCTAGCACCGTCATGGCCAAACGCCGCAACCGCACGCGCCGCCGACGCTCCGCCCTGAAGGGGACGGTGCGCCTCGCGTTGGTGTTCGCGGCGCTGATCGGCGCCAACGTCTACATCTTCTGGCTGCGGCCGCGCACGTCGCTGCCCGATCTCATCAAGTCGTCGGGCGCGCCGGCGGTGATCGCGCCGCCGCCCGCCGGCGCCGCTCAGCCGGCCGCGCGCGCCAAACCGGCCGCCGACGACGAAAGCGACGCGCGCGTGGTCGAGGGCGTGATGACCGACGGCGACACCGTCGAGCGCGCGTGGAAGCGCGACGGCCTTCAGCCGCGCACCGTCGCCGAATTGGCGCAGGCGCTGTCGCGCGTGTTCGACCTCGGCACGGTGCGCGCCGGCCACTCGTACTCGCTGCGCTTCGACGCCGAGGATCACCTGCGCGCGCTCGACTACCGCATGACGCCCGCGCTCGGCTTTCACGTCGAGCGCGACCCGGCCGTCCCCGGCGCGTGGCGCGCGACGCGCGACGAGAAGCCGCTCGAGACCCGCGTCGCCGAGGTCGGCGGCGTGGTCGGCTCGTCGCTCTACGACGCCATCAAGCGCTCGGGCGAGTCCACGTCGCTGGTCGGCTGGTTCGTCGACATGTTCGCCTGGGATCTCAACTTCTACATCGACTCGCAGGCCGGCGATCGCTTCAAGCTGATCGTCGAGAAGCGCTACCTCGGCGGGAAATTCTACAAGTACGGGCGCGTGCTCGCCGCCGAGTACCAGGCGCGCTCGGGGACGTTTCGCGCGTTCTGGTTTCAGCCGAAGGACGGCACGCCCGCCGGCTACTACACCGAGCACGGCGAGAGCGTCGTCAAGAATTTGCTGAAGACGCCGCTCAAGTACGTGCGCGTGTCGTCGGCGTTCGACCGCCATCGCTTCCACCCGATCCTGCACACCGAGAAGGCGCACCTCGGCGTCGACTACGCCGCGCCCGCCGGCACGCCGGTGTGGGCGACGGCGAACGGCAAGGTCACCGCCGTCGGGCCGCGCGGCGGCGCGGGCAACGCGATCACCATCGCGCACGCGAACGGGCTCGAGTCGGTGTACATGCACCTGCAGCGGTTCGCGCGCGGGCTCGCCGTGGGACAGGCGGTGCGCCAGAAGCAGGTGATCGGCTACGTCGGCGCGACCGGCCTCGCCACCGGGCCGCACCTGCACTTCAGCTTGAAGCAGAACGGCGCGTTCGTCGACCCGCGCGCGCTCAAGCCGGCGCGCGAGGCGCCGCTCGCTCCCGCCTACCGCGTCGAGTTCGCCGACGCGATCGCGCCGCGGCTGACGGCGCTCGCCGCCATCGAGGTGCGCGCGCCCGACGTGGTGGCGCACGGCCCGTCGGCGATGCCGTAACTCGCGTCGCGCGTGGCCGCAAGTTTTGGTGGCAACTTCGACGAAACGTGACAGAGCACATGCGAATGTCGCTGGCGGGAATGTTTGTCCTGCGTAACAGTATATTGAAGGTATAGGGAGGCGCGTCGATGCTGCGCGTGATCGTAGGTCTGCTCAAGGGTGCCGTCATCGGAGGCGGAGTCGGCTACCTCCTGCTGCGCTTCGGTTGGCCGTCGACGGTGCTGGCGTACCTGGCGTGCGCGGCGGTGGGCGCGGTCGTGGGCGTGGTGGCCGGCCGCGCGCCGTGGCGCGCCGAGACCATCTGGACGCCGGTGATCAAGATGGTGGTCGGCTCGCTGGTCGGCGTCGGGCTGTGCGCGCTCGGCCTCAAGCTCCTGCCCGATTTCACCGTTCACGTGAAGCAGCTCGGCGATCTCGGCGAGCTGCACCTGCACTCG
>DASREC010000576.1:0-7261 GCA_035652295.1 Polyangia bacterium
GCGGATATTGCGGCGCGGGATATTGCGGCGGCGGATATTGCGGCGCGGGATATTGCGGTTGCGGATATTGCGGCGGCGGATATTGCGGCGCGGGGCAAACCAGCGGCGGGCAGACGACGTCGGTCTCGCAGGTGCACGTCACGTCGCCGGGCTCGGCGGCGGACGCGCGCGCGCCGAGCAGCAGAACCGCGGACGCGATCGCAACGCCGAGCGCGAGTCGTCTCATGGTTGGCTCCAATTCCAGCCTACACTAACGCGGGCGACGAAACCGTTCGGTGCGCCGGGTCACGCGCGGCGCGCGGCTTCGTCGGCGAGCGCGCGAGCCAGCGCGAGGGCGGGGCGCGCGCGCGGCAAACCGAGCCGCTCGACGAGGATCGGCGCGGGCTCGACGGCGGCGGCGGCGGCGAGCTCGGCGAGCGCGCGGCGGCGGGCGTCGCGCACGCGGCGGCGCGCGGCGGCGGACAGGCGCGGCTCGGCCCAGCGCGCGACCGCCCAGGCCAGCTCGGCGTGGCGCGTCTCGTCGGGCGCGATCGATTCGGCCAGCGCGCGCAGCCGAGGGTCGCCGGCGGTGCGCGATTGCCACGTGGCGATCAGCGCGCCCCAGCTCTCGCGGGCGCAGCCTTCGACCGCGTTCTCGACGGCGATCGACTCGAGCTCGCGCACCTGCGGCAAATCGCCGCACAGCTCGACCGGCGGCGGCGCGGCGCCGTGACGCTTCGCCAGCGCGGCGGTCATGCGCGCGTGGCGCACCTCGTCCTTGCGCGCGCGCTCGGCGGCGCGGATCAGCGACGGGGGCGCGCCGTGCGCCCGCAGCTCGTCGCGCAGCCGCTCGAACGCCGACACCGACGCCGCCTCCAGGTGCGCCGCGATCGCCAGCTCCCGCCCGATCGCGTCGCCGCCCGACGGCGCGCGCGCGGCCCGCAGGTTCGCCGGCGCGCGGCCGAGGCATCGGCCCCCGTTGCAATGCACCAGCGACTGCCCGTTTTGAACGGACGGCTCGCAAGAGACGTGGCCGGGCGGGCAGAAGGCGCTGCAGCGGCCGGCTTGCGTGAACGTGATGCCGCCCATGGTATCGACGGCGGTCACGTCGCCATCGGAGAATCCGCCGTCGACCACGACGTCGACCGACCCCGGCACGTCGCATGTGCCGCCGCTGATGCAGGCGCCCGCGAGCGGCAGCGCGGCGATCACCGCGCGACGGAAGAAAACGGCCAGCGCGTCACGTCTCATCGGCGCCTCCTGCGGCAAAACGCCGCTGCGGCAAAATGCCGCTTACAGATACGCGGGATCGTGGTGCTCGCCCCACGTCTGGCGGAAGACGTCGGCGACCTCGCCGATGGTGATGCCGCGGCGCACCGCCTCGATCACCACCGGCATCAGGTTCTCGTCGCCGGCGGCGGCGCGCTTGACGGCGTCGAGCGCCGCCTCGGCCGCGCGCGAGTCGCGGCTCGCCTTGACGCGCTTGACGTGCTCGACCTGCTGCTTCTCGACGGCGTGATCGATCTTGAGCAGCGGGATCTTGTCGCCTTCGCCGCCCGCCACGTACTTGTTGACGCCGACGATGGCGCGCTGCCGCGTGTCCACCTGGCGCTGGAACTGGTACGCGGCGTTGGCGATCTCGCGCTGCGGGTAGCCCTCTTCGATGGCGCGCACGATGCCGCCCATCTCGTCGATCTTGTGGATGTAGGCCATCGCGGCCTCCTCCATCTGATCGGTGAGCCGCTCGACGAAGTAGCTGCCGCCGAGCGGATCGGCGACTTGCGGAACGCCCGACTCCTCGGCGATCACCTGCTGCGTGCGGAGCGCGAGCGTGGCCGCCTCTTCCGTCGGCAGCGCGTAGGTCTCGTCGAAGGAGTTGGTGTGCAGCGACTGCGTGCCGCCGAGCACCGCCGCCAGCGCCTGGAGCGTGGTGCGCACGACGTTGTTCATCGGCTGCTGCGCCATCAGCGAGACGCCGGCGGTCTGCGCGTGCGTGCGCAGGATCCACGAGCGCGGGTTCTTGGCTGAGAAACGCTCGCGCGCGAGCCGCGCCCAGATTCGGCGTGCCGCGCGAAACTTTGCAATCTCTTCAAAGAAGTCATTATGCACGTCGAAGAAAAACGACAAACGCGGCAGGAAGTCGTCGACGTCCAGGCCGGCCGCGCGGCCGAGGTCCACGTAGCCGATCCCGTCGGCGAGCGTGAAGGCGAGCTCCTGCACCGCGGTCGCGCCGGCCTCGCGGATATGATATCCGGAGATTGAAATGGTGTTCCAAAGCGGCATTTCACGCGTGCAATAAACCAGCATATCGCGGATGACCCGCAAGGACGGGCGCACCGGCGAGATCCACTCTTTTTGCGCGATGAACTCCTTGAGCATGTCGTTCTGCAAGGTGCCGCGCAGCTTGGACGGCGGCACGCCTTGCTTCTCGGCGTTGGCGATGTACGCGCTCAAGAGAAAGACGGCGGGCGCGTTGATGGTCATCGAGGTGGTGACGTCGGCGAGCGGGATGCCGGCGAACAGGCGCTCCATGTCCTCGAGGCACGCCACCGAGACGCCTTCGCGGCCGACCTCGCCGAGCGAGCGCGCGTGGTCGGGGTCGTAGCCCATCAGCGTCGGCATATCGAACGCCGTCGACAAACCGGTCTGTCCCTGCTCGAGCAGGAAGTGAAAGCGCCGGTTGGTGTCCTCGGGCGTGCCGAAGCCGGCGAACATGCGCATCGTCCACAATTTGCCGCGGTACATCGTCTCGTGAACGCCGCGCGTGTACGGGTAGTGGCCCGGATCGGCGATCTGCTCGTCGTACGGCCGCACGTCGGCGGGGCCGTAGAACGGCTTGAGCGGAATGCCGCTCATCGTCGCGTAGGGTTTGTCGGCCTTTTCTTTCGGGCTCATGGTTCTACCTATAACATGGGCGCAGACCACCGGAATGCCGCCCCGTGTTTGACCTGATCGTGTTCGATCTCGACGGTACGCTCATCGACTCGGTGGGCGATATCGCCGACGCGCTCAACGCCGCGCTGGCGTCGGTGGGGCGCGCGCCGCTCTCGGACGAGCAGGTGAGCCGGCTGGTGGGCGCGGGCGCGGGCGAGCTGGTGCGGCGCGCGCTCGGCGACGGCGCGCAGAAGATTGACGGCGCGCAGGCGGATTTCGAGATCGTGCGCGAACGATTTCTCGCGGCGTACGCGGAGCGGCCGGCGCGGCGAACCGGTTTGTATCTCGGCGTGCGCGAGACGCTGGCGGCGCTGGATGCGCCCAAGGCGATCGCCACCAACAAGCCGGGCGCGCTGGCGCGAAAGATCGTCGAGGAGCTGGGCGTCGCGGGCGATTTCTTCGCGGTGCTCGGCGAGGACGACGTCGGGCGGCGCAAGCCGGATCCGCTGGTGGTCGATCTGCTGCGCGGGCGGGTGGGGGCGGCGCGCGCGCGCACGCTCTACGTCGGCGACAGCCGCACCGACGCGCAGACGGCCGAGGCGGCGCGCGTGCCGCTGTGCCTGGTGACGTACGGCTACGAAGATCCGCGCGTGATCCGCGAGCTGCCGGCGCGCTGGCACGTCGATCGTTTTTCCGATCTCAAGCGCATCACGCGCGAGTGAGCCGCCGCGCGAAGATCACCAGCCGCTCGGTCTCGCGATAACCGAGCGCGACGTGCGCGCGCTGGCTCGCCACGTTCTCGACCTCGGTGTCCGAGGCCATCTCGACGCAGCCGCGCGCGCGCGCCCACTCTTCACCCGCCGCGACCAACGCACGCCCGACCCCCGCGCCGCGCGAATCCGCATCCACCCACCACCCCTCGATGTAGCCGACCGGGCTCGAATCGCATCCGTCCGCATACTCCCGCAACGACAGCTCGATGAACCCGCGCAACCCGCCGCCGTCCCGTGGTGCCACCAAAACCGCTCTATTGGCCGATCCGCCCGAGTATTCGCGCAGCAGCTCCGGCGGGTCGCCGGCCGAGTCGGGCCAAAGCTGGACGCGCATGCGCAGCCACTCGGCGTGATCGGCCGGCGCCAGGGGACGAATGATCATGCGGGAAAGTGTAGCGGGAAAGTCAGGCGGCTTGCGCGACGGCCGGCGCTTCGTCGAGCGCGCGGCTCAGCTCTTTGCGCAAGAACGTGCGGGCGCGATACGCGCGCGTCTTCACGGTCGAGACGTTGAGCGCCAGCTTGCGTGCGATCTCGCTCTCCGAGTAGCCCTCGAGAAAACGCATCGCGAAGATCTTGCCGTACTTGTCGCCCATCTCCTCGAGCCGCTCGGCCGCCAGCTCCACCGCCTCCGACGACGCCCACTGATCCTCGGGCGACGCGTGCAGCTCGCGCGGCTCCTCGGGCGGCGCGTCGTCGTCGTCGCCGGCGTTGATGCTGGTCATGAACGGCGTCGAGCGATCCTTGCGCAGGTGCATGAGCGAGGTGGTGGCGGCGATGCGGTACAGCCACGTGGTGAAGCGCGAGTCGCCGCGGAAGCTCGAGCGGTGCCGGTACGCGAGCAGCAGCGCGTCCTGCGTGACGTCGCTCGCGCGCTCCTCGTCCTTCATGTACTTCATGGCGACGCCGAACACGAAGTCGCGCTCGCGCTCGGTGAACTGCAGGGTGTGATCCGGATTGGGAAGCTGCGCTCGAGTTTTCATGGCGCCCCTCTTTAGCTACGCGGTCGCAGTGCAGCGCCGGTGCCACGACGCGCGTCGAGCGATCGCGGGACGTTACGAGCGGCGGACGGCGCGCGCGTCCAGCCGGCTGGACACGATCTGTCTTGCTGGCGAGACAGGGCGCGTGCTAGTGCGGAGACATGAGCCCGCCTGCGGTGTACGTCGTCGACGATGACCCGCTGGTGACCGACAGCTTGTCGCGCGCGCTCGAGCTCGAGACCGACTGGCGCGTGTTCGCCTTCAACGACGGCGCGCGCGCGCTCGAGGCGATGCCCGCCGCGCCGCCTGACGTGGTGCTGTCCGACTTCAAGATGCCGGGGATGGACGGCATCGCGTTTCTCGGCCGCGTGCGCGCCGCGTATTCGGACGCGGTGCTGATCCTGCTCACCGGCTACGCCGACAAGGAGAGCGCGATCCGCGCGATCAACGAGATCGGGATCTGGCAGTACGTCGAGAAGCCGTGGGACCTCGGCGATCTGTTGGTGAAGATCCGGCAGGGGCTCGAGCGGCGCGCGCTGGTGAGCGAGCTGCGCGCGAAGAACACGGCGCTCGAGGCGCGCCTCGGCGAGCTGGAGCGGGCGCACGAGGAGCTGGTGCGCGCCGAGCGGCTGGCGGCGGTCGGGCGCGTGGCGTCGGGGCTGGCGCACGAGATCGGAAATCAGCTCGCGCTCGTCGGCTACGCGGAGGAGATCCGCGATCGCTCGAAGGATCCCGAGCTGGCCGAGTTCGCGCGCGTGATCATCTCGGCGCAGAAGCGGCTGGCGGCGCTGGTCGACGAGATCAAGGATTTCGCGCGCGGCGCGGTGGGAAATTATTCGCGCGAGCCGGGCGACGTGGCGGCCGCCGTCGAGGAGGCGCTCGGCATCCTGCGCTTCGACGCCGACGTGAAATCGCGGCGCGTGTCGCTCGAGGTCAAGCGGCGGCCGCTGGCTTTGCTGCACCGCGGGAAAATTGCCCAGGTGGTGGTCAACCTGGTGCGCAACGCCGTGCACGCGACGCCGCAGGGCGGCGAGGTGCACGTGATCGTCGACGAGCAGGACGGCGCCGCGCTGATCACCGTCGCCGATCGCGGCGCTGGCATGCCGCCCGACGTGGTCGCGCGCCTCGGCGAGCCGTTCTTCACCACCAAGGAGCGCGGCTCGGGGCTCGGCCTCGGCATCAGCCGCCGCATCGTCGACGAGCACGGCGGCCGCCTCGACGTGCGCTCGCACCCCGGCGAAGGGACGGAGGTGACGATGCGCCTTCCGCCGCTCGCGTGATCGCATGAGCCGCCTCTTGGTCGTCGACGACGAGGAGTCGTTTCCGCGGCTGGTGCGCGCGCTGCTCGGCGAGGCGCACACCATCGACGTGGTCTCGGGCGTCGACGCGGCGCTCACGCGGCTCGACGAGGTGGCCTACGACATCGTGCTCACCGACCTGCACATGCCGCCCGGCCCCGACGGCATCGAGCTGATCCGCCGCGCGCGCGAGCGCGACGTCGACGTGCCGTTCATCATGCTCACCGGCCACGCCACCGTCGAGACCGCGGTCGATGCCATGCGCCACGGCGCGTTCGACTACCTGCGCAAGACGGCGTCGGGCGACGAGCTGCGCGCGGCGGTGGCGCGCGCGATCGCGCACGGCCGCATGGCGCGCGAGGTCAAGCGCCTGCGCGGCGAGGTCGCCGAAGCGCGCGGCGTGTCGGATCGCCCCGTCGGCCGATCGGAAAAAATTCGCGAGGTGCTGGCGCTCGCCGAGCGCGTGGCCGCCTCCGACGCGAGCGTGCTCATCCTCGGCGAATCGGGCACCGGCAAGGAGCTGCTCGCGCGCGTGATCCACCGCGCCAGCCCGCGGCGCGACGGGCCGTTCGTGGCGTTCGACTGCTCGGCGCTGGCGCCGTCGCTGGTGGAGTCGGAGCTGTTCGGCCACGAGCGCGGCGCGTTCACCGGCGCGCAGAAGGCGCGGCGCGGGCTGTTTCGCGAGGCGCAGGGCGGCACGCTGTTCCTCGACGAGATCGGCGACGTGGCGCCCGAGGTGCAAAATAAATTATTGCGCGTGATCCAGGAGCGCGAGGTGAAGCCGGTCGGCGGCGACACGTTCGTCAAGATCGACGCGCGGCTCCTGGCGGCGACCAACAAAGATCTCAAGGCGCTGGTGGCGAGCGGAAAGTTTCGCGAGGATCTCTACTATCGCCTCGCCGTGGTGCCGATCGAGTTGCCGCCGCTGCGCGGGCGCCTGGAAGATTTGCCGTCGCTGGTGGAGTATTTCTTGTCGCGGCGGCGTGGCGCGGGGCCGCGGCCGCAGCGCATGGCGCGCGACGCGGTCGAGCGGCTCACGCGCTACTCGTGGCCGGGCAACATCCGCGAGCTCGAGAACGTCGTCGAGCGCGCGGCCATCCTCTCGGACGGCGTCGAGATCAAGGTGGGCGATCTGCCGGAGCTGGCGCGCGCGCCGATAACTGACCCGCGGTCAGTTATTCCGGAGATAACTGACCCGCGGTCAGTTATTTCGCGCGACGATCGCCGGCCGCTCAAGACGCGCGTGGCCGAGGTGGTGCGCGACGTCGAGCGGCAGGCGATCCTCGACGCGCTCGCCGCCGAGGACGGCTCGCCGACGAAGGCCGCCAAACGGCTGGGCATCAGCCGCGCGTCGCTTTAC
>DASREC010000577.1:0-11048 GCA_035652295.1 Polyangia bacterium
GCTGCCCGAAGAGCAGCGTCATCGGGATGCCCAGCTCGAACGTGAAGTCGTTGCGCTTGGACGGCCCGCCGCCGCCGCCGATGAACATGTCGAGGCCGAGCGCGAACGGGCCGGCCTTGAGGAACTGCGCCTTCGCGTGCACGCCGCCGTCGGTGTAGTAGGCGATGGTGCGCAGCTCGACGCCGACGTCGAAGCCGATGTTGCCCCGGCGCAGCGCGCCGACGGTCAGGCGAAACTGCGCGAACGGAAAGAAGCCGAACGCGAGGTCGGCGGTGAAGCGCCCCGGATCGATCGTCACCGCCGAGAACGAGGTCATGCCGCGAAAGCGCGACGCCACCTCTTGCGGCGACGGGCCGGTCGGCACCGGCGCGAGATCGGCCGACAGGATCTTCTGCCCGCCGCCCTCGACGTCGATGTCCTGCCGCGCGGTCACGTAGTGCTCCTTGCGCACCTCGATCAGGTGGTGCCCCGCCTGCACGTCGTTCACCGTCACCGGCGTCTTGCCGACCAGCATGCCGTCGATCACCACGTCCGCGCCGCCGACGTTCGACAGCACGCGCACCGTGCCCGACGCCGACAGCTCGGCGGTGAGCGTGGTGGCCGCGGTCGGATCGAGCGTCACCTCGCGCTTCCACTCGGCGAAGCCCGGCTTGCGCACGACCACGTAGTGTTTGCCCGGCGCCAGGTCGGAGCGATCCACCGGCGCGCGCCCCGCCGACGAGCCGTCGATGAACACCTCGGCGTCGGGCACCGGCGTCACCACGCGCAGCCGCGCCGTCGCCAGCTGCGCCTGCTGCTGCGCGAGGTCGGTGCGCACGATGCGCTGCTCGTTGGCGACGACGTTCACCTCCATCGACTGCGGCGCGAAGTTGCGCGCGCGCACCTCGACGATGTGCTGCCCCGGCCGCACGCCGGTGATCTCGGTGTTGACCGTCCCCTTCATCTCGCCGTCGACGTACACCTCGCCGCCCGGCGTCGACGACACCACGCGGATCGATCCGGTCTGCGGCATCTGCGCCGCGATCAGCGCCTCGACTTTCGTCTGCTGCCCGCCGACGACGTTGACCACCGACTTGAACGGCGGCATGCCTTCCTTGCGCACCTCGACGGTGTGCGGCCCCTCGGTGAGATCGGTGATCAGCGTCGGCGCCGCGTCGCGCTTCTGCCCGTCGACGTACACGTCCGCGCCCGCCACGTCGGCGACCACCAGCAGCATGCCCTTGCGCGCCTCGGGCTGCAGCTCGATCACCATCGTGCGCTGCTCGCCCTCGGCCACGTCGGCCGAGTCGCGATAGTCTTTGTAGCCTTGCCGCTTCACCTCGATGAGGTGGTGGCCGGGCGCGACCTCGACGCGCGCGGGGATGGTGCCGAGCGCCGCGCCGTCGACGTACAGCGAGCCGCCGGTGGCGGTGTCGTTCGACGCCGACGAGCGCACGTCGAGCACCGACGGCCGCGCCTGCCGCTCCATGGCGAACATGAACCCCTCGGAGCGCGTGACGCTGATGCCCTTCTGCACCGGACGAAAGCCCGGCAGCTCGAGAATGATCGTGTACGTCCCCTTCGGCAGCTTGATGGTCGTCGGCGTGTAGCCCTGGATCCCGTAGTCCTTCGAGTCGACGTAGATGGCCGCCTGCTGCGGCGCCGAGTCGATCTTGACGCGCATCTTGTGACCCGGGCGCTGCGTCGGAGGGAGCTGCTGCGCGACGGCGGGCGCGACCGTGAGGCACAGCACCATTAGGCTCGCAGAGAGTCGCATCGAAGCAGCGTACCGACGGCGCGCGAGAAGATCAATCACCGCCGCCATCGATCCCGCTCTGCGAACAAGACCAGTGGTGATCGAGGCACGCGCAGATCAACCCGCGGCTGGGCACGTCGCAGGTCCCGGGCGGGGCACTCGGGCAACATAGATTGCCCTCGATGACGGGATATCCTGGCCATTCGCATCCATTGAATCCTTCGAAGTGACCATCTGCCACGGGGCAACACGCCCATTTCTGATCGGGTGAAATGCATTCGCAGTACGTAGGCCAGTGTTCGCCGCAATCGAGAAGGCAGCGTGGCTCCGATAGCCCGCAGCGTGGTGGTGGCTGCGAGAGCAGGCCGCCGGGCCAAGGACAGACGGGCGCCGTCGGATCGCAGGCGTTCAGGAGATCGAACGTGCGCGTCGCGGCATCCAGGCCGCCGGGCGACTCCTCGCAACCGGCAACCAGTAGCGCGAATAAGCACCACTGAACGCGCATCCTTCGATGCTCTCATGAAACGCGCATGGTAAAAGTGATCCGTGCACGCGCTCCCGCTCATGCTCGGCACGCTGTGCGTGGCGGCCATCGGCTATCGCTACTACTCGGCGTTTCTCGCGGCCAAGGTGCTGGTGCTCGACGACTCGCGCGTGACGCCGGCGCACCGCTTGAACGACGGGCACAACTACGTGCCGACCAACCGCTGGGTGCTGTTCGGCCACCATTTCGCCGCCATCACCGGCGCCGGGCCGCTCGTCGGTCCGACGCTGGCCGCGCAGTTCGGCTTTCTGCCCGGCTATCTCTGGATCCTCATCGGCGTGGTGCTCGCCGGCGCGGTGCACGACTTCGTGGTGCTCACCGCGTCCATGCGCCGCGACGGAAAATCGCTCGCCGAGATCGCGCGCGCCGAGATCGGCCCGCGCGCCGGTTTCATCGCCGGCCTGGCGATTCTGTTCATCGTCGTGATCGCGATCGCCGCGATGGGCAAAGTGGTCGTCAAGGCGCTCGCCGAGAGCCCGTGGGGCACGTTCACCATCGGCGTGACGATCCCGATCGCGCTGTTCATGGGTCTGTGGATGTACCGCTTTCGCAAGGGCCGCATCGGCGAGGCGTCGGCGATCGGCGTGACGCTGCTGCTAATCGCCGTCGTCGCCGGCAAGTGGGTGGCGTCGTCGCCGATCGGCGCGTGGTTCATTTTGTCGGAGCACAAGCTGACGATCGCCATCGCCGCCTACGGCTTCATCGCCAGCGTGCTGCCGGTGTGGATGCTGCTCTGCCCGCGCGACTACCTCTCGTCGTACATGAAGCTCGGCACCATCGCGCTGCTGATCGTCGGCATCATGATCGTGAACCCCGAGCTCAAGGCGCCCGCGATCTCGCAGTTCACCGGCGGCGGGCCGGTCGTGCCCGGCAAGATCTTTCCGTTCGTCTTCATCACCATCGCGTGCGGCGCCATCTCCGGCTTTCACGGTCTCGTCGGCTCGGGCACCACGCCGAAGATGATCGATCGCGAATCGGACGCGCGCATGATCGGCTACGGCGCGATGCTGATGGAGGGCGTGGTCGGCGTGGTGGCGCTGATCGCCTCGAGCGCGCTGGCGCAAGGCGACTACTTCGCCATCAACGCGCCGCCCGAGGCGTTCGCCACGCTCGGCCTCTCGATGGATCACCTGCCCGAGCTGTCGCAGCAGATCGGCGAGAAGCTCGTCGGCAAGACCGGCGGCGCGGTGTCGCTCGCCGTCGGCATGAGCCAGATCTTCTCCAAGCTCCCCGGCTTCCGGCACCTGATCGCGTACTGGTACCACTTCGCGATCATGTTCGAGGCGCTGTTCATCTTGACCACCGTCGACACCGGCACGCGCGTGGCGCGCTTCCTCGTGCAGGAGTTCGGCGGCCGCGTGAGCCCGCGCTTCGGCAAGACCGACTGGCTGCCGGGCACGCTGATCTCGACGACGGTGGTGTGCGCGGCGTGGGGCTACCTGGTGTGGAGCGGATCGATCCAGCAGATCTGGCCGCTGCTCGGCATCTCGAACCAGCTGCTCGCGTGTATCGCGCTGTGTTGCGGCACGACGCTGCTCATTAATAGAGGCAAGGCGCGCTACGCGTGGGTGACGCTGTTGCCGCTCACGTTCGTCGGCATCGCCACCGAGACCGCGGGGTACCAGCTCATCCGCGGGCAGTTCGTGCCGCTGCTCATCCGCTCGGGGAATCCGGCCAAGGCGTTTCAGGGCTGGCTGCTCTCGTCGCTGTGCGCGCTGGCGATGGTGGCGCTGGTGGCGATCTTCGCCGACGCGGCCGCGCGCTGGCTCAAGGCCTTCCGCGCTCCGCGCGCGAGAACCGCCGATCTGACCGGCTGAAACGATTCGCGCTACGCGGCCTGCGCGCGGCGCACCTCGTTCATCCAGCCGAGATCCTGCCGCACGTTGGCCGCGCGCTCGGCGTCGCCCGCCAGCTCGAAGACCTTGATCATCGTCTCCCAGCACAAGATCTTCAGCATCGGCTGGCCGCGCGTCGCCTGAATCAAGAGCGGCCGCTCGAGCAGCGACGGCGCGCGCGTCGCCAGCGCCGCGCCGAGGTTGGCGAACGCGTGCATCCAGCGGATCGGCAGCTTGGCCAGCTTCGGCGACTCGCGCTGGTTGCGCTCGGCGATCTCCTTCATGCGCGCCGCGCACGCCGCGACGTCGCGCCCCGCGAGCGCCAGCCCGAGGAGCCCGATCATCTGCGCGCGATAGACGACCAGCGGCCGCCCGTCGAGCAGCGGCAATTCGCGCTCGAGCGACTCGACGTCGCCGAGCAGCCCGAGCGCCGCCAGCCGCTCGTGGTGCGCGCCGTTCTTCGTCCGCGGATACAGCCGATCGACGGCGGCGCGCGCCGCCACGATCCCGCCGGCGCTGAACGCCGCGAACACCTGCTTGCCCTTCTTCGCGCCGGCCGCGTTGGCCAGCCCGGCGCCGATGGCGAGGACGATCCCCATCACGATCACGGCCGCGACGATCCCCATGTGCACGCTCCTTGCGCGCACCCGAAGCAAGCCGCGATCCAGCGGCGCGCCGCGATTTACCGTCGAGGAATGTAACTTTTTCGGTTACAGCGCGGCGACCGCGGCCTTGATCGCGGCGCCCGGCGAGTCGACGATCGGATCGCCGTGCGAGACGATCACGCGCGTGAGCGACGGCGTGTCGGCGATCTTCTCGAGGTGCGCGCGAAACGCGGCGCGATCCTTGATCAGCAGCTTCTTGGTGAGGAACGCGACGCGCGGCTGTGCGCCGGTGAAGCCGAGCGTGTTGAAGATGAAGCCCTTGAAGCCGGCGAGCCGCCGCACGTTCATGATCGCGTCGTTGAACACCAGCGTGGTGCCGCGCGGCGACTTCACCTCGAGGTAGCCCTCGCCGCCGCCGGTGCCCTCGACGATCGGGTAGCGCACGCTCTCGTCGCCGAAGTCGATCTCGGTGGCGTCGACCTTCACCACCTGCTCGACCTTGGCGCGCGCGCCCGGCGGCGCGATCACGCGCAGCTCGGGATAGCGCTCCTTGAACGTGCGCGCGTCGAGGCGGTGGTTGCCGCCCGGCACGATCAGGATCGCCGGCTTGCCCCACGCCTCCAGTTCCTTCATCTCCGCGTCGCCGAGCGCCACCGCGTTGTGGATCACGAGGCGCCCGTCTTTCAGCTTCACCACCGTGAGCACGCGCTTGAACGGCACGTCGCCGGGCAGATTGCCCTCGACGCGCCACAGGTTCTCGTCGAGCTTTTCAATCGGTCCGTGCGCGAGCACGTTCCACTTCTCGAATCCTTTGGGCATGCGTGCTCCTTTTTTTCAGACGGGCGTGACGGATCGTTTGCGCGGCCACGAGGACGTGCGCTTGCGCGCGCACGCCTCGAAGCGGCGGATGAGCTCGGTGCGCAACGCGTCGCCGGGGACGATCGCGTCGACGTGCAGATCGGCGGCGAGCTTGTAGAGGTCGACGTCCTCGCGATACTGCTCGCGCAGGCTCTCGACGTATGCGGCGCGCTCGGCCTCGGGCTTCTCCTGGATCTTGTTGTAGTAGACCGCGTTCACCGCCGCCTCGGGGCCCATCACCGCGATCGACGCCTGCGGCAGCGCGATGGTGACGTCGGGCTCGAAGCCGGGGCCGCACATCGCGTACAGGCCGGCGCCGTACGCCTTGCGCAGGACGACGCAGATCTTCGGCACGCTGGCGTCGGAGACCGCCGAGATCATCTTGGCGCCGTGGCGGATGATGCCCTCGCGCTCGACTTTTTTTCCGATCATGAAGCCGGGCACGTCGGCGAGGAACAGGAGCGGCACGTCGAACGCGTCGCACAGCCAGATGAAGCGCGCCGCCTTGTCGGCCGAGTCGACGAACAGGACGCCGCCCTTCCACTTCGGCTGGCTGGCGACGACGCCGATCACGCGCCCGTCGAGCCGCGCGAACCCGGTGACCACCTCGCGCGCGTACAGCTTCTTCAGCTCGAAGAAGCTGCCCTCGTCGACGATCGACTCGATCACGTGCGCGACGTCGAACGCCTGGTTGTGGTTCACCGGCATGATCTCGTCGATGCGCCGCGCGCCCGCCTTCGGCGCCTTGGCCGCGGCGGCCGGCGGCTGATCGCCCGCTCTCGACGGCAAATAGGCGAGGTACGCGCGCGCGGCGGCGATGCACTCCTGCTCGTTCTTGGCCAGGAGATCGCCGCAGCCCGAAACCTCGCAGTGCATGCGCGCGCCGCCCAGCTCCTCGAGCGTGATCTTCTCGCCGATCACCATCTCCGCCATGCGCGGCGAGCCGAGGTACATCGACGCGTTCTTGTCGACCATGAACACCACGTCGCAGAACGCGGGAATGTACGCGCCGCCCGCCGCCGACGGGCCGAACAGCAAACAGATCTGCGGCACCGCGCCCGACAGGTGCACCTGGTTGTGGAAGATGCGCCCCGCGTGGCGGCGGCCGGGGAACATGTCGAGCTGATCGGTGATGCGCGCGCCCGCCGAGTCGACGAGGTACACGAGCGGCACGCCGAGGCGGCCCGCGGTCTCTTGTATACGAACGATCTTCTCGACCGTGCGCGCGCCCCACGAGCCGGCCTTGACCGTCGAGTCGTTGGCCATCACCGCGACCGTGCGGCCGTGAATCTTGCCGAGGCCGGTCACCACGCCGTCGGCGGGCAGCTCGGGCGCGGCGTTGTTGGCCAGCAGTCCGTCCTCGACGAACTCGCGCGCGTCGTCGTCGAGCAATAGGCGCAGGCGCTCGCGCGCGAACAGCTTGCCCTCTTCGGAATTCTTCTTGTGGTACTTCTCCGCGCCGCCGCGCTTGACGCGCTCGACGAGGCCGGCCAGGTCTTCGGACTTGTGAGGCATGCCGTGTTAAAGCAAGTGCGCGCGACGCGGTCAACCCTCAGCGAACGACGAGCAGCGCGTTCTCGTCGAGGATCGCCAGCTCGCCGCTCGGCAGGAGCGCCACGCCGGTGGGCGAGCCGAGCTGCGCGGGCAGCGGACCGAGCTCGACGCCGAACGCGCCGGCAGCGGAGCGGCCGACCGGCGTCGTGACGTCGCGCGCGACCACGCGGCGCAGGGCGTGGTTGAGCGCGTCGGCGATCCACAAGTTGCCCGCGCCGTCGCACGCGAGCGCGCCGGGGGACGCCAGCCGCGCGAGCGCGCCCGCTCCGTCGGCGCGGCCGATCGCGCCCGGCTCGCCGACGAAGGTGGTGACGCTCGCGTCGTCGATCGAGACGCGGCGGATCACGCGCCCGTACGCGTCGGCGACGTACAGGTTGCCGAGGCGATCGGCGGCGATGCCGACCGGTCCGTCGAAGCGCGCGTCGGCGCCCACGCCGTCGGAGCCGCCGGCCACGCCGGGCGAGCCGGCCAGCGTCGACACCTCGGCGCTCTCGAGATCGATCGCGCGCACCGTCGAGGATCCCAGGTCGGCGACGTAGACGTGACCGGCGCCGTCCCACGCGACGCCGACCGGATCGACGAAGCCGGCGGCGGTGCCGCGCCCGTCGGCGCCGCCGGACGCGCCGCCGGCGAACGTGATCACCTGTCCGCGCCGGCTCAAGTTCTCGACGTCGGCGAGATCGACGCGGCGGAGGAGCGCGTTGTCGCTGTCGGCGACGTACAGGTGCAGCCCGTCGGAGGCGAGCCCGCTCGGATGGTTGAAGCGCGCCTCGGCGCCGATGCCGTCGCTGTTTCCCGCGAGGCCGGCGGTGCCCGCGAGCGTCAGCACGCTGCCGTCCGCGTGCACCTCGCGGATGGTGTGGTTGAACGTATCGGCGACGTAGAGCACGCCCGCGTCGTCGGCGGCGACGCCGGTCGGCACGTCGAAGCGCGCCTGTGCGCCCGCGCCGTCGGCGCTGCCGGGTGAGCGCGCGCCGAGCACGGTGGTCACCGCGCCCGTCGGGAGATCGATCGCGCGGATGACGTGGTTCGAGCGATCGGCGACGTAGAGCGTGGCGCCGTCGAGCGCCAGGCCGCTGGCGTGATCGAACAGCGCCGCCGCGCCGGTGCCGTCGGCGAACCCGCTCGCCGTCAGCGAGCCGGCGATCGCCGTGCGCGCGCCGCTCGCCGCGTCGAACGCCGCCACGTTGGACGCGAACGCCACGTACACGGTCGCGCCGCTGGCCGCCATCCCCGTCGGAAAATCGCCGAGCGCCGCCAGCGTGCCGACCGCCGCGGTGTCGACGTCGATGGTGCGCAGCGCCTGGTTGTTGCGATCGGCGACGAAGAGCGTGTGCGCGCCGTCGAACGCGAGGTAGAGCGGAAAGCGAAAGCGCGCCGCGGTGCCGACGGCGTCGACGTGCGCGCCCGGCCCCGGCGCGCCGGCGAAGGTGGTGACCGCGTGGCTGGCGAGATCGAGCGCGCGCACGGCGTTGTTCTCCGGATCGGCGACGAACAGCCGGCCTTTGCCGTCGAGCGCGACGCCGGTCGGGATGGTGAACGTGGCGGCGTCGCCGATGCCGTCGTCGGCGCCCTCCTGGTGCGGCAGCGGGCGGCCGGCGAGCGTGATGACGATGTCGCTCGCGGTGTCGACGCGGCGCACGCACGCGTTGTCGGTGTCGGCGACGTAGACGAAGCCGCTGGCGTCGGCGGCCACGCCGCTCGGCGAGCGGAACAGCGCCGCGGTGGCGACGCCGTCCTGGATTCCGGCGAGCCCCGGCTGGCCGGCGATGGTGGCGATCGAGCGCGTGGCGAGCTCGATGCGGCGCACGGTGTGCGTCGAGTTGTCGGCGACGAACAGGTGGCCGAGCCCGTCGGCGGCGAGGCTGTTGGGCGCGATGAAGTGCGCCGCCGCGCCCACGCCGTCGACGGAGCCGGGACCGCCCGGCAGCCCCGCGAGCAGCTGCAGCGCGCGCGGCGCGACGCTCACCGCGGCTACCGCGACCTGCCCGCGATCGTCGGTGGCGCGCACGTGAAACTCGCCGGCGCCCGCCGGCGCGACGTAGCGCCCGCCGGCGTCGAGCGCGCCCGCGCCGCTCTCGTCGAGCGTCCAGGTGACCGCGCGGTTGGCGGCGAACGCGAGCGCGTCGCCCGGCGCGAGCGACGCCGCCGCGGGCCAGATCGCCAGCGGCCCGTCGTCCGGCTTCGGCCCGACGTGCCGCCCCGACGAGCACGCCACCAGCGCCAGCGCGCCGAGTGCCGCCGCCGCGCTACGTCTCATAGCGGATGTCGACGACCGTGAGCGCGCGCTTGCCGGCGTGCCACTTGACGGTGACCGAGTCGTCGACTTTTTTCCCCAGCAGCGCTTTGCCGACGGGCGACTGCCAGCTGATGCGCCCCGCGCCCGCGTCCACTTCGTCGACGCCGACGATCTGGAAGCTCAGCACCTCGCCGGTGTCCTCGTCCTCGACCTCGACCCACGCGCCGAAGAACACGCGGTCGCGCCGCGACTCTTTTCCGTCGACGACCGCCACGTGCTTGAGCCGCCGCGACAGAAATCCCATGCGCCGATCGATCTCGCGCAGCCGCCGCTTGCCGTAGATGTACGCCGCGTTCTCCGAGCGATCGCCCTCGGCGGCGGCGTCGGAGACCTCGCGCACCACGCGCGGCCGCTCGACGGTGGCGAGGTGCGTGAGCTCGTCGACCAGCCGCTTGTAGCCGCTCGGCGTGATGTAATTCTTCTCGGCCATCGGCTTGGTTATAGTCTAACCTGCCGCGCAAATGACGCGGGACGATCTGCTCGAATCGCTCTCGGAGCTCGGCTTCTCCACCAACGAGGCGCGCGCCTATCGCGGGCTGCTGGTCGAGAGCCCGGCCACCGGCTACGAGATCGCGCAGCGGGCGAACATCCCGCGCTCGGCGATCTACGCGGTGCTCAAGCGGCTGGAGGACAACGGGCTGGTGGCGCGCGTCGAGGAGTCGCCGGCGCGCTACGCCCCGCTGCCGCCGGGCGATCTGCTCGGCGTCCTGCGCCGCAAGTTCGAAGGCTCGCTGCGCTCGCTCGACGACTCGATCCGCCGCATGCGCCCGCCGCCGCCGCCGGTGGATCTGTGGAACGTGAGCGGCTACGAAGAGGTGCTCGAGCGCGCCGGCTCGCTGATCGAGACCGCCGAGCGATTTTTGTTTTTGTCGCTGTGGCGGCGCGAGGCGACGCGGCTGCAGCCGGCGCTCGAGGCGGCGGCGAAGCGCAAGGTCAAGATCATCTGCTTTTCGTTCTGCTCGCTCGACGGCGTGCCGGGGCGGCTGTTCAGCTACGGGCTCGAGGAGCGCGACCTCGAGGCGTTCTGGAAGCACAAGCTGATCCTGATCGTCGATCACGCGCGCACGCTGATGGGCGGCACCGAGCCGAGCGAGCGCTCCGAGGCGGTGGTGACCGGCCACCCGGCGATCACCGAGGTGGCGCTCAACAACATCGCGCTCGACATCACGCTGCTCAGCCAGCGCAAGCGGCTCGACGCCACCGAGTCGATGGTCGAGATGCTGGGCGATCGGCTCGGCTCGCTCGATCCGCTGGTCGCGAAGAAACGGTAAGCTGTCCCCGCACATTCGGTCGCGGCACTCACTTCCCGACCCACCGGGTGGAGCTGGTCATGCGAAACGTCCTCGCGCTCGCCACCGCCTTCGTGCTCGCCGGTTGCGGATCGCCGAACGGCTCGAAGCCGATCTCCGACGGCGGCGCGAACCTCGACGGCCACCTCGACACCAGCCCGGGCACCGCCGGCTCGACGTGCGCGACCGCGTGCGACTGCCAGCCGGGGCTGTCGTGCACGAGCGGCGTCTGCGCGAACGGCGGCGCGGCGGCGTATTGCTGCGAGTCGTCGAGCTGCCCCGCGGGCGCGACGTGAAGAAGTCGAGCGGCGCGGTGAGTCAGTGCGGCG
>DASREC010000578.1:0-16217 GCA_035652295.1 Polyangia bacterium
CGCCCTGCAGTTGATCCCACAGTGGCTCGTTGGGCCAATGGCGATCGCCGTCGATGAGCGGCCGGTACTGGCCATCGCGCATGGCCGCCTGCTCGGTCAGCAGGATGCGCTGCACGCGCTTGGCATCGTCGGAGAGCTGCAGCTCGTCGACGCGGTGAAAGAACTTGAACGTGATGCGATCGCGCAGCACGCGGTACAGTGGCGCGAACACCACGTCGCCCATGCCGCCCTGCATTTTGTAGATGAACCCGCCTTTGAAGGTGAACACGGCGCGCAGCATCGATTGCATGATGGTGCCGGCGCCCATGGTACGGCCGCCGGCGAACGCGCAGGCGTAGAGCGACTGCACCAGCGGGGAGGCGCACGTCTCGGCGGCGGCGCCGTGGCGCGAGAGCCAGCCGCGCAGGTCTTCCTCGTCGAGATCGAACCAGGACTTCTGCTTCACCACCAGGTCGGCGGTCAGGCCTTTGACCAGCGTGTAACCGAAGTCGGCCATGATCCGCACCCGCCCCGGCACCACCGCCGAGACCAGGTGATGCACGAACGTCTCGCCGAGATATCGGATCGAGTCGCGATCTTCGGCCTTCTGCTCGGACGGTCGCTCCGGCATGGCGTCGGCGAGCAGCCACGCGGCGTGCGGATACTCGTTGACGGCCGCCGCCGTGCGGCTGCGGCGCAGCTCGCGCACGTGCGCTTCGATCGCCGGGAGATCGCCGCGCAGCCGTTCGTCGGCGAGGCTGCGCGCGCGCGGGTGGCTCACGCTGCTCTCGAGCCACGCCAGAAGCGCGCGCACATAGCCCCACGGGCTGAGCGTCGGATCGGGACCCTCGCCCGGCACCAGATCGTTGGTCGCGCACGGCTGCGTCCACGCGCTCAACTGGCCGTTGCTCTCGACCGGCATCGCGATCGATCCGACGACCGGCTTGAACGCGCTCCGCCACGCGTCGGGATCGTTGGTCTCCAGGCGATAGCAGTCGCGCAGCACCTTGAAGGCGTTCTCGTAGAATCCGAACAACAGGTGCAGGCCGTGCTCCTCGATACGGTGGCTCGGGTCGCTGCTGCGTCCGCTCGCGCCCTTGCCGCCGAGGCGCCAGCCCTGCTGGTACAAGGTGATCTGGTACCGGTCCTGCCAGCCGGGCAGAGACGTCAGTTGGTGAGCGGCCGTCAATGCCGACATGCCACCGCCCAGGATCGCGATTCGTTTGATAGCCAAGGCCCCCTCCCGTTGGTCAGTGGTTCGAGTCGAGCGCGGATGCGCGCCCGGCGTCGTAGTCGGCATCGAGGAGCGCGAACAGCGCGTGCGCCTGCCGCGCCTGCGCGCGCCGCTCTTCACTCCCCGGTCGCGCCAGCGCGGCCAGCGCGAGGTGGGCCTCGGCGCGCTGGCGCGGCATCTCGAACCGCTCGGCCGCGCGCAAGCTGCGCCGCCAGCAGAAGCCCGCCAGGCGCGCGCGGCCCGCCAACGACGCCTCCCGCCCGAGCAGCAGCCACGCCACCGGCCATGCGACGGGGAACAGCAGCGCAAAGTTGCACGTCGCACGCCGCACCCGCGCCAGCCGCTCGCGCAGCGCCGCGCGCTCGTCTTCGCGAGCGGCGCCGGCGAGCAGCTCCCAGTAGACGTCGCCGATCGCCGCGTGGCCCTCCAGCGGTGGAAACCCCGACGGCGGCGACGAGCCGATGCGCGCCAGCGTCTCGTCGGCAAACCGGCGCGCGTCCTCGCGGCGGCCGACGCGCACCGAAGCCAGCGCGAGCAGCCCGTAGCAGATGATCTCCGACTGCCGCTCCGGGCGCGCTTCGAGATCGCGGCACGCTTGCGACAGCAGGGGCAGCGCTTCCGTGAAGCGGCCGAGCGCGTTCAGGCTGCGGCCGGCGGAGAACAGCGCCCAGGTGACGTGCTGCTGGTGGTTGCGCGCGCGCGCCGAGTCCAGCACCACCGCGTAGCGGCGCCGCGCCGATTCGAACTGGCCGGTGAAGTACTCGACGTGGCCGAGCGTCGTCTGCACGATCTCGTACACCACCGGATCGTGCGACGGGTGCAGCCCCTCGGCGGCCCGCTTCGCGGCGTGCGCCGCCTCGCTCCACCTGCCGAAGTTCGCGTGCGCGACGCACTCCAGCGTGAGCGCCAGCGCGCGCTCCGACTGATCGCGATTGGTGAGCGCGGCGGCGCGCGCCCGTTCGAAGTAGCGTGCCGCCAGTTGCCGGCGCCGCACCATCGAGGCGAGCACGCCCATGAGCGCCGACGCGTGCGGCGGATTGACGCCGACTCGATCCGCCAGGTTCACGGATACCAGCGCCGACGACAGCATCTTCACCGCGTCGTCCAGGTAGAAGTAGCGGTGGCTGAGCAGCCCGGACGCGATCGCGGCGTCACGCAGCCCATCGCTTCGTTCCGGGTCCACCGGACGCTTGACGCCGATCAAGTGAAGCGCCTGCACGATCAGTTGACGCGCGAACAGCGCCCGCCATCCACGCTCGGAGCGCGGCATCGGTTGACCGAAGTCGTCCAGCGCCGCCAGCGTGTGGCGCTCGAACTCGTCGAGCTGCCCGCAGGCGAACTGCGCGCGCGCCAGGCCGTGAAGCAGGCGGGCGCGCCGTAGCGGATCGATCGCGGGCGCGATGCGGGCGCCGACGAGGAGCGCGCGTTGAAATAGCTCGGCGGCGTCGCCGTAGGCGAACGTCTCGGCGGCGTGCTGTGCCGCGCGCTCCAGGTAGCTCAGCGTCTTGGCGTGGTCACCGACAACTCCCCAATGGTGCGCCAGCGATGCGCAGAACCGCGGCAACTCGAGCGTCCCCTGGTAGCGCCGCTCGATGGCCGAGGCGGCGCGGCGGTGCAGCTCGTGGCGCTCGACGGGCGTGAGCTCGGCGTATGGGATCTCGCGCAGCTTGTGATGTAGGAAGCGATAGGTGCCGCCCTCGATCGGTTCGAGCACCTGGCCGGCGGTGAGCTCGGTGAGCCGATCCATCAGCTCGAGCTCGGACGCGCCGGTCATGACGCCGAGCAGCTCAGGGTGGATCTCGCGGCCGAGCGCGGCGGCGGCGTGCAGCACCGCCTGCGCCTCGCGGCTCAGCCCTGCCAGGCGTCGCAGGACCAACGCGCGCAGCGACGGCGGCAACGCCAGCGGCGAGTCGGCCTCCGGCGAGGCCAGGCTGCGGTCGAGCTCGACGCCGCGATGCGAAACGCGGCGCACCAGCCCCTCGGAGACCGCGGTCCGCAGATACTCGGCGGCGAAGAAGGGATTGCCCTCCGACTGTTGCGCCAAAAAGCGCGTGAAAGGCTGCGGCAGATCGTCGACGGCGAGCATGTCGCGCGCGAGCGAGTGGATGGCGGGGTCCTCCAGCCGTCCAAGGGCGAATCTGTGGACATGCTCGTAGCCGACGAGCTCGCGCAGCTCCGTGCCCATCTCCTCGCTACGGCAGGTCGCCAGCACGAAGAAGGGGTGGCGCGCCAGCCAATCGCGGCTCAAGCCCCGCAGGAACGCGATCGTCAGTTCGTCGCTCCAGTGTAGGTCGTCGAGCAGCAGCAGCACCGGCTTGTGCGCGGCGTAGGTCTCGATGGCTTCGGTGAGCGCCGCCAGCAGCCGTTCGCGGGCGCCGGCGGCGAACGCGACCGCGGTCTCCACCTCTGCGTCGGCCAGCCGAGCGAACCGCGGCTCGAGCGTGCTCAACACCGCGGCGCAGCGACCCGGCAGCCGCTGTGGCTCGTCGGGTCTGGCCTCGAGGCACCAATCGGCGATCCGCGCCACCAGCTCGCGCAGCGGATGGAGCGGCGCACGACCCGTCGCCGACGAGCTGGCGTCGGACGCGAGGCAGGCGCCGTTGATCTTCCGCAGTGAGCGCCCGAGCCGGCGCGCGACCTCCATCGCGACGTACGTCTTGCCGATGCCGCTCTCGCCGACGACCACGGCGAACCCGCCCACGCCGTGCGCCACCTCGCGCGCTAGCGCCGTCAGCTCATCGACCACCGCGTCGCGGCCAAGCAGCGATGAGCGATAAAGGTACGCGCGCGCGCGCGTGGCTCCGGCGTCACGCGTCACGCCCAGCTCGGCCAGCACCGCGGCCACGTCGTCGGCGTGGCCGATGCGGTCGCGCGGCCGCTTCTCCAGCAGGCCGAGCATGAGCGCGTCCAGCTTCGGCGGCACGCCGGCGACCAGCTTGGACGGCGGCACCGGCGCGATCGCCAGATGCATCTGCAAGACGTCCTCGGCGTCTTCCGCGTCGAACGGCGGCCGCCCGGTCACGAGCTCGTAGAGCACGCAGCCGAGCGCGTACAGATCGGCGCGCGGGTCGAGCAGGTCGCCGCGGATCTGCTCGGGCGCCATGTAGCGCGGCGTTCCGTCGACGTCGCGCGCGTCGAGCTCCTCGCGGCCGGGCGAGCCCGTCACGCGCGCCACCAGCCCGAAGTCGACGAGCACCGGCCGATCGCCCTCGCGCAGCAGGATGTTCAGCGGCTTGAGATCGAGATGAACGATCCCCTCGCCGTGAAGGAACGCCAGCGGCGCGCACAGCCGCTCGATGATGGTGAGCGCCCGGGTCAGCTCGCCGCCCGCCGCCACGGTCGGCCGCCGCCCGATGCGCCGGCACAGGTCGGCCAGCGTCTCTCCGGCCAACAGCTCCATCGCGTACCACGGCCGGTCACCGTCCATGCCGTGCTCGAACACCCGCACGATCGCCGGGTGGCGCACGCGCGCGAGTGCGTGAATCTCGCGCCGCAGCGACGCCATCGCCGGCTGCGAGATGCGGCGCACCGTCTTGAGCGCGACCAGGTCACCGGTGTCCGCGTCGCGCGCCTGGTAGATGATGCCGGTGGCGCCGCCACCGATCGCCGAGAGCAGCTGATATCGGCCCAGCCGGCGCTCGGCCGGCCGGAACGCGCGCGCGGCGGCGGATAGCAGATCGCAGCACTCGGCGCAGTGGCCGATGTGCTGCTCGAACGCCTTCAGCGTCGCCCCGTCGAACCCGCCGGCCAGCAACGACTGGACAGCATTTTCGTCAAAGCACGATTGCATCGTTTTGAATCGCGATTGGAGGGGCGCAAAGCGCGCTTTGAAAGCTGCGCGCGGCCCAATCATAGCTGTTTGCCCCGATTTTGTGCGAAGATCGCAGAGTGGGGATGGGGTGGACGGAGGCCTTCAATCGCGCGCGCGCAGCCTGGCCGCGGCTCCAGCTCGACGAGCAGCGCTTCCTCCGTTACGTGGGCGAGCGGTTCAAGCTCGACGATTCGATGGAAGCGGAGCAGAGCACGCAGCACGTCGGTGATTTGTACTTGGCGTGCGCCTGCGTCGATCGCGTCGCCGGCGCGCTCCAATGTTTCGAAGAGCAATACCTGGCGAACGTTCCGGCGATGCTGCGGACCATCGATCCGTCGCCGGCGTTTGCCGACGAGGTGCTCCAGCTCGCGCGCGAAAAGCTGTTCGTCTCGGACGCGGGCGGCACGCCCAAGATCGCCGCGTACGCGGGGCGCGGCCCACTCGGCGGTTGGGTCAGCGTGGTGGCGCAACGGATCGCGCTGAGCTTACGCCGCGGGCACAAGGCGCAACAGCGGGCCGGGGAGCGATCGATAGCCGAGGCGTTGCCGGCGGGCGGCGATCCCGAGCTCGACTACTTACAAGTCCGTTACCGCGCCCTGTTCCGCGAAGCCTTCGCCACGGCCGTTGCGGCGCTCACCGACCGCCAGCGGCTGTTGCTCCGGCTTCAGGTGCTGGAGCAGATGAGCCACGACGAGATCGCCGCTATCTATCGCGTGAGCCAATCGACGGTGACGCGCTGGACCGCCAGTGCGCGCGAGGCGATCCTGCATCGTACGCAGGAGGAGCTGCGCACGAGCATCGGCACCGACACCGCCGAGTTCCATTCGCTGATGGCGATGCTCGGTAGCAAGCTCGACCTGAGCATCGCGCGCCTGCTCGCCGACTCAAAAAAATAGCTCCGCGTGCATGAGCGCCTCGGGAGCCGCGTCAATCGGGTGAAGACTCGAAACGAGGGTCCCATGGCTCCCGATGACAAGACCTCTTCCAAGTCACCCTGCCGTTGCGACCAGGAGTTCGATCCGGCGGCGGCGCATCGCGCGTTGTCGCGCGACCTGGCCACGGTGATCGACGCGATGGCCAGGCTTTCCGCCGGGAGATCGTCGGCCGACGCGCTCACCACCGACGACGTGCGCTCGCTCGAGACCGACGCGTTGTCGCGCGCGCTGCGCATCGTCGGCGGAAACGAGACCAACCGTTTTCCGGCGTGCTGCTGCCTCGGCGACGACGCGCGGTGGTTCTGCTCAGGTACGCTCATCCGCCCGACGGTGGTGCTGACCGCCGCGCACTGCGACGTCGGCATCACCCGCGTCTTCGCCGGAGGCACCGACGTGTCGCGGCTCGACGGCGGTGAGGTGATCGACGTGGCGGCCGTGCTGCGCCATCCTGAGTACGATCCGCGCACCAACCGCAACGACGTCGCGCTGCTGGTACTGGCGAACGCGCCCAGCGTCGAGCCGGTCGACATCGCTTCGACGGCGGAGCTCGACGCGGCGTTGCGCTGCACGCTGGTCGGCTTCGGCTACAACGACACCAATCGGCCGATCGGCTTCGGCATCAAGCGCGAGCTGGAGCTCGGCATCACGCTGCTACAGCGCGCGCAAGGGCAGGACCTGGCGCAGCAGGCGGCGGCGCTCGGCTTCTTTCCCGATGCGGAGTTCGTCGCCGGGCGCAAGGCGCTGGGCCTCGACAGCTGCAACGGCGACAGCGGCGGCCCGGCGTTCATCGAGACTGGTGACGGATACAAAGTCGGCGGCGTGACGTCGCGCGCGACGCTTGGGGGCGACCGCCCCTGCGGCGACGGTGGCATCTACGTGCGGCCCGATTTCTACGCCGGCTGGATGCGCCGCGTGCTCGGGCCGTACGGCATTCCTTTCTAAAGGGGGGATCCTCATGAAGCGCATTGCTGTGGCGTTTGCCATCACCATTGCTGCGCTCGGCGCGCCGGTTCGCGCGCGGGCCGCCGACTCGAACAACGTGACCATCGTGGTCGCGGGTGGGCACGTGCAGGCGTGCGAGCGGCACTTCACGCCGCCGGCGAAGCCGCCGGCGCAGGTGATGATCCTCGTTGGTCAGAAGACCGCCGACGGCGGTTTCGCTCCCGCCGGTGCGCCAGAGGATCTGACGATCACGGCCGGTGCGCTGTCGCGCACGCTGAAGAAGGGCGACAAGGAGCTCAAGCTCGACGGGGTCCCGGAGGACGCGGCCACGCTCACCATCGTCGGTCAGGCGGGGCCCGCTTGCGATGGCGTGGCGCTGGTGCAACCGGCGCCGTCGGTGCTCCACCCGACGGCGGCGAGCGCGGCGGAGTCGGACAACGCCCTCATCATGCAGCAGGCGCGCGCCTACTACGAAACCACCGCCGACAAGTCCACCGAAGGCGGAGCGCTCGGCCGCAAGTTCAAGATCTACCACCTCCCCGACGGCAGCCTGGCCGAGCCGCTGCCCTCGCACATCAACGAAAAGGATCGCCTTGAGCTGATCGTGCTCGGTCCCACCGACGCGCAAGTCACCTTCGAGATCGTGACGTGCGAGGCGGTGCCCGGGCTGCGCATCCTCGGCTCCTACGCCGACGCCGCCAAGATTGGCACCGTCCCCATCTCCGGCCTGCGCACCGTCACCGCCGAGCTGCGCATCGTGCCCTACGTCCACAAGCAGTTTGTGCAGTGCGCCGGTACGCTCGTCTACAAGGTCACCGTCAAGCGCCAGGGGCAGCCCGACATAACCACCACCATGTCCGTCGTGTTCGACCCGGTCTATCGGCTGGCGTGGGGCGCGGGCCTCGTGTTCGACTTCGTGCGGCCGATCTCGTACTCGCTCAAGCCGCGGCCGGCGGCGACGGGCACCGGGAGTGAAACCTTCGTCGCGCAGTCGCGCGATTACGGCGGCGTCCGCCCGATCATCTTGCTCGGGCTCCACTACTGCGGCGCCAACCCGCTCGACTGGACGTGGTGCGATCGCATCCCGACGCCGTTCATCGCCATCGATCCCAGCCGCATCGATCAGGGCTTCATGGTCGGCGCCAACTTCCAGCCATTCTCCGGCGTCGGCATCGTCGGCGGGCTGAGCGTCTACAAGAGCGAGGTCATCAACAGCGGCGCCATGGTGACGCCCAACCAGGTATGGACCGCGCCGGGCGATCTGCCCAAGCACTCCGAGTTCAACAGCGACGGCATCGGCGGCTTCGTCGGTATCGCCGTCACCTCGGACGTGCTCGGCAAGCTGCTCTCGGTGAAGTGATGAACGGCGAGTTTCACGGCCTGCTGATCGGGATCGACGACTACCCGACCGCTCCGCTCAACGGTTCGGTGAACGACATACAGGCGATCGAGGCGCTGCTGCTCGATCGCGTCGGAGTCGAGCCGCGGCGGATCGCGCGGCTGGCGGCGCCGCGGCGCGGGCGCGTGCCGACGCGGCTGTCGTCGGCAATCCCGACGCTCGACAACCTGCGCGCCGCCATCGGGCGCATCGTCGAGGAGGCGAAGCCGGAGGATCGCGTCTTTATCTATTACTCAGGCCATGGCGTTCAGCGCTCCATCATAGAGCGGCGCAGGCTCATCAGCCGCGAGGCGCTGGTGCCCGTCGACGTACTGGCCGAGCCCGGCCGCGAGCGCTACCTCTTCGACTTCGAGCTCAACGCGTTGCTCGATCGCGTGCGTACCGACGACGTGACCGTGATCCTCGACTGCTGTCACGCCGCGGGTATCCGGCGCGGAGAGTCCGAGGCGTCGGGCGGCGAGTCGCGCGCGCGCCTCTGGCCTGCGCGTGCCGAACCGACGGCGCTGCCCGCGCTCGCGCCGCGGCCGGCGATGCGCGGGCTCTCCGCCGGCATCGGCGGCGGCGAGCGCCACCTGGTGCTCTCCGCGTGCGCCGCCAGTGAGCTCGCGCAGGAGCTGGAGCAGAATCGCTACGCGCGCTGCCACGGCGCCTTGACGCTCGGGCTGCTGGAGGTGCTCGAGTCGATCGACGACGCGCATCTGCGCGAGCTGCGGTGGGGGTCGCTCTGGAGCAGCCTCGTCGATCGCGTCGCCGGGTGGAGCCGCTCGCAGCACCCGCGCTTGCAAGGCAGCGGCGAGCGCCGCCTGTTCGGGGGCGCCTGGCAGCTGCGCGACGGCGGATTGCCGCTGGCGAGCCGCGACTCGTACGTCGAGATCGGCGCCGGCACGCTCACCGGCGTCACCGCCGGCGCCAAGGTCGCCGTCTACGGGCAGGAGCCGGACTTCTTCGACGATCTCGGCAGCGAGGCCGACCTCGACGCCCGCGTCGGGCTCCTGCGGGTGGAGTCGGCGGAGCGGTCGCGTGCGGTCGCGGTTCCCACCGGCGCACCGTTCGAGCTGCCGCAGGGCGCGCGGGGCCGGCTGGTGGAAGCGGGTCCGGCGGAGCAGCTGCTGGTCGAGCTCGAGCCGTTCGACGCGCTGCTCGCCGAGCAGCTCGAGAGCGAGTCGCTGGTGCGCGTGGTCGCGCCGGGCACCGCCGGCGTCGAGGCACGCGTGCACCACGCCGGCGGCCGGCTGCTGCTCGGCGACAACTTGTACCCGACGCAGCCGGGCGTGGCCTTGGTCGACGTCGGCGAGCGCGAGACGCGGGAGCTACGGCGCGCGCTGCGCCACTACCGGCGCTACAACCTGCCGCTGCGCCTGGCGCGCCGCTGCCACGAGCTCGCCAACGCGCTCACCGTCGCGCTGCTCGACTGCAGCGACGCCGATCGTCTGAGCCGCTGCGATCCGCAGAATCCCGACCTGCCCGAGATCGCGCGCGCCGATTCGATCTACGCGCTGCGCGCCGGGCAGCCCACGAGCCTGCTGATCGGCAACCGCACGCAGTCGTCGCTGTACGTGACCATCTTGAACTGCACCATCGACGGCCGCGTCGAGCTCCTCGGCGAGGACGAGATCCCCGCCGGCGCAACGCTGGCGCAGTGGAAGCAGGGGGCGCAGCGCGTACCGTTCGTGGCCGAGCTGCCGCCCGATCGGGACTCCGCCGTCGAGCGCCTGATCGTCGTCGGCACCACCCGCGCCGACGTTTCGCTGCGGTACCTGGAGCTGTCCAAGTCGTTCGCGGAGTGCGCGCACCAGGAAACGCGCGGCAGGGCGCTCGGCGGCCAGCCGAGCCAACCGGCGGCCGAGCGCTGGACCGCGGTCATCGTCCCGTGGCAGGTGACCAACCCGAATCGGTGAAGGAGGCGTGGAGATGCGTGAAGCTAGCAAGCCGCGAGGCTGCGTGGTCGCGATGCTGATGGTTGCGTCGAGCTTCGCGGGCGGGAGCCCGGCACGGCAGCACGCCGTCGAGGAGCCGGAGCTTCCCGCGATACAGGCGAGCTTCGAGCTCGACATCAGCGACGCGATCGCCAAGCTCGACCAACTGCGCGCCGACGAGCGGCCGGAGCAGCTCGCCGATTGGACGGTCTACGGGACGCTGCTGCACGCCAAAGCGTCGCCGTCGGCGGTCCGCGCCGCCACGTACGACCACGTGCCGCTGCGGCTCGCCAGCCTCGAGCACCTGATGCAGTTCGACTACGGGCCGGGGCGGCGCGCGATGCTGCCGAACGGTCGCGTCTGGCTGTTCTACTCGGAGAAGGACGCGGCGCGCGAGGTCACGCTGGCGCACCTGGCCGATCGCGTGCGGGCCGACGCCGGCGTGGTGCCGGACTCGTTCGTGGTGTTCTCCTACCTGACAGACGTGCCGGGCGGGCGCATCGTGGTCACGCGCCGCGATGATGTCGCCGCGCGCGCGCTGTTCGGCGCGGAGTACGGCTACGTGAAGGCGCGGGCGCACAACCGCGACGAGCTGGACGCGTGGCTGCGATCGATCGACGAGGTCACGCACGTCGCCGCGGTGGACGGCGCGCTGGAGCTCGGCGGCCGCCGCTTCGCCGACCACCGCACGCTCGGCGTCACGCTCGACGACGTCGCGGTGCTCTACAAAGCCAACCAGGTCGCGGTCGCCAACGCGAAGGTGCTGAAAGAGAAGCAGGACGCGAAGCAGCAGAAGCTCGATCCGGTCGACAAGACGTTCGTCGAGCTGATCGCAGTTCTCAAGCGCGAGATGGAACGCAACCGTCTGGACGTGGTGGCGTTCACCGTTGCTCTACGCAAAGCCGAGGCGGCGACGAACCGAGCGCGCCGCGCCTACGACCTGCCCGAACACAGCGAAGCAGCCGCCGTGGATCTCGCGTCCCCGGAGGGCCAGCTCGCCGCGTTCCGATCGCTCTCCGACGCCGGCAGCGAGGTCAAGGCCGTGGCGGACGGCAAGTTTGAGCTGGACACGATGAAGAACCCGCCCACCGCGGGCTTCTCGCTCGATCCGCGCTGGGACAATCATCGGCTCGGCCAGGAGCTGGAGGCGCTGCTGCACAACCCGCAGCCCCTCATCGCCGAGGCGCTCGCGCTCGATGCCGGTTTGCGCGAATCGGCCGACGGCGGGCAGCTCTCGAAAGCCATGCAAGAAGCTCACTTCCTCGCTGCGGTGTTCAAGGACGTAGCTCCGGAGAGTTTTCGCATTCCGCCGCGTTGGCGCGCCCCGATCGCCGAAGTCGCCAAGGTGCTGACCACTGCCCGTGCTGATGACGAAGACGCGGCGGTCGCGTTCCTCTCTCTGGACAACCGTCTCAAAGAGAGCCTCCTGTCCGTGCGAGCCCCCGGCCGGGTGGGTCGCACCGAGGTGGTTTCACCGCAGGACGAAACGATGGAGGCAGTCGAGACGCAGCTCCGTAGATTGCTGCTCTTCATCGGAGGCAAGCACCGGTTTCAATGTGCCCGCTACGACGCGACGCCGATTCAGGGTACCGCGGTGGCGATGACCCTCTACTACACCGACCTGTTGGCGAAGATCTGGTCTCTCGACTACGCGTCGTCGACGCCGTCAGCGGTGGTCCACGGATTCGTCTCGCTTCCGGCGATCAACCGGGTGGTGGAACCCATCTACTACGATGGCCTCAAGCAGCTCGATCGCACACGACTCTGGTTCGGACCGAGAAGCGACGCGGCGAGTTACTCGGCCGATCGGTCTTCGCTCGACTTTCAGACCATCGCTTCACGTGTCTACGCGAAGGGATCGAACAGTCTTCTCCCGAAGAAGGAGGAGGCGGCGGCGGAGGACTCACGGCGTGTGCTGACTTGGTGGGACCGGCATTTTGCCGCAGTCGCGGACTACGAGCCCCAGTATCACCGGCAGAACCAGATCATGAAGTGGTCGATCATCACGAACTGGATGATTCAGAAAAACCTCGCCCGCTACCTCGCACACGAGCCGCCGCCCAAGGAGAAATTGCAGTTCGACGAGTGGATGAAGAGCGAGCGCAAGAGACTGGCCTTCTCGGGCGACGTCCACTTTCGTCCGAGGTCGTCGTGGGTAGACGGCCGCGAATGTCTCGATCTGCTGTCGTCGAAGCCGTTCCTGCGAGGCAGGTCCGCCGTTGTATCGAGTGGCGGCGTCTCGCTGGCGTCGGCGGAGGAGGCGGCGGCGTTGCCGAAGGTCGCCGCGGAGCTGAGCGCCGACACGCGCCGCGGCTGGATTGCTTCGATCGCCAACGAGGATGTTCACAGCGTCAACGGAGCGACCTATCGCCTGCCTTCCTCCGCGGCGGCCGCGGGCAAGGTCAAGATTACGCCGCGCGAAGGCGACGCGCTGATTCAAGAGGGCGCCAAGCTCCGCACCGCGAGCATCGAGACAGAAGCGCGCGCCGGCAACGGCCGAGCCAGCGTCGCGATCAAGACCCCCATCGGTCCCGTCGGAGAATTGACGTACGAGCGCGGCGGCGGAGGCGCTGCCGATCGACTCGGCGTGCGCGACGGCGTTCTGCTCGAGAAGAAGGAGCTGCTCGAGCGTACGTCCGGAGAGGCTGACGACCTGCTGACGCGGCCAAACACGTTCTTCCTCGCGAACAAGAACGGCGTCGAGGTGATCGAGCTTGCGACGGGCAACGGCAAGGCGCCGGCCCGGCTCGTGCGAGTGCTCCCCGCCAAAGATGCCCTCTCGGCCGATTGGATGATGATGAACGCGAGCGGCACGCGCGTCGGCGTGGAGTCGATCGCGGCGGCGCAGGCGCAGCAGAAGCTGAATCAGCTTCCGTGGCAGGTGCTCAGCAAACATCCCGACGGCTCGCGGGTCATGCGCGCGTTCACCAGCGCGGCGCCCCACGCGGGCGCGACGCCGATCACGCTTACGACGGCGGATCCGGCGCTCGCGACCGTCCAAGGCTTCTTCGACGGCGATGCGTTGTTCTTGCAGCGGCCGGCGGGGGGCGCGGCGGCGCAGCGCGCGTTCAACGAGCTCGTCGACGAGCGCGCGATCACCGCCGACGTGCTGCAGGAGCTGCAGCACGCGCCGGGGCAGCCGGTCGCGACGAGCAAGCTATCGGTGAGCAGCGTGCGCGCGGCCGTCGATCGGATCAGCGCCGCGGCGCCGCAGCAGCGCGACGCGGAGCTGGTCGACGCGCTCACGCGGCTCAAGCTCGATCCCGATCCCAACGGCGTCGACGCGCGTGCGCTGCTGGCGGTGGCGGCGCTGCAAAAGCCGGAGTTGGCCGCCGCCGCGATGTTGGACGAGCTCGCGGCGGCGAAGGGCTCCGCCGTCCTCGACGTCGCGCCGCGCGCGCTCGACGGAGTGGCCGCCGACGTGGCCGCGGCGAAGCTCGGGCGCAGCGGCGCCAAGGCGCCGGTCATCGACGCCGTGGGAGTCGCGCGCTCCGGCCGGCGGCTCCACGCCACCGCCGACATCGGGCGCGGCCTGGCCGGCGCCACGCACCTGACGCAGGTGCAGGATCTGCCGTCGGCGCTGCACACGGTGCAGGCCGAGGGCGCGGTCGCCTACGTCGAGGACTCGGGCCCGCTCAATCGCTTCGATTGGGACGGCAACCCCGTCGGCAGCTACGCAGACGCGACGAAGACGCCGGGCGTGATCGTCGAGGCCGGCGACTTCGACGACTTCGGCACGTTCCGGCCGAGCGAGTTCATCAAGGGCAAGAAGCTGCTGATGCGCCGCGAGATCCCCGCCGCCGTCGAGCCAGCGCCCGTCGACCGCAGCCGCGCGAGGCTCTTCTACGTCGTCCGCTCGCCACACGACTGCAACGACGACGTCGAGCACAAGACCGCGTCGGAGCGCGCCGCCTGCGCAGAAAAAAAATAGCGCGTTGGAACGCGACCAACTGCAGGCGCGCCTCGACGAGGTCAAACGACTGCGCGCCGGCGCCGCCACTCGCGCGCTCGGCCTCGAGCGGTTGGAGCACCTCGTCGGCGAGCTGATCACCGAGGCCCTGATCGCCCGCTCGCTCGATCGGCCGTCGCGCGCACTCCAGTTTCTGTACCTGGAGCTCGGCACCGAGCTGTGCAAGGCGGAGCGCCCGGAGCACGCGCTGCCGCTGTACGAGCTCGCGTTCGCGTCAGCGCGGGCGCGCACGCCGCCGGATCGGCACGCCGCGACGCTGTTCGGCCTTCGCCGCTGCGGATGCCTCATCGAGCTGCTGCGCTTCGATGACGCGGCCGGCGCCCTGGCGGAGGCGCTGGAGCTGACCGAGCCTCTCGAGGGCGACGCGGTGCTTGCCGCGGCCGATCGGTTGACGCTCGATCTCCACGCCGACGACGGGCGGCTGCTCGCGGCCGAGGCGCTCTATTGGGCGGCGCGCTGGCTGGCGGCGGTCGGGCGCAGCGGCGCGGCCGAGCGTCTGGCGGCGTCGCTGCTCGAGCGCGTCGACGCGCGACCGGTGAGCACGCTCGATGTCGACGAAGTGGCGTTGCTGCTCGGAGAGGTGCGCCTCGATCGCGGCGACGCAGCTGGCGTGCAGTCGATGGTGGAACAGCGGCGGGCGCGCGCCGTCGCGGGAGGAGCGCGCGAGCGGTGGACCGTGCTCGAGGCGATCTGCCGGTTTCGCGCCGGCGAACTGAGCGCCGCCGAGCAATCGCTGTCCACCTCGATCGCCGCGGCGGCGCTGTGGGCTCGCGCGCACTGCCTGGCGACGCTCAACCGCGTCGATGAAGCGGAGGCCGTGGTGCAGCAGCTCGAAGCGCAGCACGCGTCGCGGCGTGCGATTGAGCAAGCGAGGGCGCTGATCGCCGCCCGGCGAACGGCGCAGCCGGACGCGATCCCGACGCCGTTCGAGATCCTCGACGAGGAGCTTCGGCTCACGGCTCCGCGTCCGGCGCCGACAAACGCCGCGACCGGCCGACGGCACGCGCGCCTCTCCGACGACGTCGCCGAACGGTGCAACGCCATCCAGCTCGACCTGCACCACGACGAGCTCGAGCGTGCGAAGCGCAAGCTGACGGAACTCGAGCAGTGGCTGCGTGCCGCGGACTCACCACTCGATCTCGGACGCTTGCACAAGATCGGCGCGCAGGTCGACTATTACTCGGGCCGCTACGCCGACGCGGGCTCGCGAGCCGAGCGGGCGGTCGCCGTCTTCGCCGCGCTGGCGCAGCCGCTCGACGAGTTGACCGCGTGGCGCATCAAGCGGTGGACGCTGGAGCGGAGCGGCGACGATGTCGCGCGGGTCGCGGACGCCCTGCAGCGAGAGGCGGAGCTGCTGTTCGCCGTCCGCGCGCGGCTCACCGCCGCCGATCGTGCGCTGTTCATGCTCAACAAGTGGAGCGTCGTCGACGAAGTCGTGTCGGAGCGTTGCGCCGACGCTCGCCGGCTCGTGGAGACGGCGCCGCGCTCGGTGCGGCGCCGCGCGCGCGTCCTCCTGCGGACACTGCACGACGTCTCGCGTTTACGACGATGGGAGGACGTACGCGCCGCCGATGCGCTACCTGATGTGACGACAAAGCCGCGCGAGCGCCGCGATCTGTTTACCGCCGCCGCCGAGCAGATCGCCGCGGCCACGCGTGGCCCGTCGGCTCGCCTGCCGGTGGCGGCGCTGCCGACACGCTGGCTCCCCGACGACACAGCGCTCCTCCACTTTGTCGTCTTGCCGAACCGCGTGGAGCTATTTGTCCTCCACCGCGCTGGAGTCGAGCTGGTCACCCCGTCGGTTTCGTCGTCGAAAATCCAGCTCCGCGCGCTGCTGTCGGACGCGCTCCAGCGAATCACCGGCGCGACGCGGTGGCCAGGCGGACCCGAGACCGAGCGCCTGCTTACCGAGCTGCCGCGCTTCCTCGGCGTGGACCGCGCGCTCGAGACGCTGCCGCGCAGCGTGAAAAAGCTCTGCATCGTACCCGACGACCTGCTCTGCAATTTTCCGTTCGCCGCCCTGCGCGTCGA
>DASREC010000579.1:0-30417 GCA_035652295.1 Polyangia bacterium
GCGGCCACGAGCTCGGCTTCGTGCTCAGCTACGTCGCGCTCAGCGGGGTCTCCATCCTCGCGTCCTATTGGTGGTTGGTGCTGTCCGGTAGCATCGTCATTCTCTCGAGCTGGACGGTGTTGTCGTACTGGCCGCCCGCACGCTCGCAGCACCGGCGCTGGATCTTGCGGCAGGTGGTGGTGTTCCTCAATCGCCAAGCGGAGCATTTCGAGTCGCTCCTGGCACCGATCACAATGTTCATCATCGTGCCTTCACCGGTTCGCCTTCCCATTCAACTCGGGCTCGTGGCGAGTGTCGTGCTGATGGGGCCGCTGCTGGTGAACCTGGCGGCGTTCGTGCTGCAGGGCGTGCTCGCGCAGCCGGGCTCGTTTCCCATCAGGCTTAAGGACCTATTGGAAGGCAACCGCTGCCGTCGCGCGATCGCGTACGCACAGCTGCTCTGGATGCGCCGGCCGATCCTCTACTTTGCGACCTTGGGATCGCTCGCGGTCATCGTGTCGCGTGCGTGGGATCAGCTCCGGGCGATTGTGCCTCTCGTATTCATTATCGCCGGCGCGATCGCGTGGCGTTTCTTGATCTGGCTCCACTGGCGACGGAGCCGCTCCGATCACGCTCGCTCCCGCTTTCGCGTGCGCGCCGCCGTCTGGGCACGGCGCCTCGACGGGCTGGTGCTGGCACTCGCCGCGGTCATCGCCCTCGTGGTCCCATTTCGCGCGCTGAGAGGCCAGCTGCGCAATCACGACTCGACGGACCGCCAGGTCAACTGGTCAGACTGCCAGACGACTCAAACCGGCTCCGCCGACGTGGCGGTCTTCCTGGTCGCCGACACGCAACTGCACGAGCTCGGCGGCGAGCCGAGCGCAGTTCAGCTCCCGATGCTCGACGCGCTGGTGCCGGTGGCGGCGCGTCCAATTGAACAAGACTTGTTATCTGAAAGCACCTTGCGACACTTTGGCGCCATCTTCACCGCATTGAAGAAGCAGCGCAGCGATCTTCAATGGGCCCACCTCGGCGATTTCGGCGACGCCGGTTGCATCGGCGAGCTGGCGCGCTTCGGTGAAGCGATGGCCGATTTCGGTAGTGAGCGGACGCTGCTCGCGCTGGTTCCGGGAAATCACGACAGCGCGTTCGAGGGTAATTTCTCCTGGCATCCCGACTGGGATCGAGTCTGCAAGCACAACGGGCTCGCGCACAAAGCCGATTCGGATCGGAAGTTGATCGAGATCTCGGCGTCGCGGCTGGCGGCGAACGCGCAGCGGCCCACAGCCGGATTCGCCTCGCTCCCGACGGTGAGCCGGCTCGGCACGTTGAAGAACCCCGACACGCCGGTCCTGGGAGTCTTCGTCGATACCGCGGACTACTCCGGCGCGACGCTGGGCGCGGCAGGCGTGCAGGGCGGAGTGTCGGCCGCTCAGGCGCGCTGGATTCGCGGCGTGTTGTCCGCGCAGCCGAAGGCCGCGATCGTGCTGTTCCTGCATCATCCATATGATTCGATCGCGCCCAGCGGCCAAGACGAGCTGGAGCGCGTCGTGACGGAGCATGGGAACCTGTTGGCGGTCGTCTCCGCGCACACCCACTTGGCTTCGCTGCGCACCGAATCGACGCGCGTTCCCGAGCTCGTGATCGGATCGACGACCGATCCGCCACAAGAGGCGGCGCTGCTCGAGCTGACGCGCGCGCGGACCGGCGAACCGGTGCAGGTCCATCTCCGTACCATCCCGTCGGTGGCGCGCCTCGATCCGGAGCTCACGTGCGGCGTGGCCACGCCCGGACAGGTCACCGCCGACGATTGCGAACAGGCGTTCAAGCGCCTGCCCGAAAACGACTGCCGCGCGCTGTTTCATGATCCGACGCTCACGCAGCTCACGCGCAAGACGCGCGCGGACGATCCGAGTTGGGTGCAGGACAATCGCCGCGATCGCGGCCGCCAGCTGCTCGCATGCCTCTGCGGCCAGGAGCCAGGCTGCCGGTCGACCGATCCGCTCGACGACGAACACGTGTTCGAGCGCCTGCGGGACGCTTACGGCCGCGAGCCCAAGGCGCTGGTCTGTCTCTCGTGGGCGGCGGCGGTGCTGCAAGCGCACAAGCATCAAGGCTGGGGCCTCGATCGCGCGCTGGCGCACGCGCTCGATCCGCTCTCCACGTTCGGCGCCATGGATCGCACCGAGCTCGTTTCACCGCAGTCCGCGCTGCGAAGGTGATCGCGCGGCAGGGCTAAGCTCGTATCGTGACGTGGCTCGCGCCTTGGTCGTGATCGCGCTAGCCGCCGGCAGCGACGTCCTGACGTTGAAGGTCGGCCGCCCGGCGGACTACACGCTCGGAGCCACCCGGAGCGGCAGCACATCGCAGCGCTCCGGCCCATCGTCGCGAACCAGCCGTCGCCTGGCGCGTAGCGCCGACGCTCTCGCAAGGCGGAGGCCGGTCATCTTGGACTGGATCTTTGCACTGACCGATGACGAGTTTGCGGTTCTCGCGAATCACTTCCACAACAAGGGATACGACGACCTCGTCACCAAAATGATGGCGATCAGGCAGGTCGGCCCCGCAGCCCCGTAATGCGCATCTCGATCGATGCCGCGTACACTGCGAAATGAATCTGGCGCTCTTATCGGGTCGCGGTGGGGCTGGCGAGCGCGTGTGTCGCCACGGCGTGCGCGCCTTCACCTGCGACAATTCGTCGCAGGTGACGCGCGGCGAGTCCGGTTGGTAGCATGCCGGACTTGGGCACGGCCGATCGTGCGCAGGGCTCTGCTTTCACCAGATGCACAAGAAGGCGTGCTAGTCGGGCTGCTCGAAGTGCTCCCACCTGTCGCGCTCGCCGAGCAGTTCTGCCGCAAGTTGAGCAGGGCTTTTCAAAGAATACCTCACGCGATTACAAGCTCGACGAAACGCCACACGCCTGGTCGGTGGGGTAATCGAGACGATCATTGGCGGCGGCATGGTCCTCGGCGGCATTGGCGAGGTTCCCACCGGCCTTTTGACGGAGGGCGTGGGGACCGTCGCCGGTGGCGTAACGATCTTGGGTGGGCTGGTAGTTGCCGGGAACGGCGTTGTCAACGTCGTCAAAGGCTCGACCGGGTTAATCCTGTTGTCGTCGAACAACAGCAAATCGCAGAGCACGTCGTCTTCGACTGGGACTGGCCAAGGCGGAACGAGCGCGCAGAAACCTGCTTGGCCAGGAAATAACCCGAAACAAGCCCCGCCGGGGACACAGTGGCACGGGGCGTCTGGCAGCACACCGGGGAGTAGACAGGGTAATTACTACAATCCGAGTACCGGAGAGAGCTTCCATCCCGATCTCGATCATCCCGACCCGATTGGCCCGCATTGGGACTACCGTGCGTCGGACGGCACCTGGTATCGGATCACGCCCAATGGCAACGTTATCCCTAAATGACGTGCAGGAGTAGCTCATGGATGATTGGCGTCTTCAAGGACAGGAGCGTTTTTTGAAAGGCGTAGAGCTGCGTTGGGCTACGTATAAGCCCTACCGCGAGGGTTGGGATCATGATCATTGTGAGTTCTGCGGCCGAAAATTCGCGCAGATAGGCGGAGACTTCAATGCTGGCTACGTGACCAAAGACGGTTACCATTGGATCTGTCCAGATTGCTACAACGATTTCAAGGATACGTTTCAATGGATCGTAGGTCCGAGTGTCGATCGTCCAAGTTAGAGAGTCGTGCTGTGGCCTCTCAAGCGACCTGCGGCTCCGCTCCCCATGCCGTTGTCGCAGGAGAACGTCATGTACGGATTGAGCGCCAATGAGAAACTCGATTTCCTCGTCGATCGAAAACTCATTCAGGTATGCATCGGCGAATATCAGGTACAGCTTCATTTTGACGACGACGTGAGCGTATCTTCTGAGGGGCGAGTCTCCATTGATGGGCGAATTCATGATGCCTCGCAGAGCATGAGCGCCCCGTTGGCTGCGCTTCTCGGAGCTACGGTCACTAAAGTGACTAGTCCAGGAAACGACGACTTGGTTGTGAGCTTGTCGAACGGCAGTATTCTGGCGGCGACGCGGAAAGCTGATTGAATTGAGCACTAATGTGAATCTCGATTTCTCCACTCAGAGAATGCGCTTCGGTGCACTGCACGCTGAGTTGGCTACTCGTCGAAGGTGAGCCGCTCGATTTCAGCCTGCATGCTCGCCGGGTCACGCGCGTACGGGAGGATGACGCGCGTGCCGTCGTCGAGCGCGCGGTCGACCCGACCCGAAGCGCGTTTCTGCAGTGCCTCCTCCACCTGCAAGGACGACAGCGGCGAGTAGTGATCACGATACTCCGACGCCAGCACGAAGCGTTTCCCGACGACGGTGAGCACCAGCCAATTGCCGGTAGCGCGGGGCAGCCAGTCCTCGAACTTGGAGTTGCCCGAGTAGATCGTCCGCAACCCCAGCTTCTGGCCGCGATCGATCACCCACTGATAGATCGGCCGATCGCCGACGACGACCAGCGAGCGCACGAGCGGCCGGCCTGCGCCGACGGATAACTCGCGCGCGTCGAACTTGAGGAAGTAGGCGCGGGTCTTGGAAGCGGTGGTTCTGCCCCGGACAGGTCCTCTCTCGACAGAAGCCAAAGCGAGTTTATCAACATCCTGTTAGCGCAGCGTCTTCCACAGATGGAGGATGGCCCGAGCGGCACTGACAGGCAGATGCGCGCATATGTGCTGTCCCAAGATCCAGTACCCTCTCGCGCGTACCCAGGCCGCCTTCCACTTTTGGCTTTGAATCGTCGCCTCGAGCCATTCGGCCTGCATGTCTGCGAGCACGGGATCAAATACGTGTTCGGCCGTCCGACGGCAATACACGAAATGAATCCACACGCGGAGGCGCGAACCAGGAATCTCGCCGATCGCCAGTGCAACTCTATCGCGCAGCCGCCATGCCGACGCGAAGAGCGCGCCGACGACGACGAGCGATCCGCAATAGACAACGACGCGGGACAACTCGACGTGTCGCTCGTCTATGACATCGACTCCGAGAAATGTCGTCGCGAACGCGCACGCCGCCAATCCGAGTATCCATCGGACTCGCCGGAACCGGCGAAACGCAAAACACAGGAAGACCCCGAGTCCACCGGTGGCGGCGCCGTACAGAAAGCCCTCTGGTAAAAACTGACCGTGACTCGTCTCGCGATCGTATGTCATCGCGCCAAGCAGACCGGCGATCGTGAATGCAAGAATGATCGCGGCCATGGCGATTCGCTCGACTATAGACGGTAAGGTTCTGCGAAGAATCACGTTGGCACGCTCCGTCTTCCGCGAAGCAGATATGCCTCTTCTTGAAGGGCGAGTAGCTTTGCGCCGTAGCCAGTCGGTGAATACATTCGTCGGGGCAATCCGGAGTGCGTCGGCCGCGCCTCCTTCTTTGATGTGATCAGCCCCTTCTGCTCCATTCGGTCGAGCGTGACGTAAACCGTGCCTCGCTTCACCAAGCCGTCGGATCGCTCGACGAGCTGCAGTCCGTACGATCCCGGCTCCTCGACGAGGAGCTGCAAGACTACGAATTCGATGTTCGACAGACCATGCATCGTTCACCTGAGTCTTACGTAAAGTAAGACTCATTCTCCCTCGGCGCGCAAGACCACTTGTATCGTCGCGTGATCTGCAACACGTTCCCATCGTGTCGCCTACGATGCTCGACAGCAGCTCCGCCCGGCCGAGGTCGGCGAGATCATCCGACGCAGCGCCGCCGCGAGCGCGCAACGCGAAGACGCCGCGCTCGCGCCGCTCGTCGACTGCTTGATCAGCCCGGGCTGGAGCGCGGGACTGGCGCTCGAGGGCGCCGCCGCGTCGTGGCGTGAGCTCGATCGTCCGGCGGACGGCAGCCGTGGCCTCGTCAGCATCCTCATCGCGCGCGAGCATCGCTACGGCAACCTCGCCGTGTGCGGCTACCTCGTCGACGTCTTCTGCCTCGGCGTCAAGGACACGATCGGGCCACGCACGTTCGCGCCCGACGAGCTGCGCGTGTTCACGCCCGGTTACTTTGGCGCCTACGCCGAGCCGCCGCTGCGCGTGCCCATCGAGCTGGCGCGGAGCCTGGTGCTCGGCGCCGTCGAGTATGCGCGCGGGCTGGGCTTCGAGCCGCACGCCGACTTCGCGCGCGCGCGGCCGCTCCTCGGCGAGACCGCGGGGCCGTCTCCCATCGGCTTCGGCGATCGCGGACGTCCACATTTCATCTCCGGTCCGCGCGACGACGTCGAGCGGATCGTCGCGACGCTGCGCTCGAGCGTCGGCGACGGTCGCTTCGGCTGCACGATCCTCGGCTGATCATGGCCGGCGCGCAGCCGAACGAATGGAAGGTCTTCATCACCGGCCGCGAGGCGCGCTGCGAGGAATGCAAACAGGAGCTCGGCGCGCACGCATGGATCGTCCTCGAAGGTGAGTGTGGAGCGCGCTGCCTCGCGTGCGCCGAGCTCGAGCATCTCGTGTTCCTGCCGTCGGGCGACGCCGCCTTCAGCCGTCGCGCGCGCCGCGGCTCGGCGCTCTCGGCCGTGGTGCTCAAGTGGAGCCGCGCGCGAAAGCAATTCGAGCGACAGGGCCTGCTCGTCGAGCCGCTGGCGCTCGAACGCGCCGAGGCCGAGTGCTTGAGCGACTCCGACGCGCGCGCCCGCCACCGCGAGCGCGCCGCCGAGCTGGACGCGGAGTTCGTCCACCGTTTCGCCGCGCGCGTCCGCGCGCTCTACCCGCGCTGCCCACCCGACCGCGAGCAGGAGATCGCCGAGCACGCGTGCCTCAAATACTCCGGCCGCGTCGGTCGCAGCGCCGCCGCCAAAGCGCTCGACGACGAGGCGATTCACCTCGCGGTGCAGGCGCACGTGCGCCACCGCGAGACCGGCTACGACGCGCTCCTCCAGCGCGCCCTCGATCGCGTCGACGCGCGCGGCGCCGTCCGCGCCGACGTGGAGGCCATCCTCGCCCGATGGCGAAGCGTAGCGTGATAGAAAAGCGCATGGCCAAGACCGTCCATCAGTTGAAGGTCACGCTCCGGACCATCCGGCCCGCGATCTGGCGGCGACTCCAAGTGCGCTCCGAGATCAAGCTCGGCAAGCTGCACCTCGTCCTGCAGGACGCGCTCGGATGGACCAACTCTCACCTCCATCAATTCGTGATCGATGGCGTGCGCTACGGCATGAAGACGGACGACGGCCGCTTCGAAAAAGATCTCCTCGACGAAAATCGCGTCAAGCTGGACGCCGTCGCCGACGAGAAGCAACGCTTCAGCTACGAGTATGATTTCGGCGACGGCTGGGAGCACGAGATCCTCGTCGAGCGCGTGCTTCCCGCGTCGCCGATCGTGCGCTATCCGGTCTGCCTCGCCGGCAAGCGGACCTGCCCGCCGGAGGACTGCGGCGGACCGTACGGCTACCACGACCTGCTCGCCGCCCTCGCCGACAAGAAGCACGAGCGCCACGCGGAGCTTCTCGAGTGGCTCGGCGGCCCCTTCGACGCCGAGCGCTTCGATCTGGACGAAACCAATCGCGCCCTCCACTCGCCGCGCCCTCGCCTCCACGAGTGGGTCAGATCCTGATCTCGAGCGCGCTCACTTACAAACGGACTTACGAGAACCAAAACAAAACGGCCAACCTCGTAGGAGGTTGACCGTTTCATTTGCGGGGTGGGCGGGACTCGAATTCGTGGAGTACGGGGCCCGGCACGGCACTCCCCCTTCGCCACGCGCGCCCCGCCGCCGCCGTCGCATTCGCGCCCGTTCGCGCCCGTTCGCGTCCTTCCGCACACCCGACATTTTTCGCCCGCCCGTTTGCGGCGCACACGCGCGATGCCACGCAACCGTGCGCGATCGGCTCGCCGAATGCCAGTTACAACGACTTACAGACGCCCGTCGACGACGGCTCTTCCCGCACAACTACCAGAGCGGCCCGTGATTACTTCCGCGCGCCGATCGCGGTCAGTAGATCGATTCCGAGGAATCGGAGCCAGCGGTCGAGTAGTGCACGTCTCCACTGTCGCGAAAGTGCACCGTGTGCGATGGAATCGCCGCGTGGCAGTTACGATCAGTTACTGACTTCCAGACTCGCAAATTGCTCGCCTGCGCCGCGCTCGATGCCCGACAACCGCAGCCGTGCGCGGTCGACTCAAGGCTCTCGCTTACCAGCATCTCGACGCGAGCTATCCGTCGTCGTCGTCATCGGACGTTGGAACGTGCGGAGGCAATTGGCGGCGAATGTCGTTAACGGGCGACGAGGCTGACCCAAGGCGACGCCGGTTTGCCTCATCAAGCACCTTGAGAATCCGTTCGCGTTTGTCCTTCTTCGACAGGAACGGAGTATTCGCGATGCGCGCGACCTCCTGCGCAGGCGACGCCGAGCTCTTTGACGTCGGGAGCGATTGGATTATGGTCGCGCGATGAGCTGGCTGTCGACGGTGTACACGGTGTCCGGTGCCGTTCACGTACACGCACGCGGTGGTCACCCGCTTCCGTGACGCTCAGAGACCGCTGGCGGTGGTCGTCGTTCCCGAGCCGCTCAGCGCGAAGGTCCCCATCGCCTTCATCGAAGTGGCGGCCTCGTTGTCGGGAGCCATCGGCACATCGCTGAAGCTGATGGCGACCGACACGCCCGAGACCGGATCGACGTGCACGCTGCCGCCCGTCGAGACCCATGAAACCGATCGTCCCATTCGGCTGAGTGGTCCCGCACGCGCACAGAAAGATCGCCGCCAAAGTCACGCCACGCACCATGACGGCGACTTTAGCATCCCCGCCTGCCGCGGAAAAGCCGGCGCCCGGCGTGGCCTGCGGCATTTTGCCGCAGCGTGCGGATTCTGCATTGACTTGGTTTGAAGTGTTTTGATATGGTGGCCGTCCGGCATTGACACGGCTTTACAAACCGATGAATGCCGAGGGGGCAATATGATCATTAATGGTCGAGGTGTGCGCGGGCTCGGCGTCGTGCTGCTGCTGGCGGGGCTTTCGTCGACGGCAAACGCGTGGCAGCAGACGGCGCAGGACAGGCAGGATCTGCAATACGTGCGCGACCTGCACCTGAAGAGCAAGCACCGCAGCCATTCGCGCACGCTCGATTTGTCCGACCCGATTCAATATCGACATTTCATGTCGCAAATAGCCGCGGCCGGTTATACCGCCGCGCGCTATCCGCAGCTTTTCAAATCGATTGAAGAGACCCATCAAACGCACCTGGCCGCGCGCAAAGCCGGCAAGACGATGGTGAGCGATCCGCCGTCGTGCCCGCAGGACCAGGTCTGTCCCGTCAATACGTTCACCAACTTCGGCGCGCCGGTCACCAATCCGATGGCGTTCGGCGTCGAGGTGCTCACCTCGATCCCCGGCACCCCTTACATCGCGCTCAACTCCATCGGCCTCTACGATCAGAACGGCACCGTCTTCGCCGGCCCGCAGCCGATGGAGCAGCTCAACACCGGCTACGACGTCGACAACGCGCTCCCCGGCACTGCGCCGGCGGGCACCACCATGGTGCAGGCGCAGGGCGTCTGGTACTACCAGCCGCAGACCGGCGGCGGCGTGCCCGGCTCGTTCTACGCCGCCGAGGGGCCGGGCCAGGATCCCACCATCACCAATCAGCAGCCGTACAACGTCACCGGCAACCCGCAGATCGTCATCTGCGTGACGCGCACGACGCCCAACTGCGACTATGTCTATGCCGCCAGCGGGGGACAGTTCATCGTCACCTTCCCGCTGCAAGGCAACGTCACCTATCCCAACCCGATCGCCGTCGACGGCACGGGCAAGCCGCTCAACGGCATCTACAGCGTCACCATCTCGTCGCCGACGTCGGGACAGGGCGGCGGCTGCACGCCGCTGCCGATCAATCAAACGTTCGCCAACTACCTCACCGTCAACAACAACGTAGTGAGCTGGAACGTCAACCCGGCGACGTTCGGCGTAGCGTCGCCCTGCTTCCCGTCGAACACCACCGTCATCTACGACCTGATGATGACCGTCTACGACACCAACAACACGCCGTGGATCATCACGGTCACGAGCGAGCAGGGCGCGCCGCAATCGGACACGCTGCGCATCCTGCCGACGGTGGTGCAGTATGGCTGCATGGCCGAGGGCACGCTGGTGACCATGGCCGACGAGACCAGGCTGCCGATCGAGAAGGTGCGGATTGGCGACCAGGTGCGCTCGAACGCCGACCGCATGCCGCTCACCGTCTTCAACTACACCAAGGGTTACGAGAAGCCGCCGATGTACGCGCTCACCACCGAGAACAAGCGCACGCTCCTGCTCACGCACTCGCACCCGGTGATGACCAATCGCGGCTTCGTCACGGCGGAGAATCTGAAAGTCGGCGACGTGCTCCACACCGACGGCGGGCACGCCAAGCTCGTCAAGATCGAGCGCAAGCAGTACGACGGCAACGTGTGGAACCTCGACGTGGGCACGCCGCGCGACCGCGTGCGCGTCACCGACACCAACACGACGTTCTACGCCAACGGCGTGCTGGTGGGCGATCGGCAGATCCAGGGGCGAATGGAGCGCGCCGATCGCGAGCGGCCCGAGAACGTGCTGAAGGGGCTCGACAAGAAGTGGCTCGTCGACTTCAAGAGCGCAGAGGAGGATCGGCTGGCCCGCGAACGGGGGCGGTGAGCCGTGGCGGTTCCGCAGATCGTCCAGCTTCATTATCAGGACGGCGTCATCGACTTGAAATGGGTGATGCAAGGCATCACGCCGACGACGCCGTTCCAGATCACGATCACCGATACCACGACGGGCCAGTCGACGAATTATCCCGCGACCGGATTCGCCGCCCGGATCACGCAGCAGCTCGCCGTCGCAGACGCGTGGCAGGCGACGGTGGCGGAGAACTCGGGCGGGCTCGGGCCGCCCAGCGCCGCGGTCCCGATCATCACCGTCTCGCCGCAGGTGACGCTGGTGCAGAACACCGGCGCCGGCCTGTACCTGACGTGGAACACCGTCGGCACGTACACCACGTACTCGGCGGTGCTGCAGGATCTCGGTCAGAAGACGCAGAGCCAGTCGGTCACCGGCACGAGCTGCACCTTCGACGGCGCGCTTCAGCCGGGCCACCAGTACCAGACCGGCGTCGCGGCGCAGACCACCGATCGCGTCTCGACCGGGCCGCTCGCGCAAGTGTACGTGCCGATCCTCGCCGCGCCGACGGTGACGCTGGTGCAGAACACCGGCACCGGGCTCCTCTTGCGCTGGCAAGCGGTCGGCTCGTACACGAAATATCCGTGCACGCTGCAGGCGCAGGGCGGGCAGCCGACGACGCAGGTCGCGACCGGGATTCAGTACACGTTCGCGGGCGCGCTCACGGCGGCGTCGTACCAGACGTGGGTCGCGGCGCAATCGGACGACGGAGTTTTGGTCGGCCCGCCGAGCATGGTCTACGCGCCCATCCTGCAAGCGCCGGCGATGACCACGGTCGAGAACACCGGCGCGGGGCTGAAGCTCGCGTGGCAGCAAGTCGGCAGCTATGGGCGCTACGTGGCGGTGTTGCAGCAGCTCGGGCACCAGTCGCAGACGCAAGAGGTGAGCGGGCTCACCTGGACCTTCGACGGCACGCTCAGCGGCGCGGGCTACAGCACCGACGTCTCGGCGCAGTCGAATGACGGCGTGCTCATCGGGCCGCCGAGCGCGGTGTATGCGCCGATCCTGGCGACACCGTCGTGGACCGAGCTCGATTACGTCACCGGCACGCTGGCGGCGACGTGGCAGCAGGTGACCGATCCGAGCGTGACCGGCTACGTCGTGCAGGTGACGCCGGCGGGCGGCTCGCCGTCGCCGTACCCGGCCGGGAACGTCGACCACCTCGACATCTCCACCACGCTCACGCCGGCGAACTACGCGGTGGTGGTACGCGCCACGAACGGGATCGTGCTCGGGCCGTGGTCGGCGCCGCTCGTGCCGCTGACCGCGCCGCCGGCGGCGATGTCGCTCGGCTTCGACGGCACGCATCTGCGCGCGAGCTGGCAACCGTCGGGACAGAGCGGCGTGACCGGCTACGTGGTGCAGCTCCTCGCCGACGGGCAGGTCAGCGAGACGCTCACGCCGAGCGCGCCGCCGCAGCCGTTCGTCTCCGGTTTGACGACGGCGATCGTGTACACGTCGCAGGCGCGCTCCGTCGGCGCGAAGGTGAAAGGGCCGTGGTGCGCGCCGGCGACCGGGCCGTATCTCGCCGGGCTGACGTACACGTTCGACGGGTTCGGGCGCCTGCGCGCGGTGGCGTGGACCGGCGCGCAGACGCAGAGCTACGCCGTCGACGTCGCGGGCAACATCCAGTCGGTGACGTTCGCGCCGACGGCGGGCGGCGAATGAGCCCGCTCGATCCGCCGCCCGCGCCCACGCTGACGCTCGGCTACTCGAGCGCCATGAGCGCGCCCGATCCGGTGCTGCTGCTGGGCGCGGACGGCGGCGCGGTGACGCAGGCGTCGGTGGCCAACTTTCCGACGGGAGGGCTCACCTTCTCATGCTGGCTCAACACCACGGCGGCCGCGGCGGGCGTGGTGCTCGTCAGCTACGACTCCGGCTCGGCGGCGAATCGTTTTTGGATCAAGACGCCGGGCAATTTGCAGATCGGCGTCGGGCCGAACGCGACGCCGTCGACGGGCGTGTCGTTCGCCGACGGCAACTGGCACCAGCTCGCGGTCACGCTTCAGCCGCTCGGCGCGAGCTACGCGTGCACTGTGTATCGCGACGGCGTGGCGTGTTGGTCGGCGTTGGGCGCGTTCGCCGTCGGCGCCGGGCTGGAGAGCGGCGGCGCGTTCGTGCTCGGACAGGGCGTGAGCGGCGAGCCGCCGTTCGTCGGTTCGCTCGCCGAAGCGCGGCTGCTCGACGTGGTGCAGTCGCCGGCGCAGGTGGCGACCGCGATGCAGACGCGGCTGTCGCCGCAGGATCCGACGGCGGTGATCGTCTGGGCGCTGACGTCGGCGGCCACCAGCGGCACGCTCTCGGGCGCGTACAGCTTTCCGGCGGCGCAGCTCGCGTTCCGCACCAGCCGCGTGCTCACCGCCAATTGGACCGCGACGTCGGGTCTCACCTACGACCTGCAATGGGACTCGAGCGACCGCGCGTACCACCCGCTGATCACCGGGCTCGGCGCCACGCCGCCGCCGCCGCCGCTGACGCTGACCTCGCCGACGGTGGCGCTGACCTACGGCGCGGTGGTGCGCGCGGTGTCGTCGACCAGCGGGCCGGGCCCGTGGAGCGCGCGCGCCACCGCCGCCACGCTCGACCTCGCGCCGTTCGCCGGCGCGTTTTCGCAGACGGGCAACACGATCGCGTTCGCCGGCCCCGCGATCGATCAAGCGCAGGCGTACGCGCTGACGCTCACCAGCGGCGGCTCGTCGACCACCACGCCGCTCGCCGGTCCGAGCGCGGACCTCACGCAGCAGGTGACCGGCGCGAGCGCGTACACGTTCGCCGTGGCCGCCGTGGCGCTGAACGCCACCAGCCCGGCGAACGCGATCGTCCCCGTCACCGCGCCGGTCAATCCGTCTTTCATCTATGACTGGGCGACCGGCGCGGGCACGCTGCGCGCGTCGTGGTCGAGCGGCGACTCCGCCTCGAACCGCTTCCTTTCGGTCACGCAAGGCAGCACCTCCGTCGCCGCGCCGCTCTTGCCGGCGGCCACGCTCTCGTACGACGTCGCCGCCGGCGTCACCGTCGGCGACACGTACAGCGCCGAGGTGCGCGCGCTCGCCTCCGGCTCGATCGGCGCGTGGTCGCCGGCGATGACCGTGATCGTCCACCAGCTCGTCGCGCCGTCGATCACCAGCGTCACCGGCGACGCCACCGCGCACACCATCACCGTCGACTTCACCGCCGTCGCCGGCCCCACCGGCCAGTCGTTCGTCGCCGAGCTGTGGAACGGCGACCAGTCGCAGCAGATCGGCCTGCCCGTGAGCGTGGGCCAGTCGCCGGCGGTGTTCAACAACCAGGCGATCACCACCGGCAACACGTACTCGGTGCGCGTGCGCACCACCGCCGATAACTCCTACGGCCGCTGGACCGCGTGGGGCTCGATCACCATCGGCGGCGTCCCCAAGGTCACCAACGTCGCCGCGCGCTGCGACAACACGTCGTGGGACGTGGCGGTGAGCTGGGATCCGATCCCGAGCAGCTTCACCAACCGGCAGTACGTCGTCAGCATCACCGGCACGGGCGTGAGCTACTCGTCGCCGCAGACCGCCGCGACCAGCCTGACGCTCACGAAATCGCAGACCAACGTGCAGAGCGGCCAGACCTACGCCGTCACCGTCACGGCGTATGCGAGCGGCTACTCGCCGGGGCTGCCGAGCGACGCGGTGAACGTGACCATCGGCAGTTGCGGCGGACCCTACACGCCGACGGGCGGCGGCGACCCGGTCGATCTCACGCGCGGCGGGTTCATGTACGCCAATCCCGATCTCGTGGTCGGCTCGCTCGTGCCGCTGCGCTTCGTCACGTATTACGGCGCCAGCGTGCCGACTCCGTCGGAGAATCCGCTCTACACCGGCAAGCCGCTCGGCAACCGCTGGAACCACAGCTACAACACGCGCCTCGCGCGCGACTCCGCCGGCGCCACGATGTACGTCATCTGGGGCAGCTTCTCCGTCGAGTCGTTCTCGATTCCGTCGTCGGTGATCGGCGCCTATCCCAACACCGGTGGCAGCGCCGGCTCGTCGCTCGTCCTCGGCACCGATCTGATCTTCACGCTCACCGTCTCCGATCGCACCGTCTACCGCTTCGACTCGAACGGCAACCTGCTCACCATCACCGATCGCATCGGCCACCAGACGGCGCTCGCGTACTCGGGCGGCCAGCTCTCGACGGTCACCGACGTCGCGACCGGCCACGCGCTCTCGCTCAGGTACACGGGCGATTACCTGCACAGCGTCACCGACGACTTGGGGCGCAGCATCTCGTTCGGCTACGACGGCGCCGATCTCGCGTCGGTGACCGACGTGATGGGCCACGCGAGGACCTTCCACTACGTCGGCGCGTCGTTGATGGAGTCGTTCGTCGATCAGCGCGGCAACACCGCCGTCAAGAACACGTACACCACCGGCCAGGTCACGTTTCAGCAGGATGCGCGCGCGCTGGCGGCCGGCCAGTCGTACGGCTCCACGTTCAGCTACGTCCCCGGCACGCTCGACGGCGCGAGCATCGTGACCACGACGCTGGTCGATCGCGCGGGCCACACCGTGCGCTACGTGTGCCTCGCCTCGACCGGCGTCAACTTGAGCGCCGACTACGATCTCGGCAGCGGCAACGCGCAGATCGAGAACCGCACGTTCGACGGCTACGCCAATCTATTGAGCGAAACGATCTACGTCGGCCCGCGCAGCGGCTACAGCGCCGGGCTCGGCAACACCACGAGCTACACCTACGACGGCAACGGCAACGTCTTGACGGTGACGGTCCCGCTCGGCGGCGGCAATGCGCAAGTCACCACCAACGTCTATGACGGCAACAGCAATCTACTGACCAGTACCTTCTATGAAGGACTCTTGTCCGAATACGCGCCTAATCTCGGCAACGTCACAACCTTCCACTACAACACGGACAACACCACTCAGAAGATCACCGATCCCGTCGGCCAGGTGACGTCGTTCGTCTATGAGCCGGGAACGGTGGCGGGGCTCATCAAGACCTGGTCGGACGAGCTCGGTAACGACTTTCAATGCGATTACCAAAACACGTATCTACACACGGTCACCAATCCCTTTGGCGAGAAGTTGATTGGTACGTGGGATTCCGTCGGCCGACCTTCGCAAGTGCAATACGTCGCCGCCGACGGCACCACGGTATTGATGACGACTTTGACGACGTATTGGGACAACTCGCTCACAAAGAGTTTTGCCACCTGGTACAAAGATCAAGCACAGAGCGCACAGTGGGTTCGTCAATATACTTATGACAACAACGGCAATCCCTATCAGTTCACCGACGAGCTGAATAACGTCGTTACCTATACGAACGACGCGAACAACCTGGTTACCCAGATCGCGCAACCTCAGTATCGTCAGTCGATCCGCACGACGCAGCTCGGATACGACCGCGACGATTTTCTAAACTCGCGCGTTTACTCCGCGACGGTGAGCGAGAGCTTCACCAGCGACATGCTCGGCCGACGGCTCAGCTTCACGGACGCCAATCTGAACCTCTATGGCTACTCGAAGGCGATGGTGCTGCCGACTCCGCCGACGCCGCCGTTCAACACGCGCGCCACTACCACCTGGCCGGCGCTGGCGTCGGCGCCGGGCACGACGTACACCGATCAAGTCACCACCGATCCCGCGGGACGCGTGGTGCGCGCGGTCGATCGCGCGGGCAACGTCACCGACGTCGCGTACACCACGCAGCGCGATCCGCAGACGCACCAGATCACCACCACCGTCACCGTCACGCTGCCGCCGGCCAAGGACGGCACGCGCTACACCACCGTCGCGGTCTACGATCCCGCCGGCCGCCTGATCTCGTTCACCGACGAGAACGGCCACGGCACCACCTACGCGTACTCGATCGGCACCGATCCGGTGAGCAGCACCAAGACGCGCGTGATCACCGCGACCGATCCGCTCGGCAACCAGCGCGTCACCATCATCGACGCGCTCGGGCGCGTGCTCGGCGGCTCGATGGGCGGCGGCGCGTTGGTGCGATCGTTCGCGTTCACCTACGACGTGCTCGGCCGCGTCACCAGCGCCACCGAGACGCAAGGCACGAGCTCGAGCGTCACCAGCTACTCCTACGCCTACGACGCGGCGAGCAACTGCCTCGCGGCGACGATCGGGCGCGCGGGCGATCCGGCGGCCGGCGCGACGGTGCAGTACTACGACGCCAAACGCCAGTTCGTGAAAGAGGTCGATCCGTTCGCCAACGCCAGCTCGCGCACGTACACGCCGTGGGGCGCGCTCGCCAGCTTCACCAACGGGCGCAACCAGACGTTCACCTATTACTTCGATGCCGCCGGGCGCTTGCAGCAGACCACGCAGCCCGACCAGACCAACGTCATCCACACGCTCGACGGCGACGGCAACCGCCTCACCACGAAGCTCGGCACCGCCGCCGGCATCACGCGCACCTTCGACGAGTGGAGCCGTCTGCTCACGCGCACCGACCCGACCACCGGCCAGGTCGGTTACGCGTACTGGCCGATCGATCGCTTGAAGACGCTCACGTACACCGACGGCAAACAGGTCGGCTACGCCATCGACGGGCTGGGGCGCCTCGACACGGTCACCGACTGGGCGCAGCGGCAGACCGTCTATGGATATCGTCCGTCGGGCGAGGTCAACGCCGTGAGCTACGCCAACGGCGCGGCGACCTCGATCGCCTACGACAACGCCGGGCGCGCCTCCGGCTTCACGCACACCGCCGGCGGATTGATCGTCGCGCAGCTCACCGGCACGCTCGACGCGCTCGGACAGCTCCAAACGAGCGCTGCGATCTTGCCGCTGCCGCCCGCGTTCCCGGCGGCGGGGCAGTCGTTCACCTACGACGCGGGCAACCGCATCGACACCGCCGACGGCGTCACCTTCGCCTACGACGGCGACGGCGACTACACCGGCGCGCAGGGCCAGCCGGCGGTGCTCGGCTACGACGCCTACGGACGCGTCACCGCGGTGAGCCAGGCGCACAGCGACGCGTACGTCTACGACCTCGACGGGCTGCGCACGCAGGCGACGCTGAACACCAGCGGCTACTTCTTCGTGCACGACGTGGCCGGGTGGCAGAGCCCGCAGGTGGAGCGCGGCGATCCGCGGCGAGCGGTGGTCGGCGCCGAGCTCGACCGGACGCTGCTCGGCGCGGCCACGCGGTCGCCGGTGCTGGCGCGCTCGGGACTGATGTCGCTCGCCGACGCGATCGATCGCGTGCTCGAGGTGCGCGACGGCACGCAACAGATCCTGAGCCGCTGCGTGCACGGCGTCGGGCTGATCGGGCAAGAGGACGCCGACGGCACCTATCGCGTGTTCCACGGCGATCTCGCCGGCAACGTCGTCGCGCTCACCGGCGCGGGCGGCGCGATGGGCGGCGCGCTGAACTACGATCCCTACGGGCAGTCGCTGGGACAATCGGGCGCGCCGGCGCCGTGGTTCCGGCAGGGCGGAATCTACGGCGCGCTCGACGACGGCAACGGCTTCGTCTTCATGCGCGCGCGCAGCTACGCGCCACGGCAGTTGCGCTTCGTGCAGCCGGACTTTTTGCTGGGCACGCCGTTCAGCCCGCAGACGCTCAACCGCTACGCGTACGCGACCGGCAATCCGCTGCAGGGCGTGGATCCGCTCGGGCTCGACACCTGGAAGATCGTCGGCGGGATCCTCGGCGGCCTGTTCGGCGCGGCGGTGGTCTACGGGCTGTGGAGGAGCGGCGCGCTCGGGGCCGCGTGGGGCTGGTTCAGCGGATTGTTCGGCGGCGGCGGACCGCCGGGTGGCGGCGGACCCGGACCGGGCGGCGGACCGGGTAACGGAGGCGGACCGCGGGGCGGTGACAGCGGCAGCGATAGCGGCAGCGACAGCGGCAGCGACGGCAATTCTCCACCGCCGGGCGACAACGTGCCGCTGATCCGCGGTGCCAGCACGCTCACCCGCCGCGTTCCGTTCTCGCTGCGCGGCAGCAGCAGCGCCGGCGGGAACAGCATCGAGCTCACGAACGTGGTCAGCCGCATCGGCGTGATCGTCAACACGTAGCGGGAGAGGCGAGCCAATGTTGACGATCAACGATCTCGGCCGGGTCGACTCGCTCACGGGGCAGGCCACGCTCTCCGTCGACCTCGCCACGCTCGCGGGGCGGCAGGGCCTCGACCTCACGCTGAGCGCGTCGTACTCGAGCGCGTCGCTCGAGAACGCGTGCGCCTGGAACCAGGCGCTGCCGACGGGCGTGCTCGGGCTCGGCTGGACGCTGCCGATCGATCGCATCTTCGCCGTCGTCGGCCGGTCGGCGGCGCCCGACGACCTCGAGCTGTACGCGTCGATCGGCGCGCTCTACTCGCGGCTGTGGCGCACCGGCACCGCGAGCGACGGCGCGTGGCTCTACGCGCTCGAGAACTACGCGTTCTGGCAGATCCGCTATTACCCCGGCACCGAGCGCTGGACCGTGATCGACGAGGACGGCGTGACGCGCACGTTCGGCGACGCGGCGAGCGGCCGCGACACCGTCGTGTGGTCGGTGGCGTGGAGCGGCTGGTTCGGCGCGTCCGCGCAGCTCGGCGGACAAGCGCGGTTCGCCAGCGCGTGGCTGCTCAGCCAGGCGAGCGATCGCTTCGGCGACGCCGTCACGTACTACTACGACGCCGTCGAGCAGTCGGTGGGCGCGGCCGGCGGCGCGCGCTACACGCAGGCGAGCTACCTCGCGCGCGTCATCGGCGTCGACGGCTCGCAGGCGGTCTTCACCTACGCGGACAAGACGGCGGCCGAGTACCAGGATCCGCACACCCATCCGCCGCCGCCGAACGCGTGGCAGGACGCGTTCGAGACCAGGTACCTCGCGTCCGTCGCCAGCTACGCGCCCGACGGCACGGCGCGCGCCGGGCGCACGTTCGGCTACGCGCTGCTCGCGAGCGGCACGCTCACCAAGCGGCTGCTCACGTCGGTGACCGAGACCTCGGCCTCGACGGGCTCGCCGCCGCCGGCGCGCTTCACCTATTGGGGTCAGCAGCAGAGCGACGGCGTGAGCGCGGCCAACGTCTACAACGCGGCCAACCACGCGCTCTACGGCGCGCTGAACCAGGTCACGCTCACCGACGGCGGCACCGTCTCGTATCAATATTCGCCGTCGACGTTGCAATACAGCGATCGCGCGCCGGTGGTGACGCCGCCGTCGGGCTCGCTCACGTACTCGAAGCCGCGCTTCGCGTTCGCCGGCGACTACGTGCTCGCGGTCTGGCTCGGCAGCGACGGCGCGGCGTGGATCAAGAGCTACACCTGGCAAGGGCGCTTCATCGCGACGACGGTCGGCAGCTTCGCGCTGTCGAGCCCGGGCGATTACGACACGCTCGTGATCGAAGCGGCCAACGACACGTTCGCGCTCTTCGGCGGCGGCAAGCTGCAACTGTTCCAGGCGGACGCGACGCGCTTCGGCCAGTGGATCGCGTCGTCGGTGCTCACGCCCGCGCTCGGGACGGGCGAGGCCGGGCTGCTCGCCGTCGGCGACGGCTTCGGTGCGGTGCTCGGCGCGACCGGCGGCAGCTTGTATCGCTGGCGCTTCGTCGCGGGCGCGTGGGCGGCCGACACGGCGCTGCCGCTCGGCGGCGGGACCGGCGCGGTCTACGCGATCGGCGCCGAGAAGCGCGCGCTCGTGGCGACCGCGGCGGCGAGCGACGGCACCGTCACCGCGTTCGTCTTTCGCGCGAGCGCCGACGGCAGCACGTGGCAGCAGGGCCAGGCGGCGGCCGCCTTCGGCGGAGTGCCGCTCACGCAAGCGGCGCTCGCCGTCGGCGAGACGTTCGCCGCGTTCCAGGGCAGCGCGCCCGTCGCCGGCCAACTGGTCGTGACGTACGGCGCGCTGTGGTGGGACGCGTCGCTCTCCATCGACAGCGTGGCGTGGCCGCGGCGCACGATCGCATCGGGCGCGACGCCGGCGCCGACGCTCGTGCACGGGAGCGCGGTCGCGATCGGCGCGTGGGTCTATCGCTTCGACGGCGTCGAGTGGACCGCGTTCAACACCGCGTCCATCACGTATCCGAACCAGCAGTCGGCGATCGTCGCGCCGGGCGCCGACGTGGTCGCGCGCCGGGTCACCACCAGCGGAACGCCCGCGTACGTCTACGACACGATCACCTACGATCCGCAAACCGGCCAGTGGTCGGTTCCCGCCGGCCTCTCGCAATCGTCGTCGAGCGCCGCGATCGCGGTGACCGCCGCGCGCGGCGGCACGACCAGCGACTACGCCGTCTTCATGAACGCCGTCTACTACCGCGCCGCCGGCGGAACGTGGAGCTCGATCGGCGCGCTCGCCGGCACGCTCTCCGCCGCCGACGCCGCGACCGTGCAGCTCGTCGGCTCGAGCTACGTCGTGTATCAGCAGAACACCGGTCAAGCGAACGTGCAGACCGTGGTCTATCTGCTCGGCAACGGCGCGCTCGCGGCCGGACCGCTCACGCTCGCCGGCGAGAGCGTGGTGAACGGCACCGCGCCGCTCGACACGCTCGTCGGCAGGAACGCGTTCGTCAGCTTCACCGGCACGTACGGCGCGCAGGGATCGACGCTCAAGCTGCACCGCCCGCTGCGGGGCGACGTCGCGAGCACGCAAGTCGGCTACGCGGTCTCGCTGGTCACGGCCGACAACGGCTTCAGCGGCACGACCGGCGTGAACGCGACCGTGCCGACGTCCTACGCGTTCGGCGGCACCGGCGCGACCATCGATCGCGACGGCTGGCTGCCGATGTTCAACACCTCGACGCAGGCGCGCGGCTCGACGGACGGGAGCACGCCGAACGGTAGCACGCTCACCGCGGTCTTCAACGGGCTCGCGCCCTCCGAGCCGCCCGCGCTCGCCTATCCGACGGGCGCGAACACCAACGCGGCGACCTGGTACAGCGCGAGCGCCGGCCTCGTCTACATCGTGCAGCTCGCCGATCAAGCGGGCACGAACATCGGCGGCTCGACGTCGTATTGGTGGGTCACCACCGCGGCGCCCGGCGCGGGACAGAGCGGCTACGCGCGCGCGCTCGAGATCGACGAGACGAGCGACGGCGTCACGCGCACCACCGCGCAGACGTTCGCCGCCGAGACCGGGCTGATCACCTCGGTCACGCGCAGCAACTACACCAGCGACGCGATGACCGCCGGCGCGTCGCAGCAGCTCGGCGAGTCGTACCGCTACTTCTGGGAGATCTACGATCCGACGCGCGCGCTCAACCTGCTCACGCCGATGATTCAAGTCAGCATGCAGTCGGTGACGGGCACCAATCCCGCGGTGGTGACGTCGATCGACGTGCAGACGTGGCGCGGCGACTGGGGCTTCGGCGCGGGACAGTGGGCGCCGAACAAGGCGTGGCAGGCGCTCTCGGGATCGCCGCCGGCGTTCAACAGTTGGCAGCCGAGCGATCCCGATCCGACGAGCGGCTGGCGATTGAGCCAGCGCATCGTCACGCGCAACCCGCACGGGTTCACCATCGACGCCGTCGACGGGATCGGGCGCCACACGTCGATCGGCTACGACGCGAGCGGCACGTACGTGGTCGCGAGCGCGGACAACGCGGCGGCCACGGGCGATCTCTGGACGTGGTACGGCTGCGAGCCCTACGAGACGACGCAAGGCTGGGGCTCGAGCGATCCCGGCAAGACCATCCTCGACTACGTCACCACCGCCGACTTCCACACCGGCTCGCGCTCGCTCGCGCTGCCGGCGATGCCGGCGTCGCCGGCGGGGCCGATGCGCGTCTTTCAGCCGTCGGAGCAAACGCGCCGCTACCTGTTCTCGTGCTGGGCGCGCACGCCGCCGGGCTTCGCGCCGGCGAGCGGACTGGCGCAGCTCACCCTCGCGTTCTTCAATCCGGCGAACGGACAATCGGTGGGCACGCCGATCGTCGTCAATCTCTCTCCGGCGGCGACGGTCGGCCGGTGGAGCTATTTCCCGACGATGATCGATCTGCCGGCGCGCGTGCAGGCGAGCGGGCTCGCGGCGCTCGGCATGACCGCCACCGCCACCAACGCGAACTCGACCAGCGTCTGTTACCTCGACGAGCTGCGCTTCATGCCGCTCGACGCGAGCTTCGCCGCCAATGTCTACGACGGCCACTGGCTGCGCACCGCGACCATCGACGCCAACGGCCAGCCGCAGCAGCTCGTCTATGACGGGTTCGAGCGGCCGTTCATCGGCGTCGGCCCGCTCGGCCGCATCGACTGGCTGCAGGCCGTCTCGTACTCGCGCGCGCTCTCGTCGAGCGACGCGTTCCTGCCCGAGTTTCCCAACAGCACGCTCAGCCTGCGCACGACGGCCGCCAGCCTCTACTACGATTTTCACGACGCCAACCTCGGCGATTGGATCTTCACCGACTCCGCCAACTGGAACGCCACGGGAGGCGCGCTCAACTACGCCGGCACGGGCACCGGGCCGCTCGGCGCGACCGCGTTGTACAACCCGGTCGCGTACACCAGCTTCGCCGCGCGCATCGAGGTGAGCGTGCCGTCGTGGCCCGCGAGCGGCGGCGGCGTGGCGCTCGGCAACGGCGATCTGTTCATGCGCTGGAACCAGCCGTCGTCGGCGTGGCAGCTCGTGCGCTTGCAGTCGGGGACGGTCTCGGTGCTGCTCACCAACTCGGCGACGCCGTTCGGGCGCAACTGGGTGTTCAACATCGTCGACGGGCTGGTGACGTGCTGGTGCGACGGCGCGCCGCTGTTCGCCTACCAGTCGACGGCGCCGAGCCCGCCGCCGGCGAACTACGGCAAGGTCACGCTGGCGACGGCGCAGCCGTCGTCGTTCGACAACCTGGCGCTGCTCGACTCGCCGCAGGTCGCGGTGCAGTTCGCCGACGGGCTGGGCCGCCCGCTGCAAGGGCTGTCGCTCGAAGGCTACGAGCCGTCCGGCGGCGCGCCGTTTCCCAGCCAGTCGATCGTGCTCGGCAGCGGCGTGCTGCTCGATGCGCTCGGGCGCCCGTACGTCGAGCGCAGCAGCATGACGGCGCCGATCAAGAACCAGACGCTCGGCTCGACCCAGCTCATCGACGGCAATCAGGCCACCTACCTCACCGACGCCGGCGGCGACGCGCTGACCATCGCGCAGTTCCTCGCCGGACAGGGCGGCGCGTACAACTTCGCGCAGCGCAGCTACGAGACGACGCCGCTCGAGCGCCCGCTCACCGTGATCGCGCCGCGCGCCACGACGGCGGCCGCGGCCAACTTCACCACGCAGCTCGCGTACGGCTGCACGAGCACCGTCGGCGCGTTGCCGGGCCCCGGCCCCGGACACTATCGCGCGCAATCGACCACGGCCGTGCAAGCGGTCGACTCGGGCGGCGCCGCGCGCAAGGTGGTCTCGAGCGTGACGCGCGACCTGACGGGAAAGGAGCTGATGCGCCTCTCGGGTCCCGTCGCCGGACCCTACCGTCAGATCGCCTTCCTCTACGACGACGCGCAGCGGCTGTCGACCGTGCTGCAGCCGAACTATTTCGCGCCGCCCGATCCGACGACCAAGAGCTCGTGGATGGAGAGCTACGCGTGGAACTTCGTCGGCACGCTCGCGTCGCAGCAGACGCCCGACGCGGGGCTCACGCAGTTCGTCTATGACAGCGCCGATCGCTCGCGCTTCTCGATGGACGCGACCGGCAGCGGGCTGTCGCCGCAGCGCCTGCAGTACGTCAAGTACGACGCGCTCGATCGCATCGTCGAGACCGGCACGATTCAAGACTCGCGCTACGCGTGGGGCGGCGCCGCGCTGCTCGCCAAGCTCGACGTGGCGGCGTTCCCGATCGTCGATCCCGCGCGCTCGACCGATCCGAACTACGCCGCCGGCTCGTGGCGCAAGCAGTTCGTCTACGACACCGACGGCGCCGCGGCGACGCCGTACCTCGTCGGCCGCGTCTGGCGCGCGAGCATCAACCAGAACGGCACGAGCGCCGCCGACACCGAGACGTACAGCTACGACGCCTACGGCAACGTCGCCGGCAAGGCGGTGTCGATGCCGGCCGCGAGCCCGGCCGTGTCGTGCAGCGTCGGCTTCACCTACGACGGAATGGATCAGCTCGCGACCATCGCGTATCCGGCGCTCGACTCGCACGCGCCGGCGGTCGCGCGATCGTACGATCGCCTCGGGCGCCTGGCCGCCGTCGGGCATCCCGATCCGAGCGGCGGCGTGGTAGACCCGAGCAATCCGCCGCCGGCGCCGGCGCGCTACTACGCCGAGTACGACTACGACTATTTCGGGCGCATCACCACCGCCTCGTTGAACAACGGCGCGGGACAGACGCCGATCGCGCGCACGTTCCAATACGACGGCAGCGGACTGTGCACGTCGATCGCCGACGGTTACTTCAGCGAGACGGTCGATTACAACGGCGGCGGCGGCGCCAACGGCTGGAGATACTACGACGGCCAGGCGGCCGCGGTGTCGTCGGCGTTCGCCGCGCGCCAGGGATTCACGCCGCCGGCGCCGCTCACGACGCAGTATCAATACGACAGCGCGTCCCGATTGCAGCTCGCGGTGAGCTCGCTCGGCGACGGGCAAACGATCGATCTGTCGGGCGCCGGCGCCTACGACGCCAACGGCAACATCATTAATATGAGGCAGGGCCAGACCAGCTCGACCTACGGCTACCAGGCGGCGCAAGGGGGCCACGCGCCCATCAACAACCGCGCGGTGAGCGTGGCCGCGCAGGTGTCGAACTCGCTCGACTTCGCGGGCGTGCCGCCGGCGCAGAAGAGCGCCAACGGCTGGAGCTGGGGCAGCAACAACGGCGGCCCGTCGCAGAGCCAGACCACGACCACGACCACCCCGCAGTCGCTGAAGCTCACCGGCGGCAGCCTCGGCCACTATGAAGTCCTGGCCATGACCACGTGGCTCGCGCCGGCGGGGACGTACACGCTCGGCTGCAAGGTGCAAACCGACGACGCCTTCGCGCAGAGCATCGGCGAAGCAGGCTGGTACGCGATCGTGATGGGCGCGTCGGGACCGATCGCCGAGAAGACGCTCGCCACCATCACCGCTTCGTCGAGCTGGACGACGCTCAGCATGCCCGTGAGCCCAGCGGCGCTCAGCCAGCAGCTCGGGCTCTCGACGCCGGTCGTGGGCGTGAGCCTCGAGCTGCGCAACGCCAAGCGCAACGCCGACGGCACGACGGGCGCGTCGCTGTTCGTCACCGACCTGACGCTGACCGGCAGCACCACGGGCGCCTACGGCTACGACGCCGCGGGCGCCGTCAACGCGACGCCGTCGCTGTACGCGCTCAACTACGATCCCACGACGCGGCTCACCACCAGCACGCAGGTCGGCTCGTCGACCGGCGACGTGCTGGCGTTCTCCCTCGGCGGCGACGATCGGCGTACGTCGGCGGTGCTCACGAATGGAACCACGACGCTGGCGCAGCGGATCACCGTTCGCGGCATCGACGGCGAGCCGCTCGCCGAGCGCCTGGTGAGCGGCGGCGTCACCACGACGCGCTACTACATTCAGGGCGTGCAGGGGCCGCTCGCGATCGAGAGCGGCGGCGCGGCCAGCTACTTCTTGCAAGATCGGCTGGGCTCGACGCGCGCGCTGGTGGCCGCCGACGGCAGCGTCTCGGGCACGCTGGACTATCTGCCGTTCGGCAGCACCGTGCGCGCGACGCCGCCGCCCGACGCCGGCGACCGCTTCACCGGACAGTGGCTCGACGACGCGACCGGGCTCTACAACTACAACGCGCGCTTCTACGATCCGGCGCTCGCGCGCTTCTACGCGACGGACCCGGCGGGTTCACATACGAGCCCGTATGCGTACGTCGGCAATGATCCGATCAACATGGTCGATCCCACGGGCGCCGTGCCGTGGTTCTGGCTCGCGGCGGTGGTCGGCGCGCTGCACGCGGCGTGGTGGGAGGCTCCTTACGCCGCGACGAGCGACACCTACTATGGCCGGCTCTGGCAGGACTTCACCTCCAAGGACGAGATCGACAAGTGGAGGCAGCGCTGGCCCTCGTTCCTCTGGAGCACCGCGGCCGAGCTGATCCATAACCTCTCGAACGAAGAGCTCAAGGTGATCAACCGGCAGTTCTGGTACCTCGGGCCCTTGGTCCCCTTCGCCCTTCCTTACGTGGCGGTCCGCGTCTATCTCCCGGTGTACAGCGACATCCAGCGCAACGCCGCCGGCGATCCCGAAAAGGGAAACGCCATTCGCCATTTCGGTTGGGTGTGCCGCGCCACGCAGATCCTCGGCGGCAACGCAGCCTTCGCCCGCGAGCTCGGCGATGCCCACGAACGCGGGCGGCCGGGTATCGCCAAGGGGCTGGCGCTCTACGACAGCATCTCCGACAAGATCAACAACGAGATCGCGCTCCACAAGGCGACGACCAGCTCGCTCGGCTGTGAAGCGCTGTACACCGCGGCGTGGGACGTCGAGAAGATCCTGGTTCGTAACAGCGAAGGGCGTCCGTGGGTCGGCTGGACGTGGTTGTGGCTGGTGCCGTCCTCCGATCGCGCCGCGGTGTTGACGTCGATCGCCGCCGGGTTGCGATACCTGGACGAAAACAATCTCGCGCGGCCCGAGTTCACCGACATAGAGCAGGCGCAAGTAGACGCCGCGCTCAAGCTGTAGCGATCTCCAGTAGGGTTGGAACTACCTAGCCGTTCGTCGAGCCGCGCGACGCTCGAGTCCGAAAGATGCACGCACCACGCGGGTGCCGGCGGCGTATCCAGAACTTTTCGAGTGGACAAGCGCGTCGCAGCGGCGCCGCGAAATGCGAGGGTTGGCCGCGGCACGCGGGTTGCTCGAGCTGCGGCCATGCGAGTGAGCTACGACCCCGAGGGAGACGCGATCTATTTCGACCTGTCGCCGGACGCAGAGCGGAAGGCGGCCGCGCACGGCGGCGACGACACCGTGCAGCTCGACTTCGACGAGCGGCATCGGCTGGTGCGCGTGACCGTCCTCAACGCCGGCGAGCACGTGCCGCAAGCGGTGATCGACGGCGCGTCCATCCTGAAAACGGATTGAGCTGATCAGCCTTTGGGAAAGCGTCCGCAGTGCGGACAGACGGCGACGTGATGATAGGCGTCGCCGAGCGGGTTCTTGCAATGGGCGCACGCTTTGTTGAAGCCCGATTGCCACTGCGCGAAGTGCGCGTCGAACGCGTCTTGCTGGCGCTTCATCGCGTCGTCGAGCGCGCTCACCTCCGGCGCGGCGGGCGACGGCGACCGCGGCGGCGGCGAGGGCGCCAGCGCGCCCCGGAACGACCGCGTATAGATCGCCTTGGCCTGGCGGAGGTCGGCAAGGAGCTGCTGCAGCCGATCGAACAGCCGCGGCCGTCCCATGCTCCTCAGATAGAGCGCGACGGCCTCATACCCGCTGAAGTAGCCCTCGAGCTGGCCGAGGTACGCGATCACCGACGACAGCTCATAGACGGTCGCGGCGCGATCGTTCGGCGCCAGCGCGAGCACGCGGCTCATGCCGAGCTGATTGCTCTGCTCGAGCTGCGCGAGCCACTGCTGCTCGAGCGCGTTGACGTCGATCATGAGTTGCCGTCATCCACTTGTCCGCTGCCGCCGCATTTCGGGCACGTCTCCTCGACGGGGACTCCGCCGGTGCCGCCGCACTTCTCGCAGTCTTGCTTGACGGTGCCCTTGCCTTTGCAAACGGAGCACGGCAGCTCGATGGGAAACGTCTCTTCGAAACCGGATCCCCCGCAGTGCATGCAGGTCACGTCGATCGTCCCCGCGCCGTTGCACGTCGGGCACGTCTCTCGTTTAGTGACGCTTCCTTTGCCGTGGCACAGATCGCATTGAATCATCATTGTAGGCTCCCTTAGTGAGTGCGCGGCCGAAGAGCAAGCGCGATGCCGCGGCCGCGTGCGCGCGCGGCGCGGACTTTGGCGCCGACTGCGACAGCGTTGTCGCGGCACGCAGCTCGGAAGTGCGACGGCGGCGGCTGCTGCGGCAATTTGCCGCGCGTTGTGCCGCGCACGCGGACGGGCTAACATCGCCGGCTCGTCCGGCGCGCGCTTCCGCGGGCGCGTCTTCCACCGCGGCGTCAAGCAGGCGACGGGCGGCGCGACCTACGAGCTGCGCGTCGTCAAGCAGCGGCGGAGTGCGTCATGAGTCGTGCTACTGATCAGTAGCTGGCCTCGGTGGCGCAGAAGCTGAGGCCGAGCGAGAGCGAGTCCATCATCGTGTTGGCCGCCGACGGGTCGTACGGGTCGGAGGTGGTGAACAACTGCACGTCGGGCAGGAGCAGGCTCTTGATGGTGGCGTTGCCCGTCACTTCGCAGACGTCGATCTTCTTGTCGCCTGTGACCGCGCAGGTGGCGTCGGGATTCTTGCAGGCGCCCGTGCACGAGGGATCGGGATCGCCGCCGGTGTCGAACAGCATGAGCGCCTTCGGATTGGTCTGTCCCTCGACGGTGAGCGACCTGGCGAGCGCGGGCACCAGCTTGTTCTGCACGTCGGCCATCTGGATCGCGCCGTTGAGCTGGCCCTGCATCAGGTGGCCGCCCGGCTCCGAGGTGAATTGGACGTGGCCGGCGGTGAGATCGAGCTCGACGGGCGCGTCGCCGCCGAGGAGCGGCAGCATCAGCGTGAGCGTGACCGGCGTCTGCGCGGTGACCGGCGAGCTCGAGTTGAACGTGCCCGATTGAATGGGCCCGGTGAACTGCCCGCTCGCCGCCACCGACGAGTCCTTGGCGAACACGTCGCTGCCGTCGAACTTCGGCGGCGCCGTCGTCTTCTGCCCGACGTAGCCGACGACCGACGCGCACGTGTCCGATTGAAACGTGGCATCCGACGAGCCCCATTGAAGCAGCTCCACCGCCGCCCCTTCTTTGACCGCTTTGGTGATCCCCGACTGCGTATCGAGCCCCTTTCCGGCGAACGTGACGATGAGGGCGCCGAGCGCATTGTCCTTGATGCCGTCGCCGTTCAAGTCATACGCGTAATCGGAGCTCTGCACCGGGGTCTTCCATTCACTGACGACATATTTCCCGGTGCTCCCGGTGCTGGGCGTACAACTCTGCTGCCTCGAAGGCGCGTTACATCCACAAATCATCAACGCAAGAACACCGATCGTTCGCATGATGCCCCCAGCATATCACGCCGGCGGCCGTCGTTGCGGCACTTTGCCGCAGGCTGGTCCTCCCCGTCACGGCTCGAGCGCGCCGAGCGTCGGGTGATTCGAGTCGCGGACGACGGCCGAGTAGTCATAGGAATTCCCGTCGGCCGACACGATCTCCGCTTGGTAGATCCCCGCGCGAATGAGCGGGCTTCCCGTCAAGGGTTTCAGATAGAGCGCCTGCGTGGGCGTCGAGTTGGTGACCATGGGATCGGTGGTAAACGAGTGCGTATCGGTCGCGCACCCGGAGACCTGGCCCGCGGGCATCCACCATTCGTTGTAATCATGCGACAGGTAGCCATTCGGATCGGAGATGGTGCACCACACTTTGGTGGTGTCGGGTTTTCCGAAGAGGTTGTCGTAAAGGTCATCGGACCCGCCGGCGAGCGTGACGTTCGACGGGATTCGATGCGCGACATCCGCCTTTACGAAGTAGAGGTGATTGTGCGCCGTATTGTCGTCCCACACGCTATTGATGTCGGCGGCGCAGCCGGAGCACCCATAGATCCCGATTCCGACCCCGCCGCTCTCGGACACATTGACGATGATGTTGTTGCGCGCGATCTCGTTGGTCCCATTGTGCGCCGCGATGGAACCCGGATATCCCCACATGGACGTGTCGTCGCAGTTCTCGCCGCCGAGCATGATGGCGCGCGAGGTGATGTCGTGGATGTAATTGCTCGCCATCAGTACGTTGTCGGAGCCACCTTTGGCCTCCATTCCCCAAAACCCCGATGGA
>DASREC010000580.1:0-5878 GCA_035652295.1 Polyangia bacterium
CAGGTCGGCCCGTTCGCCGGCGGCGCGGCGATCATCGCGGTGGCGATCGCGATGGTGCTGTGCAACCGCGAAGCGTATCGCTACGCCGAGTATCAGATCCGCGAGCTGGTGGCGACCATCGCGTTCCACCAGGTGGAGCGCACCGAGAGCGTGCGCGCGGCGCTCGAGGCGCTCGGCGCCACCGCCGACTATTTCAAGCAGCACCCGACGGACAATCCGCTGGCGTGGAACGATCCGGCGTATCGCGAGACCATGCGGCGGCTCGACGACGCGCGCAGCCGCATCGCCGAAGTCGAGAAGCTGCTGACGATGCCGAGCGCGCGCATCAAGGCCCTCGAAGCCGAGCTCGCCGCGCTCAAAGACAAAGACAAATCAGCCGCCGGTTGAAGCGAGTGGCGCTGTGCTCGATCACCGCTGCGCTCCGCGCAGGCGGGGATGGACGCGGCTCCGCGAAATCGCCCGTTACCGATTTCGCTCCGCCGCGTCCATCCCCGCCTACGCGCTCCGCTCCGCTACCGCGGCGGAGGCTCGTAAAGTAGCTCTGTTTGGCGATTCTCGGTGGTTTACGTGCAGCGGGGATTGAGCACGGTCAGCGGTTGTGGACGTAGTTGTCCATCAGGTGATCGTAGGCGCCGAGGTTGAAGCGGAGGATTTCGCCGAGGCGGCCGGGGGCGAAGAGGGGGCCGCGGATGACGACGAGGAGCTTGTCGTAGTACAGGGCGAGGCTCGGGTTCTTGAGCTGGTTGACGCCGGACTCGACGGTCTCGCGATAGCCGGGCGGCACGCCGCGCTCGTAGTGGCCGATGCGCACGAGCAGCGGCTGCATCACCGGCGCGTGCGAGAGCAGCGGCTCGGCGAGCGCGTCGTTGTCGATGATGTGCACCGCCGGCCCCGCGTAGTAACCGATCATGCCGATCATGTTCTCGATGACCATCTTGTCGCCGCGCGCCTTCATGCCGAGGCCGAGCTGCATGAAGCGCCCGCCGTCGGCCGGCCGATCGGCGAGCAGCCCGGTGAGCGGATAGTAGAGCGCGCGCTCGTCGGTGACGCCGTGCTCGTGAAAGTGCGCCGGGCCGCCGCGCATCCACGACCAGTGCGAGCCCGGCGCCGTCGAGAGCAGCCCGGCGAGCGGCAGCGCGATCAGCGGGCGCAGCCGCGGCGACAGGCGCGTGTCGATCAAGTAGAGCGTCGCGATCGCGGCGAACAGCGGCGCGGCGAAGAAGCGCCCGCACATGAAGTCGCCGCCGACGCGCATCACGTACGCCACGTGCAGCGCGATGCCCGCGCTCACCGCCATCGCGCGCCGGTTGCGCTCGAGCAGCGGCGCCCACGCGCCGAGCAGGATCACCGCCAGCGACAGGCAGTCCCACATCATGAAGTTGTGCGTGTAGTGCAGCGCCTCGCGCAGCAGGCGGCCGAGCGGCACGCCCGTCGAGAGCTTGGCGTAGGCGGTGTTGGGCAGCGGCCAGCCGTAATAGAAAATCGCGAACAGCTCCCACGTGACGACGGGCAGCGCGCCGAGCGCGAGCGGCTTCCACGCGCGGCGCGCGCCGGCTCGCCACGCGGCGGCGGCGAGCGGCGGCGCGAACAGCCACAGCGCATCGAAGCGCGTGAGCAGCGCGAGCCCGGCGAGCAGCGCCAGCTCGCCGAGCCGCTGCGACGGATCCTCGGCGCGCAGGTACACGACGAGAAAGCGCGCGAGCAGCAGGAACAGGAGCGGGCTCTCCAGCCCCGAGGTCGCGTAGCTCAGAAACGTCTTCGAGAAGACGAGCAGCGCGACGATCCACACGCGATCGATCGCGGGCCGCTCGCGGCCGAAGAGGAGCAGCGCCACCGCGCCCAGCGCCACCGCGCTCGACAAGAGCTCGAGGGTGTAGAGCGGCTCGCGCGTGATCGCGTAGCACGCGGCCATCAGCAGCATCCACAGCGGGTGCGTGTACGCCTGCGCGCGCTCGTCGACGTTCCAGCGCAGCCCGAAGCCGTGCACCCAGTTGTCGACGGTGCGCAAGGTGATGAACGCGTCGTCGCACAGCCACGCGGTGCGCAGGACGGCGAGCGCCAGCACGATCAGCGCGGCGGCGGTGATCAGCCGCTCGCGGCGCGGGCCGGGTTTCAGGAGCGTGGTCACGTCGCGCGGATCTGGCCACGGCCGCGCGCGCGTCGCAAGCGGCGAACGCGTGCTACGCTCGAAGCGTGACGCTGCGCGCGCGCATCAACGTCTCGTGCCTGGCGGTCGGCGCGCTCGCCGCCGCCTCGGCGGTGGTGATCGCCTGGGATCGCCCGCGCGATCAACTGATCGCCGACGTGCTCCTGTCCGCGGCGTTCGTCGCCGGGATCGCGCACCGCTTCATTCGCCCGCTGTTCGTGAACCGCGCGCAGCGGGCGATCCTCGAGTCGGCGCAGCGTCACGACGTCTCGGCGGTGCGGCGCGGGATCGTCGAGCTGCGTCCGTTGTTGTCGGTGGCGCACCAGCGCGTCCTCGACACCTACGAAGCGTTCACGCTGCTCGTCGAGGAGCGCTGGCAGGAGGCGCTCGATAAAATGCTCGCGACCGATCGCGCGATCTTCGCGCGCACGGGGACCGAGGCGATGCTCGACAACAACATCGCGTGGGCGCGGCTGCACCTCGGCGAGGCGGAGGCGGCGATCGCGCTCGTCGAGCAGGCGCTGGCGAAGGTGAAGACCGCGCGCGCCCGCGCCGCGTGTCTCGGCACGCTCGGCGCGGCGCAGGTGGCGGCGAATCGCCCGAACGAGGCGGTGGCGACGCTCGAGCGCGCGCTCGCCGGCGGCGACGCGACGCCGGCGTCGCAAGCCACGCGCGCCTGGTGGCTCGGCGAAGCGCACCGCGCGCTCGGCCGCGTCGACGAGGCGCGCGCCGCCTACGAGCGCGCCATCCGCGAGTCGCCCGACACCCGCTCGGGCCGCCGCGCGCGCGCCCAGCTCGACGCGCTGCCGCCCGGTCCGTACCGCTGACGCGTGGTAAAATCGCGGCATGACCGTCGTCATGCCCAAGCAGAGCGAGGATCCGTCGAAGCCGCCACGGCGCGGAAATCCACCGTGGAAGGACATCCTCCTCGGCGTCGGCGCGCTGGCGCTGGCCGGCTTGATCCTCGCGCTCACCGCCGGCGCGCGGCGCGTGAGCGTGCGCGGCATCTTCGGCGGCGTCGTGCTGGCGATCGCCGGGCCGTATCTGATCATCCGCGGCATCGTCAACCTGATCCGCGGCGGCTGATCGCACGCGTCAAGCGGCGGCGATCACGGCGCGAGGAAGCCCTGCCTGAGCGCCTGCATGAGCGCGTTCGGCGCGCGGCCGCCCGAGGCGTTCGCCGGCAGCCAGCCCTCGTTGATGGTCCAGATGATCACGCCGCCGTAGCCCTGCTGCTTCGAGAACGCGCCCTTGGCGAGGATCGACGCCTCGTCCTCGTACGAGACGTACTGCGTGGCCGCGCCGCAGTGCGAGTCGGTGACCGGCGACGCGAACGTGAGATACGGCTCCTGCGCGGTGGCGTCGACTTTTTTCGCCGACGCGGCGGCGGTGTCGAACGTGCCGCCCGCGGCGAAGAACGCGGCGAGCGGATACGCGTTGTCGCCGCCGACGATGTTGGTGCTCGCCGACGTCGGCTGCCGCGGCCCGGTGATGCCGCCGGTGTAGCAGATGGCGTAGAACGCGAGGCCCATGCCGAGCTTCGCCTTGGGGATGCCGGCGGCGGCGTAGCGCTGGAGCGTGTCGTCGATGGCGATCGGCGTCGAGCCGGTGACGCCGGACAGCGGCGCGACGAACCACGAGCTCCAGCCCTGCCCGGTCACCGCCGTCGACGGATAGTAGGTCTGCACCATGAAGCGATCGAGCGACTGCGCGAGCGTGACCCAGCGCGGATCGACCGTCTGGAAGTTGCCGTTGATCGCGCCGGCGGGGATGGTGAGGATGAGGCCCGGCTGCGCGGCGCGCAGCGCTTGCGCGAGCGAGACCAGGTCGTCGAGGTTGACCGAGTCCTCCCAGTCGAGATCGATGCCGTCGTAGCCGAGCGTCGACACGGCGCTCACCAGCTTGGAGACGAACGCGGCGCGGTTGGGCGCGCTCGCGGCGGTGGCGATGTTCGGGCCCGCGCCCGCGCCGCCGAGCATGACGAGCGCCTTGACGTTGTGCGCGTGCGCGGCCTGCGCGAGCGCCATCGCGTCCTGCTGGCCGGTGCCGTTCTCGTCGGAGAACGACAGGTCGAGCGTGAGATCGCTCTTGACCGTGAGCGGCGAGAAGATGATGTGCGTGAGGCCGGTCCAGTCGATCTGCGCGATCGGGTACGCGTGGATGTCGTAGCCGACGTAGTAGCCCATCACCCATTGGCCGGTGGCCGCGCCGCCGTCGGCGCCGCTGTCGGCGCCGGGCGTGGCGAAGTCGCCGGCCGCGCCGTCGCCGGGCGCGGGCGTGGCCAGATCGTGCGCGCCGCCGCCGTCACCGCCCGCGACGTCGGTCGAGCCGCAGCCGGCGAGCGCGCAACAGAGGATGAGCACGGTGCGCATCGAGGGCTCCTCGCCGGCGCTCGTTGCAAGGCGGAGACCGGCGCATCGATCATAGCGAAACGGCGCGATGCGCGCGCGGCTGTCGCATTGGCGCAACAGCGCGGCGTGGACGGCGGGCTACAGAGCGCGTAGAAATGCGCGATGCGCTTCGCGTGGGCCGCGCTCGTTTGCGCCGTCGCGGCCGCCGCGCCGCGCGGCGCGCGAGCGGACGAGTGCGACGCGCAGGTGGCGAAGCTGCGCGCGAGCCTGGACGCGATCCATCCCGCGCCGGTGCTGTTCGCGCCGAGCGGCATTTTGCCGCCGCCGGCGAAGCACGGCCGACTGGTGACGGAGAACGGCATCGTGCTGGTGCTGCGCGGCGCGGGCGAGCTGCACGTCGGCGACCTGAAGCCCGGCGAAGGGCGCCACCTGTACGTGCTCGCAGACGGCGCGACGCGAATCGCCGAGCTCAAGAGCCACACCGAGAAGCTGCTCGCGGGCACCGACGTGCGGCTGCTCGTCGTCGGCATCGACGTGCGCACGGTGACGGTCGAGCTGATGACGCGGCTGCGCGACGCGATCGGATCGTGCGACGACGCGTGGCAGGGTTTCGTCGAGGCGGCGCGCGGCGACCGCGCCAGACGTTGGGACACGATTCGCGCCGGCGTCGGCGACGGCGTGGCGCGCTGCGGTTGCCGCGGCGTCAAGCTCGAGCCGCCGCTGCGGTGGCTGCCGGTCGATGCGAGCGCGCTGCCCGCCGGCGTCGAGACGATCGCGCAGCTCATCGCCGCGCTCGATCGGCCCTGACGCGGCTCAGTCACAGACGGCGCGGCGGGCGCGCAGCTCGCGGCGGGCCTCGGGATCGCCGGGGCGATCGGCGAGCACCTGGCGCCATTCGTTCTGCGCCCACTGGCAGGCGCCGCCGAGCGCGTAGCTGTGCGCCAGCGCGCGGCGCGCGGCGACGTCGGTGGGATCGAGGCGCAGCGCGTGGCGGCAGAGCTTGGCGGCTTCGCTGACCTTGCCGAGCCGCGCCAGCGACGTGCACGCGCCGCGCAGCGCCGGCTCGTCGTCGGGGAATTTGGCGAGGCGATCTTGAAATTGGCGGAGATTGTCCTCGGCGCTCGACGCGGCGGCGGCGGGTCTCGCCGCACGTCGCCGGCCGCGCGGCCCGGCGATCGACTTCGGCGCGGCGAGCGGCGGCGTCGCGACCGCCGGCGCACTCGCAGGCGCAGGCGCAGTCATCGACGGCGCAGTCACCGATGCGGGCGCAGTCATCGACGCGGGCGCAGTTGCAGACGCGGGCGCAGTCAACGACGCAGACGCGGGCGCAGTCATCGACGCGGGCGCAGTTGCAGACGCGGGCGCAGTCATCGACGCGGGC
>DASREC010000581.1:0-17194 GCA_035652295.1 Polyangia bacterium
CGAGGTGGCGGCCGGCGTCGGTGGTGGCGAGCGCGCCGAGAAACCCGAGCCACAGCGTCAGGTGCTGCACGTAGACCGACGAGCCGGGCAGCCCCGCGCCGCGGATCGCGCGCAAGATGATCTCGAGCACCGGCAGCACGATCATCGCCAGCGAGATGACGACGATCAGCGAGCGCTCGACGATGCTGCCGTGCTTGACGGGCGCGCCGTCCTCGGGGTCTACCGCTGGGGGCTCGATGTCGATCAAAGGGGTTGACCCATTACCATTAGATGGTGGTTGACCGGCTGCGGATCCTTTATACGATGGTCAACCTTATCATGCGCTGGCTGGCAATCGTGGCTCTCCTCTCGCAGGCGGGCTGTCTCAAGAAGATCGCGCTGACGGCGGTGGCCAACACCATCGCCGAGCCCGGCTCGGGATTTTCGCGCGACGACGATCCCGAGCTGGTGCGCGACGCGCTGCCGGTGCTGATGAAGACCATGGAGCAGCTGCACGAGGCGCTGCCCCAGCACCGCGCGCTGTTGCTGGCGATGGTGCGCGCGTTTACGTCCTATGGAGTGGCGTTCATCGAGGAGCAGGCCGATCGGCTGCAGGAGTCCAACGTCGAGGCGGCGCGCGTACTCTATGCGCGCTGCCGCCGCATGTTCCTGCGCGCGCGCGGCTATGGGCTCGACGGGCTGGAGCTGCAGCAGCCGGGATTTCGCGCCGCCTGGGAGCGCGCGCAGACGCCCGACGATCGATCGCGCGCGCTGGCTCGTATGACCAGGGAAGATGTGCCACTCTTGTACTGGACCGGAGCGGCGTGGGGCTCGGCGGTGGGGGCGGCGAAAGACGACATGAAGCTCGTGGGTGAGCTACCGAAAGTGGAGGCGCTCGAGCGGCGCGCCCTCGAGCTCGACGAGAGCTACGAGGAGGGCGCCATCCACGAGTTCTTCATCACCTACGGCGGCGCGCAGCATCCCGACGAGGCGAAGCAGCACCTCGAGCGCGCGCTCGCGCTGTCGCATCACAAGAAGCTGGCGCCGCTGGTCTCGTATGCTGAGTCGGTGGCGGTGACGCGCCAGGATAAAAAAGAGTTCAAGCGGCTGCTCGAAGAGGCCGCGGCGTTCGACGTCGACTCGGATCCGGATCACCGCCTCGCCAATATCATTGCCCAGCGGCGCGCGCGCTGGCTCTTGTCGCGCACCGACGAGCTGTTCGCCGAATGAGATGAAAGGATCACCATGAGAACGCATCGCTTACTGGCTCTGGCGCTCGCGCTTCCGCTCGTCGCCGCGTCGGCGTCGGCCGAGGAGAAGATCAAGCTCGGCACGCTGGCGCCGAACGGCTCGCCCTGGCACACGCTGCTCAAGGAGATGGGCCAGAAGTGGTCCGACGCGTCGGGCGGCAAGGTCAAGCTGATCATCTATCCGGGCGGCGTCGTCGGGAACGAAGGCGACATGGTCAAGAAGATGCGCATCGGCCAGATGCAGGCCGCGGCGCTGACGACCATCGGGCTGCACGACATCGCGCAGGAGCCGCAGGCGCTCGACGTGCCGATGATGATCGACACGGCGCAGACGCTCGACTTCGTGCTCGAGCGGATGCAGCCGCAGCTCGAGAAGGTGCTGCTCGACAAGGGCTACGTGGTGATCGGCTGGTCGGACGTCGGCTTCGTGCGCTTCTTCTCGACCAAGAAGATGTCGTCGATGAAGGAGTTCGAGTCGGCGAAGGTGTTTTCCTGGGAGGGCGATCCGGCGTCGGTGGAGGCGTGGCGCGCGGGCGGGTTTCACCCGGTGGTGGCGTCGTCGACCGACATTCTGCCGTCGCTGCAGACGGGGCTCATCGACACCGTGGCGCTGGTGCCGGTGTACGCGTTCGGCTCGCGCGTGTTCGAGCGCGCCAAGTACATGCTCGATCTGCCGTGGGCGGCGCTGTCGGGCGCGACGGTGGTGAAGAAAGAGGCGTGGGACAAGGTGCCGCCGGAGCTGCGGCCGAAGCTGCTCGAGATCGCGCGCGAGTACGGCGGGAAGATCTCGGCCGAGGTGCGGCGCATGGACGCCGACGCGCTCAAGCAGATGAAGCAGCAGGGCCTCGTGGTCGTCGCGCCGGCGGACGTGAAGGCGTTCCAGGCCGCCGCCGAGCGCGGCTCGAAGGTGTTTCGCGGCAAGGTGGTGCCCGAGGCGATCTTCGACGAGGTGAAGCAGCTGGTGGAAGAAGCGCATCGCCAATCCGCGAAGAGATAGCGCGTGACGCGGCTGGGCGCGCTCGCGTTCGCGGCGAGTTTTTTCGTCGCGGCGATCGCGCACGCGAAGGTGATGCCGCTCGAGCGGCTCCCCGACGACAAGTTGATCGCGCTCGCGCCGCTGCTCAAGCACGGCGACGTGGCGCTCATCGAGTCCACGCCCGCCGGCGCGATGAAGCAGGTGACGCTGATGATGTACGTCGCCGCGCCGCCCGAGATCATGCACGACGTGATCGCGCACCCGGGCGAGTACAAGCACGTGATCCCGAACGTCACGCGCTCGACGTGGGAGCCGAGCGGCGCCGACACCGGCGTCTCGGCGTGGAAGATCGAGCTGCCCGTGAGCTCGTTCGAGATGGTGAACGCGTTCAAGTTCGAGCCCGGCCCGACGGGCGCGGTGTTCGTGACCTCGCCCGATCCGCTCGACGACGCGACCATCCGCTGGGAGTTCTTGCCGGCGTCGGGCGGGGGCACGGTGCTGGTGCAGTACGGCTACTCCGACGTCAAGCACTCGAACGCGCTGGTGCGATCGTTCCTCAAGCGCATGCCGGTGACCGAGCACGGCCTGGCGCTCGCCGCGCAGCTCCTGCTCGCGACCAACATGCGCGCCGCCGCCGAGAAGCGCGCGCGGCCCGGCACCATCACGCCGCCCGACGCGAAGGCGCGCGGGCCCGGCTTCGACTTCTTGCTCGCGCGCGGGCAGGTAGCGGTGCTGCGCTCGCTCGAGAGCGGGCGGCTCGGCGACGTGAGCCTGCTCGATCGCATGTACGCGCCGGTGTCGCGCATCGGTGAGCTGCTCAGCCGGCCGGCGGAGTGGGGGCGCTTCGTGCCGGGCGTCGAGGAGAGCCGCGAGCGCGCGCGCGGGCCGGGCACCGTCGAGTGGGTGGCCGACTTCGCGGTGCCGCTGATGACGTGGTCGACCGGCTGGGCGATGCGCTACGCCGAGCGCACGTACGAAGGCGTGGGCGTGTCGGGCGATCTCGCGGGCGCGCACTTCCAGTGGGACCTCACGCCGCGCGGCGCGGGCGAGACGCTGGTGGTGTATCGCGTCAACATGTCGCTGGCGCACTCGTCGCTGCTGGCGCGCAAGATGTTCCAGTACGAGCCGTCGCTCGAGCACGGCCTCAACGTCGCCTTCAGCCTCGTCTACCTGCGCGCCATCCGCGGCAAGGCCGAGGGCTGGTCGAACTAGCGCGCTTGCGAAAAATGCGCGGCGGGCCGACGCTGGAGCGAGCCGGATGCGCAAGCCGCTCGCGATCGCTTCGCTGTTGCTGGTCGCGTGCGATGCGACGCCGGGGTTTCATCCGCTCGACGGCGGCGCGGATTCGGGAGGCGGCGGCGATCTCGCGCCGTCGGGGAGCGACGGCGGCGGAGCGGGCGTCGGGCTGCACGTGAGCGGCACGCAGATCGTCGACGCCGCGGGAAAGCCGGTGCGGCTGCTCGGCGTCAACCGCTCGGGCACCGAGTACGCGTGCGTGCAGGGCAACGGAATCTTCGACGGGCCCTCCGACGACGCGTCGGTGAAGGCCATCGCCGCGTGGCACGCCAACGTGGTGCGCGTGCCGCTCAACGAAGACTGCTGGCTCGCCATCAACGGCGTCGCGCCCGCGTTCGCCGGCGCCAACTACATTCAAGCCGTCACCGACTACGTGAGCCTGCTGCACCAGAACGGGCTGATGGCGATCCTCGAATTGCACTGGACCGCGCCCGGCACCGATCGCGCGACCGGCCAGCAGGCGATGCCCGACCGCGATCACGCGCCCGCGTTCTGGAGCGACGTCGCCGGCCACTTCAAGGGCATGAGCGATCACGTCGTGTTCGAGCCGTTCAACGAGCCGTTTCCCGACGGCAACCAGGACACCGCCGCGGCGTGGACCTGCTGGCGCGACGGCGGCACGTGCCCCGGCCTCGCGTTCCAGGCGGCGGGCATGCAGGAGCTGGTGAGCGCGATCCGCGGCGCGGGCGCCGACAACTTGATCATGCTCGGCGGCGTCGAGTACTCGAACTCGCTGTCGGAGTGGCTCACGCACGTGCCGAGCGATCCGCGCAACAACCTGGCGGCGGCGTGGCACCTCTACAACTTCAACACGTGCCAAGACGCCGCGTGCTTCGACGGGCAGGCCGGGCCGGTGGCGGCGCAGTACCCGGTGGTCGCGACCGAGATCGGCGAGGACGACTGCGCGGGCACGTTCATCACCAGCGTGATGGCGTGGCTCGACGGGCACGGCGACAGCTACCTCGGCTGGACGTGGGACGCGTGGGGCGGCTGCCTGGTGCTGGTCACCGACTACGCGGGCACGCCGGCCGGGACCTACGGCCAGACGTACAAGGCGCACCTGCTCGTCGAGAATCCCTAGCGGCGCGGCGGCGGCGGAGCGGGCGGGCGCTCGTCGAGGACGCCGGCGTGCAGCAGATCCTCGACGATGGCGCGCTCGAGGAAGGCGCAGATCGCCGCCGCGTCGCAGAGCGCCGGTAGCTGGAATCGCGGCTCCACGATCGGTTCGCGCTCGTCGTCCATGGGACGCGGAATCTAGGCGCCGCCGCGCGCCGCGGCAAGGGCCGCTCGGCTAAACCGCGTCAAAACCGCCAAACGGCGCCCTTCAGGTCGAAGTAGAAGATCCCGCGCCGGCCGAAGGGAACCGTCGAGGAGCGCGCCGCGCGGAGGATGCCCATGACCGCGAGCACGGCGCCGCCGATCGCGATCGCGCCGCCGAACGCGAGCAAGAGCCCGCCGAACACGTGAGACACAGCCGTCCAGTTGAAGAAGTCGAAGCACAGCTGGCCGGGCTCGCACTTTGGGCGTTCGTAGCCGAGCGCGGCTACGCCGCCGACGATGATCCCGGCGCCGCCGGCCATCATGAGCGCGCCGCCGACGAGCAGTCGGTTGCGCGTGACGTCGAGGCGCTCGCGCACGCGCGCGCCGCTGCGCGACGGCGAATCCAGCGGCTCGAGGTCGTGCGCCCACTTGTACGAGCGCGCGCCGGTCTCGGTGTTGCGCACCTCCACGGCGGCGAGCGCGCGGTCCTGCCAGCGCAGCGCGTCGACGCGCGACAGCGTCTCCGACGGGACGACGTACTCGCAGCCGCGCGCGCACGGCGACGGCGAGAGCAAGCGCGGTGCCGCTAGTTCGACTTCGGCGGGTCGGGTTTGTCGTCGGAGGGCTTGGCGGGATCGGCGGGCTTGTCGGGCGCGGCGCCGGGCGCGGGCGGCTGCGTCAGCTTCTCGGCCCATTTGCCGAACGCCTCGGCGAGCGCGGCGCCGAGCCCCGCGCCGATGCCTTTGAGCACCGCGGCGGTCTTGGCGCGCGCCACCGCGTCTTCGCCGCCGAGCTTGATCTGCCCGTCGGGGCCGGCGAGCCCGGCCAGCTCCTTGAGCACCGCCGCCATCACCGGCTGCAGCACCGCGGCGGCGCCCGGCGTCGGCGTCGCCTCGGCCGCGCCGTGCACGCGCTCCTCGGCGCGCTTGCGGGCGTCGTCGATCGAGACCACCTCGGCTTCGGGCTTCTCGGGATCTTTCGGATCTTTCGGATCACCTGAATCAGGCATGGCGGAAAGAATAAACCCGCGCGCGCGGCGTGTCGACTCAGCGGCGGCGGACGCGGCGCGGCTCGGCGCGGCGCTCGGCGGGATCGCGCGGATCGATGACGTAGTTGAGCCGGCGATCGCGCGCGCGCCGCCGTTCGCGCGCCAGCCGCTCGGCCAATTCCTCGACGGTGAGCGGGCGCGGCCGCATGCGATCGGCGATGAACCCGCAGTTCTGGCACGTCACGATCTTCGCGTCGCCGAGACGGGTCCAGCGCAGCACCATGCGCCGCCGCTCGCGGCACGTCACGCACGTCGCGCCGTCGGGAAGCTCGGCGCCGCGCCACGCGCGCAAGTAGCACGCGCGACAAAGTCCGCGGCGCAGCCCGATGCCGTCGCCCGAGTGCGCGCGGCAGGTGCGGCAGCGCACGGCCTTACCGGAGTGTGCGTCCATCGCGTCCACCATCGCTTGCTCGAACACCTTGCACAACTTTTCCCCCGGGACTGGAGACCCGGGAGCGGGGCGTTTTTCCCCGGCAGCGACGAGAAAACCGAATCGCTGCGGGGACTGGATCCGGCGCGCGCCTTGCTCATGAACATTTCATGAGTGTCTCGCTGGCGGTGCTCCTGGTCAGCATGGTCGAGATGGGCCCGGCGGCACAGCCTCCCGCGCCGCGCGTGGTCATGGTCGCGCAGAGCGTCGAGGAGCCGGAGCTGGTGTTCACGCGAGTCGTGTCGACGCCGATCGACAGCGCGTCGGCCGGCGGCTCGCTCCTCGGCACCGTCGACCTGCCGCTCGGGCACGGGCCGTATCGCGTGTTCCTGACGCCGGCGACCGACGACGACACCGAGCAGGCGGGCGAGCTCGAGCCGCCGGTGACGTTCGCCGCCGAGCCGAACGGCTGTCCGCTCGCGGCGTCGCTCGAGCCGCTCGGCCGCTGGCTGGCCGTGCTGCTGGCGCTCGGCCTCGTGGCGACGATCCTCGGCTCGGTGGGCGCGGCGCGGCGGCCGCTGCCGATCGCGGCGAGCGCGGTGCGCCAGCCGGCGCGGCCGATCTCGCTCGTCGAGCGGCTCCTCGTGCTGGTGTGCTTGTGGTCGCCGCTCCTGATGCTGCTCGGCTTGATGCAGGCGCAGCACGGCCTGCTCTCGACGGTGCTCTTGGCGTCGGCGGGCGTGGGCGCGGGCGCGTGCGCGATGATGATGAGCGCGCGCCGCCGGCTGCTCGCGCGTCTGCGCTGGGCGCTCGGCGGGCGCATGGATCGCCTGCCCGACGGCACGCCGATCTCGTGCGAGGTGGACGCGAAGCGGCTGGTGGCGCCGCCCGGCCTGCGCGGCGCGGTGCCGTGGTATCGCGCCGATCTGACGGTGGTGGTGCCGGGCGGCGGCGACACGATCTCGACGGCGGCGCGCGTCGCGCTCGACGACGCGCTGGTGGACGAGGCCGCGGCGCGGGCGCTCCTGCGCGTCGCGCTCGGCAAGCCGGCGGGCACGACGCTGACGGTGCTCGGCCAGGCGCACCGCGCGCCGGCCGACGCGTGCTCCGCGCTCGCGCTCGATCGCTACGCGCCGACGCAGACGCGCATCGGCTCGACCCGCGCCGCGCGCGCGATCGTGGTCGCCGGCTCGCCCGCCGAGCTCGCCCGCCGCCTGCGCCACGAGGGCCTGCTGCTCGGCGGCGCGCTGGCGGCGAGCGTCGGCGCCGCGCTCTTGACGATGCTGTCCTAACCCCGCTTCCGTTGTACTGTCCCGCGCATGGATCGCCTGCGCGTGCTCACCCTCAACATCTGGAACCGTCAAGGGCCGTGGGAAGACCGGCTGCGCCTGATTCGCCGCGACGTGAAGGCGCTCGCGCCCGACATCGTCGGCCTGCAGGAGATCCTGCACCACGACACGCTCCCCGAAGATCAAGCGCAGGAGATCGCGCGCGACCTCGGCTACCACGTCGCGTTCGCGCCGGCGTGGCACATCGGCGGCGGGCTGCACCTCGGTAACGCGGTGCTGTCGCGCTTTCCCATCGGCGCGGCCGACGTGTTCCCGCTGCCGGTCGAGCCCGACGACGAATCGCGCGCGCTGCTCTACGTCGGCATCGACGCGCCGTGCGGACGCGTGCCGGTGTTCAACACGCACCTCACGTGGCAGCTGCACCGCGGCCACGTGCGCGAGCGGCAGGTGGCGTTCATCGCCGAGCGCGTGCGCGAGCTGGCGCCGATCGGCGTCGGCTTTCCGCCGATCGTGATGGGCGACTTCAACGCCGAGCCCGACGCCGACGAGATCCGCTACTTGAAGGGGCTCACGTCGCGGCTCGGGCGCAGCGTGTTCTTCGCCGACAGCTTCGCCGCCGCGGGCGACGGCTCGCCCGGCTTCACGTTCGCGCGCGCGAACTCGTTCGCGCTGATCGCCGGCGAGCCCAACCGCCGCATCGACTACATCTTCTCGCGCGGCCCCGATCGCGATCGCCTCGGCGAGGTCCTCGCCTCGAGGGTCGTCTGCACCGAACCGGAGAACGGCGTCTGGCCCTCCGACCACTTCGGCGTCTACGCCGAGATCCGCGCCGAGGGTTTGCCGAAGCCGGCCCCGGGGGCGCAGGTCCCAGGTTGATGGATCGAGTCCGCGCGCGCCGCGCCGCGTTCGCTCCCTCGGGCACCTGGGTTCTATTGTCCCCACTGCCTCGGCTTGGCCGCAAAGGGGTGGGGGACCGACTCCCAGTCGTCAGCATTGTACGCAACGCGCGCGATTCGTATAAGCCCACGCTTTGCCAAACGGTTTACGTTTAGCCGAATAAACGCTCGGGCGGCACGCGCCTCGCAGAGGGGGACGGCTGACCATGCTGCGTTCCGCCTCCACCCGCCTCTTCACCTTTCTGGTGAGCGCGCTCCTGAGCGGGTGCCTGGGTGCGTACAGCCCGCTCAACGGCAGCGGCGACGACGGCGGCGCGGGCGCGGATCTCGGCGTCGACGTGAACGCGCTCTTCAACGCCAACGTCGCCCCGATCCTCACCGCGAGCTGCGGCGCCTGCCACGCCAAGACCGGCGGCGTCGGCCCGGGCTTCATGGATCCCAAGCCCGACATGCTCACCACGATACTCGCGTACCCCGGCCTGATCGGCGCGACGCCCGAGACCAGCCGCATCTACGCCAAGGGCCAGCACGAGGGTCCCGCGCTCACGCCCGCGCAAGCGCCGGTGATCGCCGACTGGATCAACACGTGGAACGCGCACCAACCGGCGGGCGCCGGCGACGCGGGCACCGTCAAGCCGCAGATCATGCCGTTCAAGCCGGTCATGGGCCCGAACACCGTCGAGCTGGCGATGCTCGACAGCGCGCTCGCCGGCCAGAGCATCACCTTCACCGCGCGCATGGTCGGCACCAGCCTCGAGCTGTCGTCGATCACCGTCATCACGCCGAAGTCGTCCGGCCTGCACGTGGTCCACCCGCTGTGGGTCACGTGGGATCAGCACTACAACGCGACGCCCGATCCGATCGACAGCTTCTCGAACCTCGACGAGACCGTGCCGGCGTCGAGCACCACGCCGCTCGGCCCGGGCACGCTCATCCTGCCAAACTTTCAGAGCGGCTTCATGGTCAACGTGGTCTTCAACTTGATCGAGGCGAAGGCGGTCGCGGTTCCCGACGGCGGAACGGTGGCGGGCGGCGGCTGCAAGAACGTCGCGGGCTTCATCGCCTCGGCCAAGCCGACGCTCTCCGGCGTCTGCGCCAACTGCCACGCGCAGAACGGCAACAGCGCGGCGGGCGCCTTCAGCCTGCTCACCATCAATCAAGCGGGCGGCGACGCGCAGGCGTGCGCTTCGACGCTCGGCGAGATCGACACCACGACTCCCGCGAACAGCCGGATCTACACGTACACCGACCCGGCGTCGGGGATCGCGCATCCGTACAAGTTCCAGCAGAAATCGTCGTTCGCGGACAACTGGATCACCACCGAGCAGTAACGGGAGCGAGGACCGACATGCGCAAGAACATCATTCCCTCCCTGGTCGCAGTCGCCCTGGCGGGATGCCTCGGCAGCGCTCCGACGGGAACCGGTCAGCCGGGCGGAAATCCGGGCGGCAACAATCCCGGTCCGGGCAACGGCAACAACCCGGCGCCCGCTCCCGGCCCGTCGACGCCGGCGGAAGATCCGGCGCTGGCGGCGCGCACGGTCGACTACGGCCAGGCGCTGCGCACCGCCGCGATCAAGCTCACCGGCGATCTGCCGACGATGACCGAGATCGCCGGCGTGACCGACGCGACGTCGTACGGCGCGCAGGTCGACAAGTACCTCGCCGATCCGCGCTTCGCGCGCCAGCTCATCTTGTACTTCCGCGATCTGATGAAGCTCGGCGGAACCAAGGCGTTCGAGACCGCGCCCACGTTCGCCGCCGAGCTGGTCGTGAACGATCGCCCGATCACCGATCTCTTCACCGCGACCACCAACACGTGCCCGACGTTCGACGCCACGATGGGCAAGTTCACCGACGCGTCGTGCACGCCCGCGAACGGCGCCGCCACCGTCGGCGTGCTGACCGACCCGGGCGCGATGCAGCAGTTCTACTCCAACATGGCGTTCCGCCGCGTGCGCTGGGTGCAGGAGTCGTTCGTGTGCACCAAGTTCCCCGCCGAGTACTCGGCCAACCCGGTGACCAAAGGAAACGGCCAGTACGTCTCGCCGTGGCCGTTCACCTCGATCACCGGCGGCACCGACAAGACGATCGCGCCGATCAACTTCCAGGACACGTCGTCGGTGGTCTGCGCCAACTGCCACACGACGATGAATCACATCGCGCCGCTGTTCGCCAACTTCGACATGAACGGCGCGTACCAGACGACGATCCAGGTTCACACGCCGACGCCGATGGCGCCGATCACCAAGCTCTCCGACTGGCTGCCGATGGGCGAGACGCTCTCGTGGCGCTATCAGCAGCCGGTGACCGATCTGACCTCGCTCGGCGCGGCGATGGCGAAGGATCCCGACGTCGCCGACTGCCAGGTGGCGCGCGCGTGGAACTGGGCGATGTCGAAGACCGACATCGTCGGCGATCTCGCCACCGTTCCGACGAGCGTGATTCAGACGTACGAGACGCAGCTCGCGGGCAACGGTTACAAGCTCAAGCCCGTGCTTCGCGCGATGTTCACCAGCGACGACTTCGTGAAGTTCTAGGCCCGTGCGGAGGAGTGATGCCATGTTTCGCAAGCTGAGCCTCCTGTTCCTCGTCGGTGTCGCGGGCTGCCTCGGCGGAGGCCCGGCGCCGAATCCGAATCCGGGGCCGACGCAGCAGCAGCCGGATCCCAACGCCGACACCGGCCCGCTGCTCGGCATCGCGCCGGGCGGCACGTCGGGCGGCGTCGACAACACCTTCAATCACGATCTCGACAACCCCGATCCGTTCGCGATCCTCGATCGCATCCAGCAGCAGGGCCCGCCCGAGATCTCGACGCGCATGCACTCCTGCCAGAAGCTGAAGTACGCGACGCTCGGCAACGTGCTCAAGGATCTCGGCGTCAATCTGGGCGCGCAGTCCACGCCGCCGTCGGCGGGGCAGCTCTACGCGGGCGGCGCGCAGGCGATGGGCGGGCCGAACTACGGCGCGCGCGTGGCCGAGACCATCGAGCTCACCGCCGCCGGCGCGACCAAGCTGTTCGACATCTTCTCGCAGGCGGCGCAGGAGATCATCACCGCGATGCCGATGACGACGAGATGTATGGGCACCAATATGTTCGATGCGTCGAACCACTGCACGGCGGCGGGCATCACCTGCCTGCAGGGCGCGCCGGCGTCGCAGGCGCAGCTCGACCTGTGCAACCAGGCGCTCACCGAAGGCTCGACGCCGCAGATCAGCCAGACGATTGCCGTGGCCTCGATTCTCGCGGCCGCGCACACGTGTGAATGAACCAGACGAGGCGAGGAGAGAACCATGAAACGTCGCTACCTTGATCTCCCGGACCACGCTCGTCGGGATTTCATCAAGTGGACCATCGGGCTCGGCGCCGCTCTCGGCCTGCGCCCGTGGAAGGTGTTCGAGGTCAACGAGAGCCTCGTCGGGCCCGCGATCGCGCAGTCGGCGGCGTGCTCGTCGGTGAATCGCTTCGTCGGCAACATCATGGGCAACGGCGGCTTCGCGTGGATGACGCAGCTGTGGCCGTTCCCCGAGATCGCGACCAAGCCGGGCGCGGCGTTCTACGCCACCGGCCAGGCGACCGCGCAGGCGGCCGACACCGGCGACAAGCCGTTCATGCTGTCGCCCGCCGCGCCGAAGCTCGCCGGCAAGCGCATGACCGGCTTCATCTGCGGCACCAACGAGACGCACACGCAGCGGCCGACCTCGTCGACCACCGTCGGCACCGGCGTCGGCATGTTCGCCGCCGTGGCCGCGCTGCAGACCGCCGCGCCGACGCTCGTGCCGTCGATCGGCATCGGCATGCTGCCGTACGGCACCGCCGCGGGCGCGCCGGCGATCGCGTCGGTGGCCGGCCCGTCGGGCATGGTCGATCTGTTCAACAGCGCCTCGTCCACCGCCGGCGGCGCGCTGGTCAAGCAGCAGGACGCCTCGCTCTTCGAGGCCTACTACAAAGCCAACCTGTCCCTGCACCGCGCCGCCGCGCGCCCGACGATGACGCGCGGATTCTTGACCGGAAAAGTCGCCGCCAACCTGCTCGGCAAAAATCTCGCCGCGCAGCTCACGCCGAGCGCCGACGACTACACGCGCTACGGCGTCTCGAGCAGCACGCCGTCGAAGCTGATGGCGATCGCGCAGGTGCTCATCACCACCGTCAAGGCGTTCAAGCTCAACCTCACCAACGCCGTGCTTTTGCCCGGCATGAGCGACGATCCGCACGGCGCGTTCGGCGACATGAACAACCTGACGATGACCGCCCAGACGCTCGGCAAGATCTGGGACGGCTTCATGAACGACCTCATGAACGAGCCCGATCCGATGTGCGCGGGCATGAAGATCGGCGACAACGTGGTCATCACGTGGAGCGGCGATACGCCCAAGGATCCGAACACGCCGAGCGGCTGGCCCGACGGCACGCCCAACAACTCGAACTGGATCTTCGCGCTCGGCGCCGGGCTGCTCAAGTCGGGTTGGTTCGGCCAGGTCAAAGGCGACGGCTCGGTCACGACGTGGAATCCGACCACGGGCGCCGATATGACCGGCGGCACCTCGGCGTCGATGTCGGGGCCGGCGGGTGCGGCGGTGCTGTACGCGGTTTGCAAAGGCGACATGCGGCGAGTGCAGGACTTCTATCGCGGCGTGGGAATCGATGGAGTGATCAACGCGAAGCAGATGTAACGAGCGAGCGTCCACTCCGCGCAACCTTTAGGGCGGCGCGGGACGGCAGGCGAACCCCCCTCCGCTTGCCGTCCCGCGCTTTTTTTCTTCGCAGCGAACCTGTTACAACGCTCGAATGAAAGCGATCGTGATTCGCGAAGCCGGCGGCCCCGAGCGCCTGGAGCTCGCCGATTGGCCGTCGCCGCAGCCGGGCGCCGGCCAGGTGCTGGTTCGCGTCGCAGCCTGCGGCGTCTGTTATCGCGACCTGCTCGATCGCGAAGGCAAATACCCGTTCATGAAGCGCCCGGTGGTGACCGGCCACGAGTGGGCCGGCGAGATCGTCGCGATCGGCGCCGGCGTGCGGCAATTTGCCGCAGGCGATCGCGTGGCCACTACGCACCGTCCGGCGTGCGGCGAGTGCGCGCCGTGCCGCGCCGGCGACGAGACGCACTGCCAGACGGCGATGGCTTCGTACGGCCTCACCGTCGACGGCGGCTACGCGGAAGAGGTGCTGGCGTGGGAGTCGTCGCTGGTGCGCGTGCCCGACGCCGTGCCGCTCGACGGCGCGGCGTTCCTCCACTGCACGGCGGCGGTGGCGCTGCGCGCGCTGCGCCACCACGCGCGGCTCGCCGCGGGGCAGACGGTGGTGATGACCGGCGCGACCGGCGGCGTCGGCGTGCACGCGCTGCAAGTCGCCAAGCTGCTCGGCGCGCGCGTCGTGGCGGTGACGTCGAGCGCCGCCAAGGTGGAGGCGCTGCGCGCGCTCGGCGCCGACGACGTGCTGGTCGCGCCCGACGGCAACTTCCACAAAGAGGCGCTCGCGCGCACCGGCGGCGCGGACGTGGCGCTCGAATTGGTCGGCGGGCCGACGTTCAACTCGTCGCTGCGCTCGCTGCGCCTCGGCGGCCGCCTGGCGCTGGTCGGCAACGTCACCGCGTCCTCGCTCGAGGTCAACCCCGGCTACTTGATCGTCCGCGAGATCGCCGTATGCGGCTCCTCGTCGGCGACGCGCGCCGAGTTGTCCGAGGTCCTCGCGTGGGCCGCCGCCGGCAAGCTGCGCCCGATCATCGCCGATCGCCTGCCGCTCTCCGCCGCGCGCGACGCGCAGGCGCGGCTCGCGCAAAAAGGCGTCGTCGGGCGGATCGTGCTCGTGCCGGGCCAGCCGTCGTGAGCGCGCCCGACGTCGTCATCATCGGCGCCGGCCTCGCCGGCCTGACCGCCGCGCGCACGCTCGCCGCCCGCGGCCGCTCGGTGGTCGTGCTGGAGGCGCGCGATCGCGTCGGCGGCCGCACGTACACCAAACAGATCAACGGCGTTCATTACGATCTCGGCGGGCAATGGCTCGGCCCGACGCAACGACGAATGCTCGCGCTTTGCAAAGAATTGGATATCGAAACCTTCCCGCAATACATAACCGGCCGCCGCGTGCTCGAGGTGCGCGGCAAACGCTCGACCTATAAAGGCACCATTCCCTCGGTTTCGATCTGGAACCTGTTGGCGCTGCACCGCACGATGAGCCGCGCCGAGCGCCTGCGAAAAACCGTTCCGCTCGACGGGCCGGCGCGCGCCGCCAAGGCCGCCGAGTGGGACGCGATGACCGTCGAGACCTGGAAGCGCGAGACGATTCCATTTCGCGACGGCCGCGAGTTGTTCGATATCGCGGTGCGCACTGTATTCGGCGCCGAGCCCGCCGAATTATCGTTATTGCACTTCCTGTTCTATTTGAATTCGGGCGGCGGTTTCGAATCCTTGGTCGAAACCAATGACGGCGCGCAGCAAACGCGCTTCGTTCCCGGCGCGCAATCGGTGGCGATTAAAATGGCCGCGCAGCTCGGCGAGCGCGTGATTTTGAATGCGCCCGTCGAATCGATCTCACAAACCAGCGACGGTGTAATCGTCAAAGCGGCGAGCGGCGAATATCGCGCGGCGCACGCGATATTGGCGATTCCGCCGGCGCTCGCCGCGCGTTTGCGTTATTCGCCCGAATTGCCGGTCTTGCGCGATCAATTGACGCAGCGGTTTCCCATGGGCGCCACCATCAAAGCGGTGGCCACGTACGATCGCCCGTTCTGGCGCGAAGACGGATTGTCGGGCGAGGCGATCTCGACGGAGGGGCCGGTCACCGCGACGTTCGACGACACCAGCCACGACGGCGCGCGGCCGGCGCTGCTCGGCTTCATCGTCGGCAAGGAGGCGCGCACGTGGGGCGCGCGCCCGGAGGCCGAGCGGCGTGCGGCGGTGATCGCGTCGTTCGCGCGCTTCTTCGGCAAGGCCGCCGAATCGCCGACCGGCTATTTCGATCACGACTGGTCGAACGAGACGTATACGCGCGGCTGTCCCGTCGGCGCGCTGCCGCCCGGCGCGTGGACGCTGTTCGGCGCGGCGTGGCGCGCGCCCGTCGGCCGGCTGCACTTCGCCGGCACCGAGACCGCGTCCGAATGGAACGGCTACATGGAGGGCGCGGTCGAATCGGGCGAGCGCGCCGCCGCGGAGATTGAATCGCCATGAATCGATTCGAGGGCGGTTGTCATTGCGGCAATTTGAAAATCGTCTTCGAATCGGCGCGCGCCGCCGCTGAGCTGCCGGTGCGCGCGTGCGGCTGCCCGTTCTGCCGAGCGCACGGCGCGCTGTCGATCTCCGATCCCCAAGGCCGCGTCACGTTCACCGCGCGCGATCCGGCGCTGGTGAATCGTTATCGTTTCGCATTCAAAACCGCCGATTTCCTGATTTGCCGTCAATGCGGCGTCTACGCCGGCGCGGCGATCGAGACCGCGCGCGGCGCGTTCGCCATCGTCAACGCGCGCGCCCTCGACGGCGCCGCCGACTTCACGCAGGCCGCGCGCGAGATCAGCTACGACGCCGAGAACGCCGAGGAGCGCATCGCCCGCCGCGAGCGCAACTGGACTCCACTCGTCGATCGAGCGCGTTGACGTCGAGCTCGCGGCGTCAGCCGGGCGGCACGGTGCAATTGCCCAGCTCCGAATAACAAAATTTCTCGACGCAAAATCCCTTCAGGCAGTCGGCGTCGTGCGCGCACGGCTGGCGCTCGCACTGTCCGCTCGCGTTGCACTGGAGGTTGTCGGCGCACGGCGGCGGGCAGGCGACGTTCATCGGCGCGGGCTCGGGCGGCGCGCAGAAGAACATCGACGGCGGGCAGTCGTTGATCGCGCGGCAGCAGCCGGGCGGCGCGCACGTCGGCGTCGGGCACGGCTTGGGCGGCGTGAGCATGTCGCGGCAGCCGTTGAACTGCGGCGTGCAGCTGCAGAGCACGCAATAGTCGGCGGCGCAGTCGAAGCGCGCCTTGCAGAGCGCCTCGCCGAGCGTGAAGCAGGGGAACTTGAGCTGGCAGGTGCCGTCGTGCAGCTTGGAGACGCCGGCCTTCTCGCGCTGGCACTCGTTGTAGTAGTTGTTCTGATCGCAGCCGCACATCGCCTTGGTCGCCGGCCCGCACGAGGCCGGCTCGGCGACGCAGACTCCGCCGTCGCCGCCGCACGCGCCCACCGGCGTCTGGCAAAACGATCCCGCCGGGCAGGTCACGCCCGCGCCGCACGCCGCGCCGACGCCGACCGCCAGGTCGTCCGCCGCCGCCAGATCATTCGCGCCGCCGCCGCCGGGCTCATCCGCGCAGCCCGCGATCGCCGCGATCAAAATCAGCGCGCGCCACATATGAGCGCGATGATCGCCGAACGCGCGCCGCAAGCCAAGCACCGCACGACGCCCGCCGTCGCGCGACATTGCTGCCGCGACTCGCCCGCGCGCAATATCGCTACGTCCGCAACTTGTCACGGCCGACGGCAGTGGCTCGGCGCTTGCTGCGTTCGCGTCGAATGATCTCCACTCGCTTGTTCAAAGCCATCGTAGTGCTCGGCAGCACGCTCACTGCGTCGGGAAGCGTGACGCTGGTGGCGCTCTCGTCGCTGCCGCAGGCGGCGTGCGGCGACGATCAGTTCGGCATCATCGACATGTCGGTCGACCTCGCTCCCGCGCAAGACATCGCGGTCCCGCGCGATCTATCGGGCGAGGATGGCGGCAACTCCGGATGAGGCGGAGCAGACGACCGCTGCCGGAGGCCGACGCCACGGTCGAGCGGCTCGCGGACGAGGATCGCGCCGTGCTGGTCACCTCGTGGGGCGGGCGCGCGCGCGGCGAAGCAGGGGCAGCCAACACGTTTCGCTTCA
>DASREC010000582.1:0-26748 GCA_035652295.1 Polyangia bacterium
GTGAAATCCGCCGCTCACGCCGCCGCGAAATCCGCCGACCGGCGCGCGATAACCGCCGGGCGCCGCGACGCGATAACCGCCGCCGACGACGGGCGCGCGATAACCGACCGGCGCGCGATAGCCGTAGCCGTAGCCGGCGCGATATCCGCCGACGTAGCCGCGCCCATACGCGGGATAGCCGCGATAACCATAACCGCCGCGATATCCCCAACCGCGATATCCCCAGCCGGCATAAACGCCGCGATAAAACCCGGGGCGATACCAACCAAAGCGGCCCGGCCCATAGACGCCGAAGTACGGGCTCACGCCCCAGCCGACGACCCACGGCGCCGACAGCCAGGTCCAGCCGTAGCTCGGATAGTAGACGTACTCGTACGGCGGGGCTTCGCTCGAGCCACCATAGGTGTAGCCGCTGCCGTAGGGGATCCAGAGCCAACCGTACTGCTGCGTGAACACCCACTGACCGCCCGCCTGCTGCGCGGGCGCGGCTTGCACCTCGACCTGATATTGCTGCTCACCATATTGCTGCGCCGGATATTGCTGCGCCGGGTATTGCTGCGCCGGGTATTGCTGCGCGGGATATTGCTGCGCCGCGGGAGGCGGCGGCAATTGCTGCGGCGGCGGTGGCGGCTGCATGCTCGGCTGCGGAGAGTTCGGCTGCACCGCCTGCGGCTGCGCGTCCGTCGCGTACTGATCGGAAGGCTGCTCGGTTTGCGCGTACGCATAACCGCCGCCGAACACGAGAGACAACGTGACGATCAACACCCGTTTCATGGCATCACCTCGACTACTCGATAGACGTTACCGAGGCTGTTCTATTGAATCATTATAAGTGATGGATCGTAAAGTTGTGTAAAAGCCGTGATGGTCCAGCCCACATGTCCGTCTCACCAGGCAAGACGGAGGTGGACCATGAAACGGATGTTGATTCCCCTGATGCTTCTTTTGGGCGGCGCGCCCGCGTTCGCGCAGACCGTGTCGGACGCGCGCGTCGAGGCGCGTCAACAGAACGGCGAGCGCCGCTTCGAGCGGCTGACGAGCCGGCTCGGGCTCGACGCGCCGACGGCGGCCAAGGTGCGCGCGACGTTCGAAAAGTATCGCGCCGAGGCGCAGCCCGCGCGCAAGAGCATGTGGCAGTCGCGCCGCGCGCTCAAAGACGAGCTGGCGGCCGCGAGCCCCGATCAGTCGCGCGTGGCGCAGCTCACTGATCAGCTCGCCGGCGCGCGCTCGCAGCTCCAGGCGATTCACGCGCAGCGCATGGCCGAGCTCAAGAGCGAGCTGACGCCGGCGCAATACGCCAAGCTGGTCGTCGAGCGCCACGGCTTCGGCCGCCGCATGCACCACCATATGCGCGCGCGCGGCGAAATGCCGCAGCAGCAGTAACCGCGATCAAATCCCCATACAAACCAGCACCAGCTGCGTCCCCGACGAGTAGCACTGCGGGCAGAAGCCGCATACCGCCGGGAGACTATGGCGCCGCGCGCAATGCAATCCGCTAGACTTGGAGCGTGTACGGCTACCGCGAGCTGCGCGTGGTGCACCTCGAGATGACCTCGCGCTGCAACCTCGCGTGCCCGCAGTGCGCGCGCAACGTCGACGGCGGCTTCGAGCTGCCGGGGCTGCCGCTGGCGGAGCTGACGCTCGACGACGTGCGCGCCATCTTTCCCGCCGAGCTGGTGGCGCGGCTGCGGCACATCTATTTGTGCGGCAACTACGGCGACGCGATGGTGGCGCGCGACACGCTCGCCGCGCTCCGCTATTTCCGCGACGCCAATCCCGCGCTCGCGCTGGCGCTGCACACGAACGCGAGCGGCCGCGCCGACGAGTGGTGGGCCCAGCTGGCGCGCCTCGGCGTCGAGGTCCACTTCGGCATCGACGGCATCGAAGACACCAATCACCTCTACCGCCGCGGCGCCGACTGGCAGCGCGTGATGCGCAGCGCGCGCGCGTTCATCGGCGCGGGCGGGCGCGCGCACTGGTGCTTCATCGTGTTCCGCCACAACGAGCACCAGGTCGAAGCGGCGCGCGCGCTCGGCCGCGAGCTCGGCTTCGCGTCGTTCGTCGCCAAGCGGACGTATCGCTTCTCGGGCGGCGATCGGCTCGCGGTGGTGGATCGCGACGGCGCGCCGGCGTACTGGCTCGAGCTGCCGGCGGGCGCCGAGTGGCAGAACGCGTCGCTGGTGCAGGTGCGGCGCGCGCCGCCCGATCTCGACACCGTGCCGATCGCGTGCAAGGTCGCCGAGCGCGGCAGCGTGTACGTCAGCGCCGAAGGCCTGGTGTTCCCCTGCTGCCACACCGCGCACCTCTACACCGGCGGCCTACGCGCCGAGCAACTGGCCGCGCTGATCGCCGAGCTGCCCGGCGGCCGCGACGCCCTCGATGCGCGCCGCACGCCGCTCGCGCAGATCGTCGACGGCCCGCTCTTCCAGCGCGTGTTTCCCGAGCGCTGGTCGCGCCCGTCGATCGCCGCCGGCCGCCTCGCCATCTGCGCGCAGGTCTGCGGCACCGTCGAGAAACCCGCCGCCCCCGACGGCGCGCGCGACGTGCTCTAGCTACCAGCGAATTCCCGGCAGGCGGTGCGCGCCCGACCAATCGAGCGCGAAGATGCGCGCGCGCACGATCGCGACGTAGGCCTCGCGCAGCGCGCGCGTCGTCGCCGGCGCGGCGGCGGCGTCGCGTTCGAGCGCGGCGATCGTGTCGTTGAGCGCCGGCACGTCGACCATGGTCTCGCGCGTGTACGCGTAGGCGTAGGCCGCGGCGTCGAGCCGATCGTATTTCTCGACGAAGCGCTCGAGGTTGCGCAGCCACTCGATCCAGCGCACGCCGTCGCCCGCGGTCGGGTGCGCCTGGTGATAGTTGATCGCCGCCGCGCCGATCACCGTGCGCGCGCCCGCGTGGTGCAGCCGATAGCAGAGATCGAGATCTTCGAGCCCCCAGCCGTGAAACGCCTCGTCGAAGCCGCCGACTTCGACGACCAGCGCGCGCGGCGCCGACAGGTTGCCGGTGGCGCCGAGGATCCACGGGATATGAAATCCGTCGAGCCGCTCGCCGTACGCGCGCGCGAGCGGCGCGCACGCCTCCTCCCACCACGGCTCGGGCGACGACGCGGCGGCGATCGCGGCGAAGTCGCCGGCCACCTCCTCGACGGTGGCCGCGCCGGCGCGGCGCTGCGCGCCCAGCACCACGGTCGCGCGCGCGGCGTCGTAGAGGCGCGCGTGCTCGGCGAGGAACTGCGGCGCCGCCAGCCGATCGTCGTCGGCGAACACCAGCAGCTCGCCGCGCGCGGCGGCGATCGCGCGGTTGCGGCAGGCGGCGCGCCCGCGGTGCGGTTGGCGCAAATACTCGACGGCGAACCGCTCGCGCCAGCGCGCCGCCACGCGCTCGCCGGCGTCGTCGCGCGAGCCGTCGTCGGCGATCACGACCTCGAAGTCGCCGTGCGTCTGCGCGCAGTACGACGCCAGCGTGCGGTCGAGGTGCTCCGCCTTGTCGCGCGTCGGCACGATCACGCTCAGCTTCATGGGCGAAACCATCCGCGCGTCGCGCGCAGGCTCATCCGCAGGATCTCGTCGGCCACGCGCTCGAGCTCGCGCCCCGCCGCCGTCGCGCCGCGCGCCCGCTCGACGGCGACCTGGTGAATGGCGTCGAAGTCGTCTTCGCGCAGGAAGCGCCACAGCAGCCACGCGTCGAGCGCGCCGTGCTTGCGCGCCAGCGTCTCCACCTGGTCGGCCAGCGCCACCGGCTGCGCGTCGCGATCGTGCGCCTGGCGCGCGCACACCGCGCGGCGGGTCACGCGGATCGGTTTTCCCGACGCGCACCAGCGCAGCGGCAGATCGAGATCGTCGCCCTCCCAGCCGGCGAAGCGTTCGTCGAAGCCGCCGAATTCCGCGAGCGCGGCGCGCGGCAGCGAGTACCAGCCGCCGAGCGCCGCCAGCCACGGCAGCGCCAGCCCGTCGAGCGCCGCGCCGAAGCGCGCCACCAGCGGTGCCACCGCGTCGAAGAACCCGTCGCCCGGCGATTGCGCGCCGACGACGATCGCCGCTTCGCCCGCGTGCTCGCCGGCGATCGCTTCGAGCGCGTCCGGCAGCGCCACGTGATCGTCGGCGGCCAACCACACGAGCTCGCCCGTCGCCGCCGCCACGCCGGCGTTGCGCGCCTCCGCCCGGCTCGCCGCCTTGCGCCGCACGTGCACGATCTTCGCCCGATCGGCGAACCGCTCGGCCGCGCGCGCGGTCTCGTCGCCCTCGCCCACCAGCACGACCTCGAAGTCGCGCAGCGCCTGCGCCGCGAACGACTCCAGCGCCGCGCCGAGCAGCCGCTCGTCGCCGGTCGCCGGCAGGATCACGCTCACGCGCGGCGCGGCCACGTCAGTCCTCGACGCGGTGCTCGAAGCACCACTGGCAGCGCTCGTCCGACGGCACGCCGTCGAGGATCTCGCGGCGGAACTTCTGGAACGCGCCGTTGTTCCAGATCTCGGCGAGCGATTCGCGCGCGAGATTTCCCAGCGGCGGCGGGTCCGGCATCATGCAGTTGCACGGCCCGACGTCCGATTGATACGTGAGGTAGACGAAGCTGAACGGCTTGAAGCAGTTCTTGTTCACCGCCACGCGAAACGAATCGTCGAGCATCGCGGCGTACGGCGCCACTTCCTCCGCGCCCGCCGCGCCCCAGAACGACGACGGCGACGGCGGCGCGGCCAGCGGCGCGCTCACCCGCTGAAGCTTCTCGGGATCGAGCCGCCGCACGAACACCGGATCGTTGAACGTCACGCGCACGCCGAGCTCGAGCGCCGCGTCCACCGCCGCGTCGACGTGCCGGCTCATCGACAGATCGCCGATCGAGCGCAGCTGCCCTTCGAGATCGACGTCGTGCCCGCCCTGCACGATCTTGAACTGCACCTCGGGCACGTCGTACTCGTGCGCCAGCTCGACCAGCGCGCGCAGCTCGTGCACCGCCGAGCGCTGGATCGTCGACAGGAAATAGATCGTGCCGCGCCCGTGCCGCCGCCGCGCGTCGCGGATCACCGCCAGGTTGTGCAGCGTGCGCTCGAAATTGGATCCGACGCGGATGTGCTCGAACGTCTGCTTGCTCGCGCCGTCGCACGAGAAGCCGAGGCGAAAGTCGAGCGCGATCATCTTGTCCCAGACGTCGTCGCGCGTGAGCGAGAGGTTGGTGACCAGGTTCCACTCGATGAACGGCCAGCGCGCGAGGTAATCGACGACGTCGGGCCAGTGCGGCAGGATCGTGGTCTCGCCGAAGCCGTGCAGGTCGACCATGATCGCCGTCGGAAAGAGCTGCTCGGCGCTGCGCACGAACGTGTCGAGCGGCATGTTGAGCGCGGCGTCGAAGCGCTGGTATTTCGGCTCCCACGCCTGCGCGCACATGAAGCACTTGTAGTTGCAGTTCTGCGTCAGCTCGAGGATGAAGCGAAACGGCAGCGACGAGAGTTGCGTCTCGCGCGCGCGGTAGTGGGCGAACGCGCGGCGCAGGTTGTCGGCCTTCACGCGCCACGCGCCCGCGTCCATCGTGTTAAGGTAGCAGGTCCAGGAGCGCGTCGCGTGCCATCGAGCGAGGACAGCCGGCTCCCCTGCGTCAGCGTTTCGTTCGCGCAGCCAATCGCGCCCGAGCGGCGCGAGCTGGCGCGCGCGGCGTTCGGCGGATCGATCGCGCAGGTGTGGAGCGAGCAGCACGATCGATTGCACCTCTTGTTCGCGAACGGCGCGGACGCGGCGCGTTTCTCGACGGAGAACCTGGCCGCGCTCGGTCATTTCGAAACCAATCGAAATGATCTGCCGTCGCGCGGCGCGCTGGTGCAGCCGATCTTCGTCATCGCCGCGCCGCGCTCGGGGAGCACGCTCCTGTTCGAGCTGCTGGCGGCGGCCGACGAGGCGTGGACCGTCGGCGACGAGAGTCACCGCGTGATCGAGGGCGTGCCGGCGCTGGCCACCGATCGGCGCGGCTTCGAGTCGGATCGCCTGACCGCCGCCGACGCGACGCCGCAGAACGTCGCCGCGCTGCACGCCGCGTTTCTCCCCGAGCTGCGCGCGAGCGACGACACGCGCTGGCTCGACCTCGCGCCCGCCGATCGCCCGCGCCAAATGCGCCTCGTCGAGAAGACGCCGAAGAACTCGCTGCGCGTGTCGTTCCTCCTGGCCGCGTTTCCCGACGCGCGCATCGTCTTCTTGTATCGCGCGCCGGCGGAGAACCTGGGCAGCATCGTCGAGGCGTGGCGCAGCGGCTGGTTCGTCTCGCGCCCGTCGCTGCCGGGCTGGAGCGGCGCGCCGTGGTCGCTGCTCTTGCCGCCCGGCTGGCGCGCGCTCGACGGGCGGCCGCTGGAAGAGATCGCGGCGTACCAGTGGCAGGCGGCCAACCGCGCGGCGCTCGACGATCTGGAGGCGTGCGACGCCGAGCGGCTGTGCGTCGTCGACTATCACGAGCTGGTGGCCGATCCGCGCGCGACGCTCGAGCGCTTGTGCCGCTTCGCCGGCGTGACGTTCGGCGAGCGGCTGCGCGCGCTCACCTCGGCCCCGCTTCAGGTCTCGCGCTCGGCGGTGACGCCGCCCGATCCGGCCAAGTGGCGCCGCCTGGCGCCCGCCGTCGAGGCGCTCTTGCCGTCGCTGGCCGAGACGCACGAGCGGCTGCGCGCCAAACGCCGCGCGTCGGCCGGCTGAGCACGCGCGATACACCGGCCGGCGGCGACGTGGTACGAGGGAGCGTGCGGTCGTTGGCTGGCTGGCTGCTCGCGCGCGTGCTTCCGTTCGCGGCGATCTTGAACGTCGCGATCAACCTCGCCGTCGGGCGCGCGGTTTATCGGCCGGGGCGCGCGGTGCCGCTCGCGGGCGATCCGAGCATCGCCGGCGATACCCTCGTGAACGCGTTCATTATCGGCTTCTGCACGCTGCTGGCGGTGATGCCCGCCGCTCGACGAGAAGCGCGCGCCGGTCGCGTGCGCGGGCGGGCGCGAAAAGCGCGATGGCTCTCGTGGCCCAAGCGCCGGCCGATCGTGTGCGCGATCGCGTTCGGGCTGCTGTCGTCGCTGGTGCTGGGCGGCGCGTTGGTGGGCGCGCTGGCGGCGGCGCGCGTCTCGTCACTGCCGCGCGATCACTTCATCGCGCTCAAGGCGGCGTTCGCGGGCGTGGCCGGCGTCGTCACCGCGATCGCGTGCGCGTGGCTCGCGGTCGCGCCCGAGCCCGACGTCTCGGACGATCCGCGCTGGTGCCGCGATCCCGCGCGCCCGACGGGCGGCGTCGTCTACCCGTGCGACTACATCGACAAGGGCGGCGTGGCGGTGACCGATCGCGCGCGCGGCTGCTCGGGCACGCCGACGTGGCAGCTCCTGGTGCGCGGCGCGCTCGAGCCCGCGCACGTCGAGCGCGCGCTCGCCGACGTGGTGGCGCGCTACCCGTCGCTCACCACCAACGTGCAGGCGCTCGACGGCGCGCCGCCGCTCGCCACCCGCTTTCGCTATGCGCACGACGCGTCGTTCGCGCTCGCGAAGATCTTCGAGGTCGTCGAGGCGCGCGACGCCGACGCGCTGGAGTCGCTCGCGCGCGACGTGCGCAACCGCCACCTCGATCTGTTCAGCGACTTTCCCATGACGCTGACGATGGCGCGCACCGGCGGCGGCGCGTGCCGCCTCCTCTTCCGCCAGCACCACGCGCTCGCCGACGGGCGCGCGTTCATCGGGCTGCTCGGCGACTTCGCCGCGTTCCTCGACGCCGCGCGCGCCGGCCGCCGCCCGCCGGCCGAGTCGCTCGCGCCCGTCGGGCGGCGCGGCGAATTGGAGGCGCTCGCGCTCGGCCGCTGGCGCCGCGCCGCCGACACCGCGGCCGGCTACGCCTGGCTCACCGGCGCGGTGATGCGCGCGCTCGCGCGGCCGCTCGCTCCGCTTCAACAGAACCGCAGCAACGACTACACCGGCGAGAACGGCACCGTGCACTGGCTGATCGCCGACGACGCGCTCGACGGCTGGAACGCCGCGCGCAAGCGCATCGGCGCCAGCTTGAACTCGCTGCTCACCGGCGCGCTGTTCGTCGCCAACCGTGCGTGGCACCGCTCGCTCGGCGTGGCGTGCGGGCGCGTGACCGGCACGCTGCAGATGGAGACGCGCCCGCGTGACGGCACGTTCGTCTCGTTCGCCAACCACCTGGCCACGCTCGACGTCGAGGCGCGCCTCGATCGCACAGGCGATCCGGCGGCGATCGTGCGCGCGATCCAGGCGCAGGTCGATCGCCAGCGCGCGCGCCGCACGCCCATCAAGCGGCTCCTGTGCGAGCGCCAGCTCGTGTCGACGATGACCATCGAGCAGATGCAGCGCTTCGTGTTCGAGTCCAAGCGCCCGGCGTACAACCTCAACTTCTCGAACTTGATCGCGCTCGAGTTTCCCGCGCTCGGCGGCGACGGCTGGTCGGTCGAGGACGTGCTGATCACGACGCCGGTCACGCCGCGCACCGGCATCGCGCTCACCGCGATCCGCTACCGCGGGCGGCTGGTGTTCAACTTCAACTACAAGTCGTCGGCGGCGACGCGCGAAGAGACCGAAGCGCTCTGCCGCCATTTTCAGGAGGCGCTCGCCGCGCTCACCGGCGTCGAACCGCGCGTCCTCGGGCCGGCCTGCTAAGATAGGCGCCTTGGGCGCGCCGAATCGCACGCGGTCGAAGTGGATCACCCGCCTGGCGCTCGTCGGCGGATTGGCGGCGCTGGTCGCGCTGGCGCCGCGCGCGCTCAAGAAGCCGCCGGTCGCCGTCGAGACCGTGCGCGTGGAGAAGGCCACCGTGCGCGACGAGGTCTCGTCGTCGACGGCGGGCGAGGTGATGCCCGAGCGGCACGCCACGGTGCGCGCCGAGCTGGGCGCGCGCGTCATGGCGGTCAAGCACCGGCGCGGCGATCGCGTGGCGCGCGGCGACGTGATCGTGGCGCTCGACGCGGCGGATCTCGACGCGCGCATCGCGCAGGCGCAGGCCACCGTCGAGGCGCAGGCGGCGCAGGTGGCGCAGGCGGAGGCGCACACGCAGGCGGCGGCGCGATCGGCGGAGCGCTCGAAGGCGCTGTTCGACAAGGGCGCGGGCACGAGCCAGATGGCGGAGGACACGGCGGCGGCGCTGCGCGAGGCGCGCGAGGCGGTGAACGCGGCGCGCGGGCTGCACGCGCAGTCGCTGGCGGCGCTGCGCGTGGCGCGCGTGGCCCGCTCCAAGGCGGAGCTGACCGCGCCGTTCGCCGGCCAGCTCGTCGAGGTGAACCCCGATCCCGGCGAGGAGCTGGCGCCCGGCACGCCGGTGTTCGAGATCATCGACGACTCCAAGCTGCACGTCGAGGCGTCGATCGACGAGGCCGACGTCGGCCGCGTGCGCGTCGGCCAGCCGGCCACGCTCAAGCTCGACGGCATGCCCAACCAGCCGATCGCCGGCGTGCTCTCCAAAGTCGGCCCGACGGTGCGCAAGGATCTGAAAGGCGCGCGCACCATGCCGATCGAGGTCGACGTGGTCGACGTGCCGGGCGCGACCAAGGCCGGCTTGCGCTCGGGCATGTCGGCCAACGTCGAGATCCGCGTCGCCGAAAAAGCCGACGTGGTCAGCCTGCCGACCAACGTCATCGTCGGCCGTGGCACGCGCCGCACCGTGTTCCGCGTCGAGGACGGCCGCGCGCGCGTGCGCGAGGTGCAGGTCGGCCTGTCGAACTGGGATCGCTCGGAGATCCTCGGCGGCGTGTCGGTGGGCGATCAGATCGTCGCCACGCTCAACGCCAAGCAGCTCGAGGACGGCGCGCCCGTCGCCGTCGGCGCCAGGCGCTGAGCCATGCCCGCGGTCATCGACATCGTCGACCTCGAGCGCGAGTTCAAGCTCGGCGCCACCATCGTGCCGGCGCTGCGCGGCGTGAGCCTGCGCATCGACGCCGGCGAGTACGTCGCCATCGTTGGCCCGTCGGGCTCGGGCAAGACGACGCTGATGAACTTGATCGGCTGCCTCGACACGCCGACGCGCGGGCGCTACCGCCTCGACGGCGAGGAGGTCTCGCAGCTCGACGACGACGCGCTCTCGGACGTGCGCAATCGCAAGATCGGGTTCGTGTTCCAGACCTTCAATTTGCTGCCGCGCGCCACCGCCGAGGACAACGTGGCGCTGCCGCTGGTCTACGCCGGCGTCGGCCGCCGCGCGCGCCGCGCCGCCGCACGCCGGGCGCTCGAACGCGTCGAGCTGGCCGATCGCATGCACCACCGCCCCGATCAACTCTCGGGCGGCCAGCGCCAGCGCGTGGCGATCGCGCGCGCGCTCGTCAACCAGCCGGCGCTGCTGCTCGCCGACGAGCCGACCGGCAACCTCGATCAAAAAACCGGCGCCGAGATCGTGCGGCTGTTCGAAGCGCTCAACCAGGACGGCATGACCGTCATCCTGGTCACGCACGATCCCGAATTGGCCAGGCGCGCGCATCGCCAGGTGCGAATCGTCGACGGGCTGATCGCCTCCGACGCCGCCGACGGAGCGCGCGCATGAACGTGCTCGAGCTGTTCTGGACCGCGCTCGACACCATCCGCGCGTCCAAGATGCGCGCGTTCCTCACCACGCTCGGCGTCGTGATCGGCGTGTTCGCCATCATCCTCCTCGTCGCGCTCGGCGAAGGCGCGCGCCAATATCTCGCCGACACCTTCGCGTCGCTCGGCTCGAACGTCATCCAGATCATGCCGGGCAAGCGCGAGACGCAGGGCATCGGCCCCGCGCCGATGATCGGCATCGCGCACAAGCTCACGCGCGAGGACGAGGAGGCGCTGCGCCACCGCGTGTTCACCATTGATGGGCTGAGCGGCATCGTCAACGGCGGCGGCACGGTGCGCTACGGCAACCGCCGCCGCGACACCTACGTCTTCGGCGTCGGCGATCGCTTCACCGACATCCGCAACCTGCGCGTCGACCAGGGGCGCTTCTTCACCGAGGACGACGTGGCCGCGCACCGGCGCTACGTGGTGCTCGGCCGCATGCTGGTGCAGGAGCTGTTCGGCGACGAGAACCCGCTCGGCAAGATGGTCAAGGTCGCCGACGCCGAGTTCCGCGTCATCGGGCTCATGGAGCACAAGGGCACGTCGCTCGGCTTCGATCTCGACGACCTGGTGATGATCCCGTCGACCACCGCGCTCGATCTGTTCGCGCTCGAGGGCTTCACCAACTTGATGGCGCGCGCGCGCGACAAGGCCGACACCGACGCGGCGATCGCCGACGTCACCGAGGTGCTCAAGCGGCGGCACAACGGGCAGGTCGACTTCACGGTGGTGTCGCAGGACGATCTGATCGGCACGTTCAACGCCATCATGGCGACCATGACGATGGTGCTGCTCGCCATCGCGTCGATCGCGCTCATCGTCGGCGGCATCGGGATCGCCAACATCATGCTGGTGTCGGTGCGCGAGCGGACGCGCGAGATCGGCGTGCGGCGCGCGGTGGGCGCGCGGCGCGGAACGATCCTGGCGCAGTTTCTCGTCGAGTCGGTGGTGATCGCGCTGCTCGGCGGATTGATCGGGCTGCTGCTCGGCGGGCTGGTGATCTTTCTCGCGCGCGCGGCGGTGCCGTCGCTGCCGATCCGGTTGTCGGGATGGATCGTGGCGATCGCGATCGGCTTCTCGGGCGCGGTGGGCGTGATCTCGGGCGTGATGCCGGCGCGGCGCGCGGCCAACCTCGATCCGGTCGAGGCGCTGCGCTACGAGTGAAGCGCCGCGGTCGCGCTCAGGCCCAGCACACGGCGATCTTGCGCGGGCCCGAGTACGGCATGCGCCCGTGCGCCACCGCGTAGTTGTCGATCGCCACCACGTCGCCGGCGCGCCACGGCACGCACACGAGGTTCTTCCAGATCGCGTCGCGCACCGCGCGCATGTCACCGTCGGGGATCTCGCCGCCGTCGCCGAATGTGCAGTGCATCGCCTGATCCTCGACGGCGGTGCGGCGCCGCTTGAGCGCCACCGCCAGCCGCGCGAACTGCGCCAGGGCAAAATGCCGCAGCGGCCGCTGGCGCGCGGCGATGCGCCGGTACTCGTCCGGCACCGACGAGAGATGAAACACCTGCGAGTGATTGAACCAGATCGGCTCGCCGGTGATCGGGTGCAGGCGCGTCGCCGGCTGGGTGTTGGTCAGGCGCAACAGCCCGCCGGGACGCCACGTGTGCTCGAAGCCGTTGTCGCGGCACAGCGCCTCGACGCGCGCACGGTCGCGGGTCTGGAACATGTCGTGCCACGGCTTGAGCTTCCACAGATCGAAGCGGCCGCCGCCGTCGGGGCCGGCGTAGTTGCGGATGTTGCGCACGCCGCGCTCGACGAAGCGCGCGCGCACCGCCGGCGCGAGATCGCGGTAGACGCGGCGCACGTCGACGAGTGGCGTCTCGCCGCCCCGGCCGCGCGGCGCGATCGCGCACCAGAAGAACAGCCGGCTCGGCGGGCGCGCGGTGAAGCTCATCTCGCAGTGCTGCGGGATCGGATAGTACGGCGGCAGCTCGCTGGCGGAGAACACGTACTCGGTGAGCGCGTCGCGCGGCGAGGTGCCGAGATAATCTTTCTTGAGCGCGGGATCGATCGCGCGCGCCACCGACTCGAACGCGGGCGGCCCGTCGACGGCGAAGCCGCGGAACAGGATCGCGCCGTAGCGCGGCAGCGACGCCTCGACCCACGCGCGGTTCGCGCCCAGCCACTCGACCAGCGCGCCGGCGCTCGCGCCGCTCGACGGCTCGACGACGAACGGCAGCGACCCGGTTTCGACTGCGGCGCTCACGACACGAGCATAGACGAACCGCGCCGCCGCTGCGCGCGCTCAGTGGAGCTTCGCGGCCAGCGCGTCGAGGTCGTCGCGGTTGACGTCGGAGACCAGCGCGAAGCCGAGCGCGCCCTCGCGCCACAAGAGCACGTTGAAGCCGCGCTCGGAGCCCGCCGCGCGGCCCGGCATCGCCAGCCCCTCGGCGGGAAACACGAACAGCGAGATGGTGTGCAGCCGCCGCGCGAACACCATCACCGCCGCGCGCCGATCGCGGAAGTAGCCGACCGCGCCGCCGCGCAGCGGGAAGTCGGCGTCGCCGGAGAACGACACCGGCAGCGCGAAGTCGACGCGCCCGGTGAACCACGGCTTCACCTGATGGATGCCGCCGCTCTCGATCTCGATCGGGTGCTGCGCGGCGACCACGCGCAGGTGATCGTTGACCGCCTCGGCGAACAGCGTGTCGCGCTGCACGAACGCGGGCCGGGTCACGTGCAGCGCCAGCAGCACCAGCGCCGCCGCCGCGAGCGCGCTCGCCACCGGCGCGATCCAGCGCGCCACTCGCCGGCGCGCCGGCGCGGGCGAGGTCACCTGCTCCGCCAATCGCCGCGCGAGCGCATCCGGCGCCGCGTAGCGCGGCAGCTTTTCACGAAGCAGCCCGTTCAGCTCGTCGTCGTTCATTTGGCGTAGTCCTTCAGGCGCGCGCGCAACAGCGAGCGGGCGCGCGCCAGCCGCGACTTGACCGTGCCGACGGCGCAGCCCATCACGGCCGCCGTCTCCACCTCGGTCAAGCCCTCGAGGTCGAGCAGGATCACCGTGCGCGCGTCGTCGGAGAGCGTCATCAGCGCCGCCTCCAGCTCCGCCGCCACCAGGCCGCGCAGCTGCTCGAGCTCGACGTCCGCGCGCAACAGATCGGCGTCGAGCGGCCCGTCGAGCTCGACCTGCGGCTGGCGCTTGCGATAGGCGTCGATGAACGCGTTGCGCAGGATGCGAAACAGCCACGCCTTCAAGTTGGCGCCGTCGAACTGCCGCTCGGCGGCGAGCGCGCGCGCGAACGTCTCCTGCACCAGGTCCTCCGCGTCCGAAGCGCGGCCCGTGAGGTAGCGCGCGAGGTTGTAGAGCGCGTCGGCGTGAGCGAGCGCCTGCTGGCCGAACGGCGGGGCCTGGCGCTCCATGCGCGGAATCATGCGGCGAACGACGCCCACTGTCGATCCCAACGTGCGCGGCGCGAAATGGTTCCGCGGAACGTTTCGCCCGGGCGCCCGTTTTCCTCGGTGGAGGCTACATGCGAAAAATCTTCGAGTGGTTGATGAACCCGCCGCTGAACGCGCCGGCGGCGACGGTGCTGCCGCGCCTGATGGCCGGCAGCGTGTTCCTGTGGGAGGGCATCCTCAAGTTCACGTACGCCAACCAAGGCGTCGGCCGCTTCACCAAGCTCGGCTTTCCGGCGCCCGAGCTGACGGCGTCGTTCGTCGGCAGTCTCGAGATCGTCGGCGGCGTGCTCTTGCTGCTCGGCTTGATGACGCGGCTGATGGCGATCCCGTTCGTGGTCGAGATGATCGTGGCGATGCTGTCGACCAAGATCGCGCTCTACCTCGGCACGTCGCCGTTGCCCAAGCCGCCGGCGCCGCCGATCGCCGGCGGGTGGGCGGTGCTGCACGAGATCCGATCGGAGTGGGCGCAGCTCCTGACGTGCGGGTTCCTGCTCGCCGTCGGGCCCGGGCCCTGGTCGGTCGACGCGTGGCTGGGTCAGCGACGGACGCAGCGCGCGCCGGGCGGATTGTCGGCGAGATACTCGTGAGGGATCGGCCGCTCGACGCAGGCGCGGCACTCCATGCGCTTCTCGGGCAGCGCCAGCCGCTCGTCGCAGCCGACCACGTAGTAGATGTGCCGCCCCGCGCAGCCGGCGAGCCCGGCCGCCAACGCGATCCAGATCAGCAGGTCCTTCATGGGCGTCTCCTCGAGCTCCCCTGGCTCGGACGTCGCGGGTTCGACGGCGCGCGGCCGCTCCCGGTTCCCGTCGGCCGCGTGAGCGCGCGAAAATCGTGCGTCGCCGATCGTTGACCATCCTCGCGTGCGCGTGGCTCGCCGCTAGGGTTGATCGTGAAGATAGACGCGGTGGCACGCGACGCAGCTCTCGGCCAGCCGACCGTAGGACTCGCTGAGGCGCGCGTCGTCTTTCGCCGTCGCGGCCGCCGCCACCTGCGCCGCGCGCGCCTTCATCTCCGCCTGCAGCGTCGCGAACTGCTTCGACAGCCCGGTGTCGACGGCCGGCGACGCGGCCAACGCGTCGGCGGTGCGCGCGGCGGTGCCGTGATCGAGCAACACCACCGCGAACATCAAGTCGGTCATGTCGTCGCCGTGACGGCCCATGCCGTCCTTGAGCGCCGCGCGCTGCGCCTCGGTCAGATGATCCGGCTCGGCCAGGCGCCGCGCCGTGCGCAGGCGAAAGAGCAGCACGCCCTCGGCCAGCGCGACGGCGAGCAGCACGCCGCACGCCAGCAGCAGCAGCTTCTTCATGCCCCGGTTGTACAGCAACCGGCGTTCCAGCGGGCGGCGCGCGCGCGGATCGGCGAACGCGCAACCGTTGCGTCGATTCGCCGCCGCTCGGCAACGGCTGCGCGCCGCGCCCGCGCGCAAGGCGGTTTTCCGTCGGCACGACTCTTCCAAGGAGACCCCGGCGAGGAGGCCGCCATGAGCCGTTTGATAGACGTGGATCTCGGCGTCGCGACGCGCGAGCGCGAGCTCATCTGCCCGCGCGACGGCCGCGCCGCCCGGTGCGCGCTGATCGAGGACACCGAGACCCGGCAGTGGATCGGCGTCGAGCGCTGCTCGCGGCTCGAGCCCGCCGACGACGTGCGCTGCGATCAGCGCTGCGTGCACATGCTCAACCTCGGGTTCACCCTCGACACCGACGGAGACGGGTGATGGGCGCCGATGACTTGACCCTGCGCGTGCGGCGCGTCGCCACCGGCAGCGGCGAGGTCTACACCGATCTGTCGGTGCACTGCCCGCGGCAGGATCGCTCGGTGCCGCTCGCCGAGTGCGAGCGCTGTCAGCGCTGCGGCGGCGTTCACTGGGACGCCGAGGCGCGCCGCTCGGTGGTGCGCTGCGACTCCAGCCGCGCCGCCGCCACCGCCGGCCGCACGCCGGTCTCGTCGGTGATGTCGGGCGACGTCATCTGCGTCACCGCCGACTACTCCATCGAGGCGATCACCGCGCTCCTCGTCGAGCGCAACTTCTCCGGCGCGCCGGTGGTCGACGCCGAGGGGCGCGCCATCGGCGTGGTGTCGAAGACCGATCTGTTGCGCGATCAGCTGGCGCCCGGCGTCGAGACGGTGGGCGACGTGATGATGCCGCTCGCGTTCACGCTGCCCGAGTCGGCGCCGCTGTCGCAAGCGGCGGCGCTGATGGTCAAGGAGGGCGTGCACCGCCTGCCGATCGTCTCCGCCGAGGGGCGCGTGGTCGGCCTGCTCACCGCGTTCGACGTCATGCGGTGGCTCGCGCGCGAGTCGGGGAGCTAGCCATGCACACGCACGCGCGATTCGATCCGGCGACCGGCGGCGCGGGCGCCGACCTGACCCGCGACCACGCGCGCCTCGACGGCATCCTCGACGACGTGCGCAGCCTGCTCGCCGATGACGAGGTGGAGCGCGCCGAGTACGTGTACCGCGACTTCTTCGAGGGGCTGCTGCGCCACGTGCGCGTCGAGGAGCAGATCCTGTTCCCGGCGCTCGACCGCCACGCGCTGCTGCAGGCGCCGACGGCGGCGATGCGCGCCGAGCACCGGCGCATCGTCTCGCTCGCCGGCGGGCTCAAGCGCGCGCTGGAGAATGAGCGCACCGCCCAGGCGCGCGCCGCGCTCGACGCGCTCACCACCCTGCTCGCGCTGCACGACCGCCGCGAGAGCAGTCCTGACGTCCGTCTGGCATAGTCCTCGCTGAAGGAGCCGCTCATGCAGCAACGGGGAAGAGTCCTGATCGTCGACGACGAGGTCAACGCCCGCACGGCGCTCGCCGAGATCTTGCGCGACGAGGGCTACGCGGTCGAGACCGCCGCCGACGCGTTCAAGGCGCTGCCCAAGCTCGAGGAGTTCGCGCCCGAGCTGCTGCTCACCGACTTGAAGATGCCGGGCATGGACGGGCTCGAGCTGATGCGCAAGGCGCACGCCGCCGATCCCGACTGCGTGGTGGTGGTGATGACCGCGTTCGGCGCCGTCGACAGCGCGGTCAAGGCGATGCGCGAAGGCGCCGCCGACTACCTGACCAAGCCGGTCAACGTCGAGGAGCTGCAGCTCGTCCTCGCGCGCGAGCTCGAGCGGCGCCGCCTGCGCGCCGAGGCGGGGCAGCTGCGCGAGCGGCTGGCGGCGCGCCACCGCATCACCAGCATCGTCGGCTCGAGCCCGGCGATGCAGCGCGTGTTCGACACCGTGTTGCAAGTCGCGCCGTCGCGCGCGACCGTGCTGCTCACCGGCGAGAGCGGCACCGGCAAGGAGCTGGTCGCCGCCGCCGTGCACCAGCACAGCCCGCGCGCCAAGGGACCGTTCGTCAAGCTGCACTGCGCGGCGCTCGCCGAGACGCTGCTCGAGAGTGAGCTGTTCGGCCACGAGCGCGGCTCGTTCACCGGCGCGGTGGCGCGGCGCGACGGGCGCTTTCAGCAGGCGGACGGCGGCACGCTGTTCCTCGACGAGATCGGCGAGATCTCGCCGGCGACGCAGGTCAAGCTGTTGCGCTTTTTGCAAGAGCACGAGTTCGAGCGCGTGGGCGGCAACCAGACCGTCAAGGTGGACGTGCGCGTGGTCGCCGCCACCAACCGCGATCTGCTGCAGCGCGTGCGCGACGGGATGTTTCGCGAAGATCTGTACTACCGCTTGAACGTGGTCGGGATCGAGATGCCGTCGCTGCGCGAGCGGCCTTCGGACATTCCGCTGCTGGCGGCGTACTTCTTAGAGCGCTTCGCCAAGGAGAACGGCAAGACGATCGCGCGATTCAGCGACGAGGCGCTCGAGCGGCTGGCGGGCTACGCGTGGCCGGGGAACGTGCGCGAGCTGGAGAACGCCGTCGAGCGCGCGGTGGTGGTGTGCCGCGGCGACGCGATCCGCGCCGAGGATCTGTCGCCCGCGATCCAGTCGTCCAAGCGCCCCACCGACGGCGCGCCGGCGATCCCCGGCGCCACGCTGTCGGAGCTCGAGCGCTACGCCATCCTGAAGACGCTCGAGCACACCGGCGGCTCGACCACGCGCGCGTCGGAGATCCTGAAAATTTCGCCGCGCAAGATTCAATACAAGCTGCACGAATACGAGACCGGCCGCGACGGCGGCGGCGAGAAAGGCGAGCCATGAAGCGCATCCTCGTGGGAGTGGACGGATCGAAGCAGGAGCGCGACGTCCTCGGCGCCGCGCGCAATCTGGCGGAGAAGAACGGCGCGCAGCTGATCCTGTTGCGCGTGGTGACGATCCCGATCGAGCTGCCGCCGCGCGCGCTGGCGGTCTCGCCCGACGCCGTCGGGCCGATGCTGAGCGAGAGCGCCGGCAAGCACGTCAAGGAGCTGGCGGCCGAGCTGCCGCCGTCGCTCGGCGCCGACGCGCGCGTGGCGCTCGGCTCACCGTGGAACGCGATCTGCGACACCGCGCGCGAAGAGAACGTGGACTTGATCGTGATCGGCTCGCACGGCTACGGCGGGATCGATCGGCTGATCGGCACCACGGCGGCCAAGGTGGTCAATCACGCCGACTGTTCGGTGCTGGTCGTGCGGCCCGCGCGCGGCTGAGCCTCGCGCGCCTGCGCGTCGCGCGCCTGGAACGACGCCAGCACCGTCGAGAACACCACCGCCACGCCGGCCGCGTCGAGCGCGTAGGCGAACGCCGGAAAGCGGTTGACCACCAGCAAGAGCACCAGCACGTAGGCCCACAGCGCCATCGGCAGCAGCACCGCGCAGAAGCCGACCGCGCCCGGGTGATCGCTCGCGCCGACCACCAGCCCGACGATGCACGCGCCGACCGCGAGCAGGAGCACGATCGGCAGCGCGATCGCGGGGCGCAGGCCGAGCGTCGGAATCAGCCCGCCGCCGATGAGCGCGAACGCGATCGCGAACGAGACGATGCGGGCGGTGAGCGAAGTCTTGAACGGGTGCATGGTCGCCTCCTCGGTGTTGCCCGCTGCCGGTGCAGGCGCCGTACCGTCGCTGCGGCAGGGAGACGCGCGCGCGAGCCCGCAAACGCTGCCGTTGGCGCCCGGCGCGCCGCAGACCTTGCGCGAAATTTCTCGATGGAGCCGGCTACGCGCTCGGCCGCAAGCGCAGCACGAAGCGCGCGCCGCCCGCCGCGCCGTCTTCGATGACGATCGATCCGCCGTGCTGCTCGATGATGCTGTGCACCAGCGGCAGGCCGAGCCCCGAGCCCGCCGGCTTGGTGGTGAAGAACGGCTCGAACACGCGGCGGCGCAGCGGCTCGGGGATGCCGGCGCCCGAGTCCTCGATCGCCAGCTCGACCTCGCGCCCATCCGCCGACGCGCGCGCCTCGACGCGCACGAAGCCGCCCGGCGGCGTCGCCTGGATCGCGTTCAGCGCCAGGTTCATCACCGCCTGCTGCAGCCGCCCCGCGTCGCCCGCCACCGGCGGCGCGCCGGCGAAGCTGCGCTCGAGCCGCACCTGCACGCGCTCGGCCTGCGCGCTCAGCAGATCGAGCACGCGATCGAGCAGGGGCGGCAGCTCCACCGACGCCAGCACCAGCTGCCGCGGCCGCGCGAACTGCAAAAAATCTTCGAGGATGGCGTTGAGCCGCTGGATCTCGCTCTGCACCAGCTCGAGCGGCTCGACGAGCGGCGGCTGCGCGTCGGCGGGCAGCTTCTTCAGGCGCCGCTCGAGCACGGTGAGCTGCAGCGCGGCGGCGTTGAGCGGGTTGCGGATCTCGTGCGACAGGCCGGCGGTGAGCGTGCCGACGGCGGCCAGCTTCTCGGCCACCTGCGCGCGCCCGGCCGCCTCGCGCCGCTCCTCGAGCGCGCGCACGTGGCGCATCGCCTGCTCGACGGTGAGCAGCAGCTCGGGCGTGGCGCACGGCTTCATCAGGTAGGCCCACGCGCCGGCGCGCACCGCCGACGCCGCCGACTCCACGGTGGCGAACCCGGTGAGCAGGATGACCTGCGCGTCGGGGATCACCTCGCGCAGCCGCGCGGCCAGCTCGATGCCGTCGCCGTCGGGCAGCCGCACGTCGACCAGCGCCACCTTGAAGCCGGCGCGCGCGGTCTCGAGCGCCTGCGCGCAGCTCGCCGCCGTGCGCACCACGTAGCCCGCCTCCTCGAGGATCTCGCGCAGGTTGTCGGTCAGCGTCTGGTTGTCGTCGACCAGCAGCAGCGCGCGCGATCTAGGCATGCCGCGCCGGGTGCAGCCGCTCGACGGCGCGCATCAGCTCCGCCGTCGAGAACGGCTTGTGGAACAGCGCCGCGTGCGGCGACGGCGGCGGCGACTGCGCGTGCGCGGTGATGACCAGCATCGGCAGGCCGGGGAACTTTTGCGCCAGCCGTTGCATCGCCTCACCGTCGGCGCCGCCGGGCACGCGCAGATCGACCAGCGCGCAGAACGGCGCCACGTCGCCGAGCCGCTCGGTCTCCAGCACCGACTGCGCGGTGACCGCGGCGAACCCGTGCTCGCGCAGCGCCTCGCCCAGGTTGTCGCAGAGATCGAGATCGTCCTCGACGAGCGCCACCAGCCCGTCACGGCGCGCGCCGGCGAGCAGCGCGAGCAGCCGCGCGATCGGCGCCGGCTTGGCGAGCACCGCCAGCAGTCCCTCGCGCCGCGCCGCCTGCAGATCGTCATCCTGCGTATACGCCGTGATGACGATCGCCGGCAGCCCGGGATCGATGCGCCGGATGCGGTGCACCAGCTCGGCGCCGCCCATCACCGGCATGCGCATGTCGGAGACCAGCGCGTCGAAGCGCGTGTGCTCGGCGAGCACCAGCGCCGCCGCGCCGCTCGACGCCAGCGCCACCTGGTCGCCGCCGTCGCGCACGATCTCGGCGAGGTTCTCGGCGAACGCCTGGTTGTCGTCGACGATGAGGTAGCTACGCATGCTCGGCTCCCGTCGGCAGGCGCACCACGAAGCGCGCGCCGCCGCCCGCGCGCGGCTCGTAGCCGACCGATCCGCCGTGGTGCTCGACGATGCGCTTGACCAGCGCCAGGCCGAGCCCGATGCCCTTCGCCTTGGTGGTGATGAGCGGCTCGAACACGCGGTTGCGGATCGACGGATCGAGCCCGGGCCCGGTGTCCTCGACGGCGATCACCACCTCCGCGCCGCGCGCCGCGCCGGTGACGCGCACCTCGCCCGCCGCGCCCACCGCGTGCACCGCGTTGTCGACCAGGTTGAGCAGCACCTGCCGCAGGCGCCCCGCGTCGGCGGAGATCTCCGGCAGCTCGGCCACGCCCTCGACGATCACGCGCACGCCCGGCGGCCGCGCCACCGACTCGAGCACGCCGTCGAGGATCGCCGCCACGCGCAGCCGCTCGCGCTGCAGCGGCCGATCGCGGATCATGTCGAGCAGCGCCGAGATGATGTCGTTGGCGATGCGCAGCTGCTCGCCGATGCGATCGACGTGCTTCTTGGCGCGCTCGTCGGTGCCGATGCGCGACTGCAAGATGTAGAGCGACGACTCGATCACGCCGAGCGGGTTGCGCAGCTCGTGGCCGATCGATCCGACGAGCTGCCCGAACGTCGACAGCCGCTCGTGGCGCGCCTGCTGCGCGATCAGATCCTCGCGGTAGGTGTGCAGCATGATCGCCAATTCGAGATCGAGGATCTTGCCGAGCGCCACGCGCGCCGCCCGCTCCTCGTCGGGGCGGCCGGGATAGTGGCGATCGATCAGCCGCACCAGCTCGCCGCGCAGGATGTTCATCGCGCCGAACATGTAATGTTGCGGCAGCGCGATGCGCACGTGCACGCGGCCGATGCGCGCGCGCCGCTCGTAGTACTCCTCGCCCCACGGGCCGGAGAGCAGCGAGTCCATCCACGCCTGGAGCGTCACCTTGAGGCGGCCGACCTGGCTCTCGCCGCCCTCGAGCGCCTTGCGCGCCTCGGCGTGATCGAGGATGCGCTGGTAGAACACCGCGGCGATGCGCTCGAGCTCGGGCGCGGCCTTGGGGTGCAGCGAGCGCAGCGCGGCCTCGTCGGCGGCGCTCCACTCCACGTAGCGCTTCAGCTCTTCGAACAACGTCTCCATCGGCGCGGCGAGCTTATCACCCGCGCGACTCGGCGGCGTGCTCCGGCGCGGACTCGAGCAGGTAGCGGAAGAAGTCGGAGACGCTGAGCATGCCGACCAGGCGGCCGCGGCGCACCAGCGGCAGCGCGCCCAGCTTGCGGCGGGCCAGCGCCGCGCCCGCGTCGGCCGCCGAGTCCTCGGGCGAGCCGCACACCGCCGGCGCGGTCATCGCGTCGCGCACCGCCATCGCCTGCTGCTCGAGCAGCGACGACGCGCTCGCCGGCCGCGGGCCGATCGCGCGCAGCACGTCGTGCAGCGAGAGCATGCCGACGAGCTGCTCGCCGTCGAGCACCGGCAGGTGGCGCACGCCGCTCGCCTTCATGATCGAGCGCGCGAGATCGAGCCCGTCGCCGGGGCGAATGGTGGCGATCGGGCGCCACGACATCAGCCGCTCGCTCGGCGGATCGCCGCCGGCGCGCAGGCGCTCGACGGCGAAGCGCATGAAGTCGGTGCCGGTGACGATGCCGGCGAGCCGCGCGCCGTCGACGACCGGCAGGCTGCTCACGCGGCGGCCCACGGCGAGCCGCGCGGCGTCCCACACCGACGCGCCGACGTCGATGGTGACCACCGGACGGCGCATGGCGCGCTCGACCGGGATCTCGCGCAGCGCCACGCCGAGCGCGCCCGCCGACGACGACAGCGGCGACGCGGCCGCCACCACGTCGCCGAGGCTCAAGATGCCGGCCAGCGCGCCCTCGCGCCCGTCGCGCCGTTGAGCGATGACCGGCAGGTGGCGCACGTCGCGCGACAGCATGAGCGCGCGCGCGATGTCGAGCCGCTCGTCGGGCGCGACGCAGATCGGCCTCGACGTCATCAAATCGGCGATCCGCTCGGTTAAAAGGCGACGTTCTGGTTGGCGCATGCGCGGTCATCAAGCAAGCCGCGATCCGCCCGCTCCGCCGGCGCACGGATCGCCGCGCCGATCGCCGCGCCGGCAATCGCTGCGCGAGCGCCGCGCGTCCGCGCAAACTTCGCGCGCGATCGACGGACTCGCCCGCGCCGGCGCTCGCGTTACCAGCGGCACGTCGCTTGCGAAGAGACGCGGCAGGAGGCGCCGAATGGAAACGTTCCCGTTCAAGATCCTGGTCGCGGTCGACTTCTCCGCCGGCGCCGAGCGCGCGTTCCGCGAAGCGGTGCAGCTGGCCAGGCGGCTCGGCGCGGTGCTCGAGGTGGTGCACGTGGCGACGCTGCCGAGCCCGGCGCCGTCCGAGCTGATCGCGCGCGCGCCGATCGACGCGCACGCCGCCGACGACGCGCGCCGCGAGCTGACCGCGCTGCGCGACCGCGCGAGCGAGGCCGGCGTGCCCGCGTGCGCCCGCCTGCGCGTCGGCGAGGTGACCTGGGGCCTGCTCGACGCCATCTCCGAGGTGAAGCCCGACCTGGTGGTGGTCGGCAGCCACGGCAAGGGCGCGATCGCGCGCGCGCTGCTCGGCAGCGTGTCCGAGGCGCTGTGCCGCCGCAGCGCCGCGCCGGTGGTGGTGGTGCCCGCGCCGCAGCGGCAAATTGCCGCAGCGCGCGCGGCGTGGTCCTGCCCCGCGTGCGGCCACATCTACGACGAGCGCGAGGAGGCCGCGCGCTGCGCCGGCTGCGGCGCGTCGCCGGTGCGCTGGCTGACCGCGCCGATCGAGACCGGCCCGGCCGACGCCATCGAGCCGCACGTCGCCGACGGCGAGCGCGAAGAGCTGCCGCAATCGCGCACCGGCTCGACGCAGGGCCTGTTCACCACGTCGCCGCCCGGCTGCGAGGGCTACGACGTCAACCCCGAGCTGCGCGTGAGGTACTGATCATGGACAAGCTGACGGTCCGCGGCTACATGACGTCGAGCCCGCACACCATCGGCGCCGAGCAAGCGCTGCCGGTGGCCGAGCGGCTCATGCGCGAGCAGTGGAGAAGGCGATGACGCCCGATCCGTTCACCATCACGCCCGACAGCTCGCTCGAGTGGGTGGCGCTCGAGATGGCCGAGCACAAGTTCGGCTCGGTGGTGGTGGTCGAGCACAACGAGGTCGTCGGCGTGCTCACCACCGTCGACGCGCTGCGGGCGCTGCAGGATCTGCTCGGGCGCTCGCGGCGACGCCGCCGGCACGCGCACGTTCACGCTTCGTAGAGAACGGCGGGGGGGCTAGAGTCCGAGGAGGCGGTCGAGATCGGTCTTCGAGCTGCGCTTGCTCTTCGATTCGTGCTTGGCGAGCACGGCGTGCGACTTCGCGTGCGAGCCGCGGTGCGACTTCTTGGCGAGCTTGGCCGCGTGCTTCTTGTCGGCGCGCCGCGACGGAGCCGCCGCTTTCTCGGGCGCAGGCGCGTCGGCGTCGGCGTCGGCGGTCGCCGCCGAGGGCTCGGCCGCAGCGACGGCGGGCGCCGGCGCAGCGACGGCGGGAGCAGGCGCAGCGGCAGGAGCTGGCGCAGCGACAGCAGGCGCTGACGCCGGCGCAGGCGCGGCGAGCGCGACCGCGGTGGCTGCGCGCGCCGGATGCGTCAGGTCGACGATCAACCAACCCGACCCGACGAGGATGACGGTAAAGATCCCGCCGAGCGCCGCGCCGATCCACTTCGGCATCTTCCACGACGGCGTCCCTGCATAGTAGTCAAACGTCTTCATCGTTCCCTCCTACGAAATCGGGCCGGTGCTCGGCGTCATGATGACCGTGGTTCCCCACTGAAAGTTATCGATGGTCACTGCAGAGTCATAGATGTGATCGCCTTCGTCGAAGATGATGAAGTGCAGCGTCACGTCCTCGCCCGGCGTCACCGGCGCCGTGGTCGTGAGCCACCCCGTCGAGCCGCCGATCGGCACCGAGTTGCCGCCGCTGGTGTCGCCGCCCGGCATGAGCGGGTTCTGCGTGCACGAAGACATATAGTCGTCGTTGCAGGTGGGCGGCGGGTTCTTGCTCGACATCGACGCCGGATCCTCGTAGCCCGTTCCCGCCAGCATGGTCACCGGCTGCTTGCAGTTCATGTCGTAGGTCATGGTCCCGTTCTGACAAACCGTGAACAGACCGTTATTGACCGTGATTGGATTCTTATTGGAGTCGAATGAGATGTTGGTCGGCTGCGGGAACTCCATGGGCGACTCTTGCAGCACCAGGAACTCGTCATTGAAGATGGTGCAGACGAAGTCGGGATATTCCGCCGAGAAGAATTGAAACTGGAACGAGAATGAATTGGCGTTGGTCGGCGCGTGCAGCTTGACCACCAGCTCGGTGTAGTCTTTGACCATCATCGGCTCGCACGACATGGTGCCGACCGAAGCGGCGCACGCCGGATTGGGCATGATGTTCGGCAGCGGGTGCGCGAACTCGTTCGAGCAGCCGAGCGACGTTCCGATCTGCGGCTCGACGAAGCCGGCGCCGTTCTTGTCGACGGCGAGTCCCGTCGAGAGCAGCGCCATGTTGGCGCCCGCCTGCGGCTTGATGCTGCCGAACGCCGGCGTCACCGCGCGCGCCTTGGTGTCCGAGGGGCCGACCAGCGTCGCGCTCTTGAAGAAGCGCGAATCGCACTGCTCGAACGCCGCCGCCAGTGACGTCGCGTCGTTCTTGCCGACGTTCATCGTGTCGCAGGTCGGGCGCACGCCCGGCATTCCATTGCACGCATAGTCCGTCGGATCGCCCGGGATCTGAATCGCGCCGGGATTGATCGTGGGATTGCAATCATCACAGTCGCCTTGCATCGGCGTATATCCGTCTTGATCCTGATCGCCGTTCGGATCGCCGCCCGTCGACTTGCAACCGGGCGGCGGCATATAACCACCGTCCCCGTTTCCATTATCAATCACCGTCATATCTTTATTACCGCCGCCGGGATGATTTCCCTGCGGGCGCGATCCATTCGGACCGCAAGCGAGCTGCAAAAGCGCGAGCCACGAGAACGAGACGATCGCATTTCGCATGGCGAAGCTCCTCTGTGTTGCGAGCGCATCCTAGCGCAATCGATCGCGTGAAATCCCCAATATTCGCTGCGGACTAATGTCTGCACCGCGAATGCGGACAACTGTGCGCATTCGGATTTACTTGATTGAAACGCGCCATTCCCGCATGGTGGCGGTCGCCTCGCTTCCACCGCCTGGAGAATCCCCCACATGCATCGGCCCGGCTTGTTGCGCAGCACTGCGCTTCCGCTGTTCCTCATCCTCGTGTGTCCGTTCGCGGTCGTGCTGCTGTGGTACGCGTGCGTCTCCTGGGACGGCTCGCTGACCAGCATGGCGGCGCACTCGTCGTCGGCGCGGCTGCTGCGCGACTGGCCCTGGCCGACGGCGGCGTCGATCAAGATCGTGCTCGCGTTCGCGGCGCTGCAAGGCGTGCTGATGGTGGCGCTGCCCGGCAAGCGCATCCTCGGACCGGTGACGCCCGCCGGCGATCGCGTGGCGTACAAGGTCAACGGCCTGCTGGCGTGGGCCGCTACGCACGCGCTGTTTTATTTCGTGTGTATTCGTTTCAAATGGGTTTCGCCGGGAATCGTTTATGACCACTTCGGCGCGATCGTGATGACGTGCAATTTGTTCGCGCTCGTCTTCTGCCTGTTTCTCTATTTCAAAGGCGTGTATTTCCCCTCGGGGCGCGACGCCGGCCGCAGCGGCAACGTGGTGTTCGACTATTTCTGGGGCACCGAGCTGCACCCGCGCGTGCTCGGCTTCGACCTCAAACAGTTCGCCAACTGCCGGCTGGGAATGATGGGCTGGAGCGTCATCATCCTGTCGTTTCTCTGCAAACAGTACGAGCTCTATGGCCGCGTCTCGAACTCGATGCTGGTCGCCGTGGCGCTACAGCTCGTCTACATCCTCAA
>DASREC010000583.1:0-4124 GCA_035652295.1 Polyangia bacterium
CGCGAATGAAGAACGGGTTGCCGCCGGATTCTAAGGCAATGCGTGGCGCGTCGTCGGGAGCTGAGCCGCACACCGCGGCCAGCGCGCGGGCGTCGTCGGCGCCGAGTTCGCGCAACTCGACATCGCGCGCAGGCGCGCGCGCGCGGTCGCCGAGCCAATCGCTGAGCGCAGCCGGGAATGCGTCGAGCGCTGCGCTCGGCCGCTCGGAGGTGACGATCAGCAGCTTCGCAGCCGAGAGCTGGAGCAACTCAGCCACCACGCGTGCGCTGTCGGCGTCACCCCAGTGCGCGTCGTCGATGCACATTACCAGCGGATGGATGGCGGCGACGGAGGCGAACAGTTCGCGCATGCCGGCCATCGCGCGGTCGCGTTGGGCCCGCGGTTGGACGTCGCTCGACGGCGGCGCCGCTCCAAGCAGTCCGCCGAGCACCGGGAACATGCGCGCGGCTGCGCGCAGCGACTCCAGCGAGAGTGTTGGGCGCACCAACTCCGGCTCGGCCATCAGGCGCTCGGCCAGCGCATCGACCACGCCGTCGATCGCCTTGAAGGGCACGTCTTCGTGCTCGAAGCAACGCCCGCGCAAGACCCACTCGCCGTCGCCGGCGGCCTCCACGCGGTCGGCCCACGTCGAGAGCAGCGTGGTCTTACCCACGCCGGAGACGCCCCGAATGCGCACCAGCACCGGAGTCACGCGCGCCTCGGCGCGTGCGCGGTCGAGGAGCCGCAGCTCGGCGTCGCGGCCAACGATCCCCGTCGACGTGAACGCAGCCGTCGAACCCGCGCTCGACGGCACCGCCTCCAACACCGACAAGATCTCGTCGCCGTCCGGCCGCCGCCGCGGATCGCCGGCGAGCAGCCGGTCCACGAGATCGCGCAGCCCGCGCGGCACGCGCGAGTCGTCGAACGCAGTCGCGCCGTGCACCGGCGTAGCGCCAGTCAGGACCTCGTAGAGCATGGCGCCCACCGCGTACCAATCGGCAGCCGGAGACAGCGGCGCGTCGCGCGCCTGCTCCGGCGCCATGTAGCCTGGCGTGCCGATGCCGGGCCCCGAGAGCGCGCCGAGCGCGCGGTCGAGCTCGACCATCAACCCGAAGTCGAGGATGACCACCCGCCCGTCGGGCGCGACCAGCACGTTGGACGGTTTGAGATCGCGATGAAGTTTGTGCGCCGCGTGGAGCGCCTGGATGCCGCGCACGAACTGCGCGAACGTGGCGCGCAGGCGCGGCAAGTCGATCTCCACCCATTGAGGCGCCGACGCCAGCGCCGTCGCCGCGCCGGCGTTGGAGCGGGCCGTCACCGTCGCCGCGCGCGCCGCGCCGACGCCGACGCCGCGCAAGAAGCTGCGCAGGTCCACGCCGTCGACCAACTCCATCACCACGAACCAGCGCTCGCCATCGTTGGACAGCTCGTAGAGCCGCACCAGGTTGGGATGGATTAGATCGACGAGATCGCGGAACTCGCGCTTGAATCGATAGAGCGCATCTGCGTTGCGGCGATGGAGGAGCTTGATCGCCACCGCACCGTCGTACTTGCTATCGACCGCGTGGAACACCGAGCCGAATGCGCCGCGCCCGAGGGAGCGCAGGAGGCGATACCGCCCGCCTTCGCCGAGCTGGCGAGGCGCGGGCTCCTCGTCGCCGTCGCCAGTGGGGAGCGTCCCGGCCATCGGATCACGCCGGCGACTTAGGCGGGAAGCGGACGAAGAAGCGATCGATCTGCTTTGCCGCGGTGCCACGATCGGCGCGCACGCGCTCGGCGGCCGCGCGCAGATCGACCCCGTCGCGCCCGCTGAGTTGGTCCGCGCCGCTCAACCACGCGAACAAGAGCGGCTTCAAGTAGCCCTCGACGAAGTCCTTGACCTCGTCCCACGTTCGCGGCGCGAGTTGCTCGTGGTCTTCGCCGAACGCGCCCGCCGCACGCTCGGCCAGCGCGAGCCAGTCGATGCGCCGATCGCCAGCGTCCGCCGGTGGCGCCGGCGAGGTGAAGACGGGGTGCAGCGCTCCCTCGGCGAGCGCGCGCCGGCAGGTCTCGACGTCGAGCGCGCCGGCGCGAGGCAGCCGACCGACGAAGTTGACCAGTTCGCGGAAGTTGCCTTCCCAACGATGCTGGCGCAAGAGCTCCATCGCCTCCGGCAGCAGCGCGTCGCGGAGGGAGCCGGTGCCGTGGGGCCTCGTCCCCAGATAGGCGGTGAGGTCTTCGAAGCGCTCCGAGAGCGGCGGTACCTCGACCACTTGAATTGACAGTCGGAACCAGAGATCGCGACGGAACTCGCCTTTGAGACATGCCGCGCGCAGGTCTTTGTTGGTCGCGCCGACCACGCGCACATCGGCGCGCAGCGGCCGATCGCGCCCGAGCCGGAGGTATTCGCCGCGATCGAGGAAGCGCAGGAACGTGCGCTGAACGTCGAGCGGCAGCTCACCGATCTCGTCGAGAAACAGTGTGCCTTGGTCGGCTGCCTCGACCGCGCCAATAATGGGACGGACGCTGCCGGTGAACGCGCCGCGATCGGCTCCGAAGAGCTCCGACAGGATCAAGTCTTTGCCGAACTCGAAAGTACCGCAGTTGCGCGATACGAACGGCCCCGCCGGCCGCGTGTGCCTGTGAAAGCAGCGCGCCAGTCCTTCCTTGCCCGATCCCGAGGGACCGATGAGCAAGAGGCTGCGCGCGCCTCGCTCCGCGGCTTCCACGACGTGGCGAACCGCGCGCCGCATCCCGGGCGAGGCGATGATCAACCCCTCTTCGCGCATCTCCTCCTCGGCGCCGAACAGCGTGTTCTGCCGCATCACGTATCGCTCCACTCGCGCTAGAACGTCGAGCCACTCTGGGTCCATCGTCGCCTCGGCGCGCACCGTGAGATCGACGTCGACGGGGAGCGCGATCCGGCCCGGCAGATCGTCGTCGCGGGCGCGTTCGGAGCGCCGCACGAGCCGCACTTGAGCTGGCGTGCCCCGCCGCGAGAGCCAGTCCTCGATGGCCAGCACCAGCGACGGGGCGTAATCGGCGCGGCCCGCCCACAGCGTGTCGGCCGGCAGATCGTCCTCGATTTTCGAGGATGCCGCGGGCGCGAGACGCAGCATGAGCTGATCGGTGACCGCGACCGGCACCTCGAGAAACGGCGGGACGCGCAGCCACGTTCCGTTGCGGCTGCCGAGATCGACGACGCGCGGGGCGTCTCCTGACCAGCTGACCAGCGCATGATTGGCGGAGACGCTCGGCGAATGAACGGTGAACGACGTGACCGACCCGGAAGCCAGCTCGGCGCCGCGCGGATCTATCTTGTTCGGGTCCGGCTGTCGGCCAATCAAGACGGATTCGCCCGGCTTCAGCTCAACCCACTCCGGCGACTCGACGCTCGGGATACGGATCGAGATTCGCATTTGAGCATCATTGCACGCCACGCGTCGCGAACAAAGGTACTTTGCAAACAAATCCCAATGCGACTTTACAATATTCGCCTCTACGACTGCGATCGCATTCAGCGACACGGGAGATTGAGTTGCGCGCCCGGTGCATCCGCGCTCCTGGCGCGCCGATTGCTCGCCAATCGCCAAATCAACTATCGAGAGGGATGATTCATGACGACCCGGCGAAGTAAAGAGCGTCGACCATGATCACTCGTGAGAACCAAGCGAAGCTGTCGCCGGCGAAGAAGCAGGCGTTCGTAGCGGCCCTACTGCGGATGAAGAGCCTGCCGAGCCGCTCGACCCCGCCCACGCGCAGCCTCTATGACGATTACGTCAAGACGCACAACGATGCGATGCAGGCGGCGCAGATGGTCGCGCACCGGAGACCGACGTTCTTGCCGTGGCACCGGGAATACCTGCGGCGATTCGAGCTCGACCTGCGCGCGATCGACGCCATGGTGGCGCTGCCGTATTGGGATTGGACCGATCCCGATCCCGCGCACTCGCCTTTCACCGACGACTTCATGGGCGGCGACGGCGCGCCCGACGGTCATCGCGTCGTGACCGGGCCATTCGTCTACGACGAAAATAACGATGGTCCCTGGCGCATCGACACTAATATCGTCGATCCCGACACCGGACCGCCGCCGCCGTATCTGATGCGCAACTTCGGCGGCGATGTCGAATATGGTCCTCGGCTGCCGAGCAAGCTCGAGCTCG
>DASREC010000584.1:0-2775 GCA_035652295.1 Polyangia bacterium
GCTCGGTCACGCATCGGGACCAAGAGGGCCACGTGATCGGCGCCCACCTCGACGTCGGCGCGAAGCCGCGCGACGGCGACACCATCGCGTGGGCGCTCACGGTGCCGGGCGATCGCGAATCGATCTCGGTGCACCCCGACGTCCTGCGCTTCACCGCCGACGGGCGCACGCTCGGCGTGGTGGCGCACGGCTACGGCGGCGAGTACTCCGACTACTACGACGTCGGCGCCGTCGAGAGCGCGCGGCTCGCCGAGCAGGCGTACAACCTCGCGGGGCTCAGGCGGCTCGCGCGCGACCTCGCCGCGGCGGCGGCGGCGCTGTTCGAGAAGGCTGCGGCGGCCGATCCCTCGTCGGAGAAGGCGGCGTACAACCTCGCCTGCGCGCTGGCGCGGCTCGGCAGCGGCGAGACGCAGGCCGCGCTCGCGCGCGCGATCGCCGTCGGTGGCGCGGCGGTGAAGCAGAAGGCGGCGCGCGACTCCGACTTCGCCGCCGTGCGCGCCGCGCCGTGGTTCGTCGCGCTGACGAAATAAACGGGTACTGTACAAAGTATCAGCCCGGGTTAGAATCGGCGGATGTCGCTCGACGTGTTCCACCCCATCGTCGCCGGCTGGTTCCGCGAGCGGTTTCCCGCGCCGACCGAGGCGCAGGCGCGCGGCTGGGCGGAGATCGCGTCGGGGCGCGACACGCTCATCATGGCGCCGACCGGCTCCGGCAAGACGTTGGCCGCGTTCCTCGCCGGTCTCGACGCGCTCGTGCGCCGCGCTATCGACGGTAGTCTCGACGAGCGCGTGCGCATCCTCTACGTCTCGCCGCTCAAGGCGCTGGGCGCCGACGTCGAGCGCAACCTGCAGGCGCCGCTGCGCGGCATCGAGGAGTCGGCGATCAAGCACGGCCGCCTCTTGCCGCCGATCCGCACCGCGCTGCGCACCGGCGACACCTCGCAGTCCGAGCGCGCCAAGATCCTGCGCCGCCCGCCGCACGTGCTCATCACCACGCCCGAGTCGCTCTACCTCCTGCTCACGTCGGTCGGCGGGCGCGCCATCCTCGACGGCATCGAGACCGTGATCGTCGACGAGATCCACGCGCTGGTCGGCAACAAGCGCGGCGCGCACCTGGCGCTCAGCCTGGAGCGGCTCGACGCGCTCGTGATGCAGTCGCATCAAAAAATGATGCAAGCGCATCAAGACGTGATGCAGGCGCATCAAAAGCGGCCGGTGCGCATCGGGCTGTCGGCCACCGTCGAGCCGCCGTCGGAGGTGGCGCGCTTTCTCACCGGCGTGGACGCCGACGCGCAGCCGCGCCCCTGCCGGCTGGTCGACGCCGGGCGCACGCAGAAGCTGGATCTCGCCGTCGAGGTGCCCAAGGAGACGCTGGCCGCGGTGGCGTCGCGCACCGCGTGGGGCGACGTCTACGAGCGGCTGCAGGCGCTCATCAACGAGCACAAGACCTCGCTGGTGTTCGTGCCGAGCCGGCGCATGTGCGAGCGCGTGGCGCACGATCTCGAGGAGCGCATGGGCGAGGGCGTGGTAGCGGCGCATCACGGCGCGCTCGCCAAGCGCACGCGCCAGTCGGTCGAGAAGCGCCTGCAGACGGGAGCGCTGCGCGCGGTGGTGGCGACCGCGTCGCTCGAGCTCGGCATCGACATCGGCGACGTGGAGTTGGTGTGCCAGATGGGCTCGCCGCGATCGATCGCGGTCTTGCGCCAGCGCATCGGCCGCGCCGGCCACGCCGTCGGCGGCACGCCCAAGGGGCGCATCTTCGCCCTCACCCGCGACGAGCTGGTCGAGTGCGCCGCGGCGGTGCGCGCCATGCGCGCCGGGATGATCGATCGGCCGGTGATGCGCGACGCGCCGCTCGACATCCTCGCGCAGCAGCTCGTCGCGACGTGCGCCGCCGGCGACTGGAACGAGGACGAATTGTTCGCGCTGGTGCGCCGCTCGGCGCCGTACGCCGCGCTCGAGCGCCGCGAGTTCGACCAGGTGCTGGCCATGCTCGGCGACGGCATCGCCACGCGCCGCGGCCGCGCCGGCGCGCACCTGCACCTCGATCGCGTCAACCACCGCGCGCGCGGGCGGCGCGGCGCCCGCCTGGCCGCGCTCACCTCGGGCGGCGCCATCCCCGACAAGGCCGACTATCAGGTCATCGAGGATCCCAGCGAGGCGGTGGTCGGCACGCTCGACGAGGACTTCGCCATCGAGAGCATGGCCGGCGACATCTTCCTGCTCGGCTCGACGTCGTGGCGCATCCGCCGCGTCGAGAACGGCCGCGTGCGCGTGGAGAACGCCCACGGCCTGCCGCCGTCGATCCCGTTCTGGAACGGCGAAGGCCTGGCGCGCTCCGAGGAGCTATCGAACGAAGTGGGGCGCCTGCGCCGCGAGCTGGCCGATCGCGATCGCGACTCGGCGATCCGGCTGCTCGTCGAGGATTGCGCGCTCGAGCGCGCGGGCGCCGAGCAGGCGGCCGACTACGTGCACGAGGCCGCGCGCGCGCTCGGCGCGGTGCCGACGCAGGAGCTGGTGGTGGCCGAGCGCTTCTTCGACGACTCGGGCGGCATGCAGCTGATCGTGCACGCCCCGTTCGGCGCGCGCGTCAACCGCGCGTGGGGCCTGGCGCTGCGCAAGAAGTTCTGCCGCACCTTCGATTTCGAATTGCAGGCGGCGGCCACCGACGACGCGGTGCTGCTCTCGCTCGGGCCGCAGCACTCGTTCCCGCTCGACGCCATCTTCGGCTTCCTGCAGCCGGCCACCGTCGAGGAGACGCTGATCCAGGCGGTGC
>DASREC010000585.1:0-12369 GCA_035652295.1 Polyangia bacterium
GACTCGTCGCGCACGACCAGCGTCTCCATCTTGTAGCCGGTCACGTCGTACACGCGCTTCTTCTGCGCCGCCGTCAGCACCACCTCCATCGATCCCTTCGGCGGCGGGCCGGCCTTGGCCAGCTCCTGCTTCTCGAACTCCTTCGCGAGCGCCTCCAGCTCCTTGGCGTCGCGCTCGAGCTGCTGCGCGATGGCGGTGATCTTCTCGGTGTCGCGCTCGACCGGCAGCTGCATCATCAGCTTGAGCATCGCCTCCTGCTTGCGCATGAGGTCGTCCATGGTCAGCTCGCGGGGCATCGCGATATTCTATCAGCCGCTCGCCTTGCGCGCCCGCACCCAGTGCACCGAGTAGGAGTGCCCGGATCGCGCGTCGCGCCGCAGGTACCAGGTGACCTCGGCTTCGTCCTCGACGGTGTAGCGCGCCTCGAGCTCGACGCCGTCGCGCAGCCGGCGCGTCACCTCCGCCGCCGGATCGTGCTCGCCGAGCCGGTGCTCCTCGCCGACGATCCCCGACTGCCACGAGTACGGCGACGCCACGATCACCTCGCCGCCGCGGCGGCACAGCCCGTCGATCACCGACAGGAGCTGCGGCGGCGAGTGCACCGAGTCGAGCAAATTGATCGCCGCGACGCGATCGAAGCTCGACGGCACGAGCGGCGGATCGAGCGCGTCGCCGCAGACCAGCGCCGCGTCGGGCGCCGCGCGATCGCCCGCGCGCGCGGTCGCCGTCGAGTAGTGGCGCCCCGCCTGCTTGCGCGGATAGTCGAGCGGCTCGCCGCCGAGGAGCCGCCGCGCGCGCCGGAGCGCGCCGAAGTGCAGATCGACGCCGACGGTGAGCGTCGATCCCGCCGCCAGCTCCGCCACGCCGCGCCCGACGCTCGCGCCCAGCTCGACGGTGCGCTCCGCCCGCTCGGCGGCGCGCGCCCGCAGCCGCGCCGCCAACGCCTCCATGCCGAAGCGCGGCCCGGGCCCGTCGGGCGGTGGCTCGGCGCGATCGCCCCAGTGCGCGTCGAGGTAGATCGACAGGTGCTCGACGAGGTGCGGATACGGATCCGAGTCCGCGCCGCCGAGCGCCAGCAGCGCCGCCGTCTGCGGATGCAGCTCGCGCTCGACCACCTGCGCCAGCGAGCCGCGCAAAAATCCCGCGAGGTCCGCCACCACGATGGGAATCCCGTCGACGATCGGGTACGCGCGCCGGCAGAGCCGGTTGTCGCAGCGCAAGATCCCCTCGACGATCTCGCCGCGCGCGTCTCGAACCAGCGCCTGCTCGACCGACACCGTGTGCAGCTCGCGGCCGCGCTCGCTCACCGTGCGGCAGCGCGGGCAGATGAGCGGCAGCAGCTCCGGCAGATCGTCGCGCACGGCCTAACGTATCATGGAGGAGTCATGTCCATCGCCACGCTCAAGAGCGGCCACGTGCCGGTCAAATTGTGGGCGCCGCTCGACGAGGTCGAGTCGCAGGCGCTCACGCAGCTGCGCAACATCGCGTCGCTGCCGTGGTGCTGGTCGCACGTGGCGGCGATGCCCGACGTGCACCTCGGCAAGGGCGCGACCGTCGGCTCGGTGGTGGCGATGAAGGGCGCGGTGTCGCCCGCCGCCGTCGGCGTCGACATCGGCTGCGGCATGGCGGCGGTGCGCACCAACCTCGCCGCGAGCCACCTCCCCGACGATCTGAAGGCCGTGCGCCGCGCCGTCGAGCGGGCGATCCCCGTCGGCTTCCACGAGCACCGCGATCCGGCGTGGCGCGCCCTGTCTGAATCCACGCGACGCGAGGCCAGGGCGCTGATGGACGACTTCACCTCGCTCTCGCCGGCGGTGCAGGACCTCGACGGCAAAGCCGCGCGCCAGCTCGGCACACTCGGCGGCGGAAATCACTTCATTGAGCTGTGTCTGGATACACGCGACCGGGTCTGGCTGATGCTCCACTCCGGCTCGCGCAACGTCGGCAAGACGCTCGCCGAGGTGCACATCGCCCGCGCCCGCGCGCTCGCCCACAACCAGTCGCTGCCCGATCGCGACCTGGCGGTGTTCCTCGCCGGCACGCCCGAGATGGAGGCGTACCGCCGCGATCTCTTCTGGGCGCAGCGCTACGCCCGCTGCAACCGCGAGGCGATGCTCGAGCTGTACGTGCGCGCGCTCGGCGAGGTCTTTTCAGGGCCCGCGCTCGCGTGCGACGAGACCATCCAGTGCCACCACAACTACGTCGCCGAGGAGCGCTACGGCGGCGAGGAGCTGCTCATCACGCGCAAGGGCGCCATCCGCGCCGGCGCGGGCGAGCTCGGCATCATCCCCGGCTCGATGGGCACGCGCTCGTTCATCGTGCGCGGCCTCGGCTCGGAGGAGTCGTTCTGCTCGGCGTCGCACGGCGCCGGCCGCCGCATGTCGCGCGGCGCCGCCAAGCGCGCGTTCACCGTCGCCGATCTCGAGCGGCAGACCGCCGGCGTCGAGTGCCGCAAGGACTCGGGCGTGCTCGACGAGATCCCCGGCGCGTACAAAGACATCGACCAGGTGATGCGCAACCAGCGCGACCTCGTCGAGATCGTCGAGGAGCTGCGCCAGGTGATGTGCTGCAAGGGATGAGCGCGCGCGGGCGGCTCGAGGCGCGCTTTCGCCGGGCCGCCGACTCGGCGCGCGCGGCTTGCGGCAAATTGCCGCAGTGGCCCGAGCTGCGCATCCCCGAGCCGCTGCTGGCGTCGATGGAGACCGCCGCGGCGCTCGACGGCGGCGCGCCGCCCGAGGAGCTGGCGTCGTACTACTGCGAGAAGATGCCGGCGCTGCTGGTCGAGCTGCTGGCCGACGCCGCGTTCGCGCCGCTTTACCACCAGCCGATCGATCGCGCGCGCTGGCCGCGCCTCGCCGCCGCGCTCGACGGCCTTTACGCCGCGCTCGCCGCCGCCGGCCTCGATCCGGCGCCGCTCGTCGGCGCGCCGTCGGCCGCCGCGCTGCTCGCCGCCCGCCCGTCGCCCGCCGCGCTCTACGCCGGCACGCTGTTCGCCTCCGGCCTGCCGCTCACCGGCGCGTATCCCGCCGACCGCGCGCGCCTGGTCCGCGAAATAAATGACCCCGGGTCAGTTATTCCGGAAATAAATGACCGCGGGTCAGTTATCGCGGCGCGGGTCGACCTGCGCCTCTCCGGCAATCTCGTCCACGAGCTGTGCCACGGACCGGCGGACGCGGCGGCGGGCGGCGCGCCGTGGATCGTCGTCGAGGCGGCGGCGCTGCACCTCGGCGCGGCGGCGCGCGCGGCCCACGTGTTTCCCGACGAGCCGGGCGAGGCGGTGCCGGGCGTGGCGCGCTTCGTGGCCATCGGCGACGCGCTGGCCGCGCGCTTCGGCGAGGCGGCGCTGTGGCGCGTGCTCTATCGCGTGCCGCTGGCCGAGACCTTCCCGCCGCCGATCGCCGCCGCGCTCGAGGTCGCCGCCTGGCAGGACTGGCTGCGCCGCCGCCACGCCCCGTTCGCGCGCGACGCCGAAGCCGCGCAGGCGTGGATCAAGCTGGCGTGCGGCGCCGCGCCGATCGCCGCCGGCGACGGAGCCGAGAGCGCCGCGCGCCACCCCGAGCTGCTCGCCGCCGCCGCGCGCACGCCGTGGAGCGCGCTCGCGTGGTGGCACGAGGAGCCGTCGAGCGCCGACGGCGCGCGCGTCGAGCGGGCGGTGCGCGCGCTCGGCCAGGTCAACCGGCTGGCGCCGCTGTTCGAGACCGCGCCGTCGGAGCCGCCGGGTGGCCGCATTACGCTCGACGTCGCCGAGTGCCGCCTGCGCGCCGCGCCGCGCCCCGACGGCGTCTTCGGCGAGCCGGCCGATTGGTGGTTCCCGCCGCCGCTCGCGCGCCGCCTGCACGAGCGCGGCGCGCGCGGGATCGTCGTCGAGAACGTGACCCGCGCGCGCAGCGCCGCCGCCGCGTCGGTGCTCACCGAGCTTTCGCTCGCCTCGGGCCCGCTCGCCGCCGAGACGGTGTTACGATCGCCGTGAATGGACGTCTTCTCGACGGTGGCGAGCGCCGGCCGCGCGTTTCTGCGCGACGCCGCGGTGCACGCCGCGTGGCAGCTCGGCCTGTTCGCCGCGCTCGCCGCGCCGCGCTCCGTCGAGGAGCTGGCCGCCGCGCTGGCGGTCGATGCGCGCCGCCTGCGCGCGCTCGCCGACGTGCTGGTGCTCGAGCGCGTGCTGGCGCGCGACGGCGCCCGCCTCGCGCTCGCACCGCCGTCCGCGCCGCCGCGCCCGCCGGCTCCGCCGCCTCACGGATGGGGGCGCCTCGCCGAGGTGCTGCGCTCCGGCCGCCCGCTCGACGAGCCCGAGCACGCCGCCGCGTTTCATCGCCACCTGTTCGACGCCGGCGCCGCCGCCGCGCGCGAGCTGGCCGCGCGTCTCGCGCCGGAGCTCGGCGCCGGCACGATCCTCGACGGCGGCGGCGGAGCGGGGGCCTACACCGCCGCGCTGCTCGACGCCGCCCCCGCCGCGCGCGCGACGCTGGTCGATCGCGCCGCCGTCCTGCCGTTCGCGCGCGAGGCGCTCGCCGGCTACGCCCCGCGCGTCGACTTCGTCGCTGGCGATCTGCTCGACGCCTCGACGGCGCTCGGCGGCGGCCACGCGCTCGGCGTGCTGGCGAACGTGCTGCACCTGCATCCGCCCGACGCGTGCGCGCGGCTGGTCGCGCGCGTCGCCGCCGCGGTCGCGCCCGGCGGGCGGGTCGTGATCAAAGAAGTGCTGGTCGAGCCCGATCGCTCCGGCCCGGCGAGCGGCCTCCTGTTCGCGCTCAACATGGCGCTCTACACCGACGGCGGTGACGCCTACGACGCCGGGCAGCTCGCCGCCTGGCTGCGCGCCGCCGGCCTCGACGAGCCGCGCGCCGAGCGCCTCGCGGCCGCGCCCGACGCCGTGGTGGTGAGCGCGCGCAAGATAAATGACCGCGGGTCAGTTATCGGCGAAATAAATGACCCTGGGTCAGTTATCGGCGAAATAAATGACCGCGGGTCAGTTAGCGAATGACCGTCGGTGAGCTGTTCGGCGTCGGCGGCGAGGCGGCGCGCGCGCGGGCGGGGTTCGACGCGCGGCTGCGCGCGGCGGGCGAGGCGGCGTGGCGCGAGCTGACCGCGCGCGGCGGCGTGCGCGACGGCGCCGCGCCGCCGGAGCTGTCGCTGCCGGCCGGCTTCGCCGACGTACTGGCCGCGGTGGTCGCCGTCGAGGAGCGCGAAGGCACGCCGCGCGCCGAGGCGCTGCGCCGCCACTACCTCGACTTCATGCCGCGCCTGCGCGTCGAGCAGCTGGCGACGCGCGCCGAGCCGAACCTCACGCTGCTGCACCGCCCGCTCGACTGGCGCCGCCTGCCGCGCCTCGCCGGCGCCATCGATCGCCTGTTCGCGCTGCTCGCCGGGGCCGGCGTGACGCCGTCGCTGCTCGGCTGCGCCTCGGCCGCCGCGCTGCGCGCGCGCTACGCCACGCTCGGCCAGCTCTACGAGCGCACCTACTACGGCGGCTTCATGCCGCTGCTCTACGGCTGGCCCGCCGACCTCGCCTTCTTCGGCCGCGCGCTCGCCGCCGGCGGCGACTTCGAGGACGCGGTCGATCGCCACCTGACCGCGCCCATCCTGCACGAGCTGGCGCACCTCGATCCGTCGACGCCCGCGCTGTTCCCGCTCTACCTCGACGAGTGCGTGGCCGGCTGGCTCGGCGTGCGCGTGCTGCGCGAGTTCGCCTATCCCGCGCCCGGCGCCGATCACGCGCTCTACGCCGCGCCGTGGTTCGCGCAGGTCGGGCAGGCGCTGGTGCGCGCATGCGGCGCGGACGCGGTCGTGCGCGCGCACGCCGGCGCGGAGCCGTGGGAATCGGCGATTCAGCCGCTTTTAACGCAGTCGTTGGCGCGCGCCGGCCGCGACGACTACCTCGCCCATCGGCAGCCGCACCTGCTCTCGGACAGCTTTCGCCCCGATCGCTGGATCAAGTTGATCCAGCTCGCCGCCGCCGGCGAGCGCGCGTCGCTCGACGAGGCCGAGGCGCGTCCGTGGCGCGCGATCCCCGCCGGCGCCGAATCGCCGCTCGACGCCGAGATCCTCGACGACGCGCTGGCCGCCATGTGCCTGCGCAACACGCAGGTCGATCGCCACTTCGTGGTCGCCTCGGCGCCGCCGCGCGCGCCGATCGCGATCGACCTCGACGCCTGCCGCGTCTCGACGGCGCCCGGCGAGTTCGATCCGGCGCCGCCCGCCTACTGGTTCCCGCCCGCCGTCTCCGCCCGGCTGCGCGCGCGCGGGATCGCCGGCTACACCGTCGAGGTCGAGTCGCTCGATGCGCTGCCGGCGATCGCCCGGCTGATCCTCGCCGGCGAGCCGCGCGGCGGCGTGGAGCGCGGCGCGGGATTTATGCTGCGTTGCAACATGCGGGACGCGGGCCGGGCCGGCCAGACCTGATAGACTGAAGGCGTGGCGCGCGTCTTCCTGATCAACCCGCCGTCGCCCGAGCCGGTGAAGACGCCGCTGTTGTCGTTCTGCCACCTGGCGGCGTCGCTGCGCGCCGGTGGGCACGAGGTGGCGCTGCTCGACGCGTCGGCGCCGTTCGCGCCGCGCTCGCACGACGAGATCGAGGCGCGCGTGGCCGCGTTCGCGCCCGACGTTGTCGGCCTGCACCTGAAGACGCTGCACGTGCAGCCGGCCTACGCGCTGGCCGCGCGCCTGGCGCCGCGCTTTCGCCTGTGCGCCGGCGGCCCGCACCCGACGGTGTGCGCCGACGAGCCGTTCCGCCACGGCTTCACCTGGTCGGTGCGCGGCGAAGGCGAGGAGACGCTGGTCGAGCTGGCCGACGCCGTCGACGGGGAACGCGACTTCGCCGGCGTGGCGTCGCTCGGCTGGCTGGATCGCGGCATGCTGCGGCAAAATGCCGCACGCAGTTTTTTGCGCGAGCTGGACGCGCTGGCCTCGCCGATGAGCGCGCTCGACCTGTTCGATCCCGCCTGGTACGGCGCCGCGCGCGCGCTGCCGCCGGCGGGCCTCTTGTCGAGCCGCGGCTGCCCGGCGGCGTGCACCTTCTGCTCCAACAACGTCACCGGCCGCAAGTTCCGCTATCGCTCGCCCGAGTCGGTGGCCGCCGAGGTGCGCCACCTGCGCGAGCGCTTCGGGCTCACCGCGTTCAGCTTCTTCGACGACTCGTTCGCCGTCGGGCAGCGGCGCGTCGACGAGCTGTGCGAAGCGCTGCGCGCCTGCGGCCCGGTGCACTGGACCTGCACCGCGCATCCCGCGCACCTCGATCGCGAGACGCTCGCCCGCATGAAACGCGCCGGCTGCGGCGGCGTCGATATCGGCATGGAGAGCGCCGACGCCGGCATGCTCGAGCGCATCGGCAAGGGCGTCACCGTCGAGCGCGTGCTCGACGTGCTCGGCTGGTGCCGCGAGCTCGGCCTGCACACGGTGGTGAACCTGATGTTCGGCTGGCCCGACGAGAGCGACGCCGAGCTCGACGCCACCATCGGCTTCATGGAGCGCGCCGCGCCGCTCGCCGGCGGCTTCAACGCGCGCGGCGTGGTGGTGCCGTATCCCGGCACCGAGATCTACGATCGGCACCACGAGCGGTTCGGCTTCAGCGAGTGGTGGATCCGCGAGCCGGCGCTCGCGTACCCGGCGTTTCCGACGGCGTGGTCGGCTGCCGAGGTGATGCGCTGCTACGCGGCGGATCCCGCGCTCGAGCGGAACTTCTTCCGCCACCCACCGCATCGCGTGCGCCGCATCGCCGACGCGCTCGCGCTCAAGGCGGAGCTGACGCTCGGCACCATCGCCCGCCAGGCCGAGGCCCACCTGGTCCCCGCCGCCGGCGCGCGCTGAAGACACGGAGAATTGAAACGCCACGACGCCAAGACGCCAGCTCAGAAATTATTAATATTTTCTGACTGGCGTCTTGGCGTCGTGGCGTTTCAATCCTCTGCTGTCACAGCCGCCGTGTGAGCAGGTAGCGGTCGTGGTCGATGAAGCCGAGCTTGCGGTAGAGCGATTGCGCGCGCGCGTTCGAGCGCTCGACCTCGAGGTGCAGCGCGGCGACGCCGTGCGCGCGGCAGAAATCTTCCAGCAGCTCGACGGCGGCGCGGCCGACGCCGGCGCCGCGGTGCGGTTCGCGCACGTAGAGCTCGTCGAGAAACGCGTCGCGGCCGTGGAACTCCAGGCTGTAGCCGAGCACCAGCACCGCGTAGCCGATCGCCGCGCCGCCGGCTTCGATGATCCACGCGCGCCCGAGCGACTCGTCGCCGAGCAGCCGCGCCGCCGCCGCGCGCGCCCGCGCCTCGTCGAACGCGAGCCGATCGAACGCGTAGTACTCGCGCATCATCGCCACGAGCGCGTCGAGATCTTCGGGCGAAGCGATCCGGAAGGTCGGCGGCATCAATATTAGATACACTGTCCCGAACTCGAGGAGCGAATGCGCGCGCGAATCCTGATGGTGACCCTGCTCGTGGCCGGCTGCGACTCGGCGCCGTTTCCGCCGACGGTGAACGCGGTGCGCGGGCAATACCTCGTGCAGGCGGTGCTGGCCTGCGGCGACTGCCACACCACGCCGCAGGCGAACGGGCTGCCGTCGTTCGATCCGCTCGACTTCCTCGGCGGCGGGCGCGAGTTCGATGTGCAGCTCGGCGCGGTGACGCAAAAGTTCTACGCGCCCAACCTGACGTCCGATGTCGCGACCGGGCTCGGCGGCTGGAGCGACGCGCAGGTAAAGCGCGCCATCCGCTCGGGCATCGACAACCACGACGCGGCGCTGTTTCCCATCATGCCGTACTGGGCGTTCGGCAACATGAGCGACGGCGATCTGCAGTCGATCGTGCTGTTCCTGCGGACGCTGCCGGCGAAGGTGAACCAGACGCCCGAGGACACGTTCTCGGTCACGTCGCCGGCGGCGCTGCTCGACAAGGGCAAATTGCCGCAGACGACGCTGGCGGCGAGCGATCCCAACTTCGCGTCGGCGCAGCACGGGCGCTATCTCGCGGGCGAGCTGGGCGCGTGCGTGCACTGCCACTCTCCGACGGGGATGTTGCCCGAGGTGCCGATCGACGTGACGCGCGCGTTCGCCGGCGGGCAGATCTTTCCGCTCGGGCCGATCACCACCATCTCGGCGAACCTGACGCCCGACGCGACCGGGCTCGCGGGGTGGACGGCGGACGACATCATCAACACCGTGCGCACCGACACCGAGAAGGGGCACGGGCGGCCGCTGTGCCCGCCGATGCCGGGCGGGCCGAATCGCGACGGCGACATGACGCCGGAAGACCTGACCGACATCGCCAACTACCTGACGACGATCGCGCCGGTCCCGCACGGGCCGTTCGGCTGCACCGACGGCGGCGTCCCGTATGGGCTCGACGGCGGGTCTTAGGATGCAGTTGCTCGACGGTTAGCAGTCACGACCCAGGCCGCTGCGTTACGCGCGCGGGCTGCGGCAATTTGCCGCCGTGCTCAAACATTCTCGGTCGCGCAGACGCGCCCTGCCAAACGGGGCATCTTTACGAGCTCCGAATAAACGCGTTTTAACCGCGTGAAACCGGCGAACGGAGCACGATCTTGGTGATCTCGCCGTGGGAGCCGAGGCGCATGGGCGGGCCCCAGTAGCCGGTGCCGGGGCTGACGTAGAGCTGCGTGCGGCCCTCGCGCGCAAAGCCGACGATGTAGGGCTGCTGCAGCCGCACGAGGTAGTTCCACGGCCAGATCTGCCCGCCGTGGGTGTGGCCCGAGAGCTGGAGCCCGACGTCGAGGCGCGCCGCTTCGTGGATGGCGCGCGGCTGGTGCGCGAGCAGGATGCACTCGCGCGACGGATCGCGGCCGTCGAGCGCGCGCGCCAGATCGGGCCCGTGGCCGGGCGCGGCGTCGACCGAGGAGTGATCGTCGATGCCGGCGAGATCGAACGCGTCCGCGCCCTCGCCGATGGTGACGCGCTGGTTGCGCAGCACGCGCACGCCGAGCCGGCCGAGTTCGTCGATCCACTGGCTCACGCCCGAGTAGTACTCGTGGTTGCCGGTGACGAAGAAGACGCCGCGCTTGGCTTTCAACTTCGCCAGCGGCGCCACGTGCTCGCGCAGCCGCGCCACCGAGCCGTCGACGAGATCGCCGGTGATGCACACCAGGTCGGGCTCGAGCGCGTTCGACTTCGCCACCAGGTCCTCGATGAAGTCGCGGCCGATGGTCGGCCCGACGTGCACGTCGGTGAGCTGCACGATCACCGTGCCGTCGAGCGCGCGCGGCAGCCGATCGAGCGTCACCTCGAAGTCGCGCACCAGCGCGCGCGCGATGCCGGTGCGCGTGGCCAGCGCGCCCAGCCCGACCGCCACCGCCGCCACCGCGCCGCCGAACAGCCGCGCCATCATCACCCGCCGCTCGGGATCCGGCAGCCGCACGCCGCCGCGCGCCCGCTCGGCGATCGCCAGCATCACGCGCGCGACGTCGCCGGTCACAAGCAGCAGGAACAAGAACATCAGGAGGCCCATCCATAGATAGGCGGTCCACGCCAGCGGGCGCATCGCCTCGCGCGAGAACGTGCGGCCGAGGATGAACGCGAGCGGTATCGACACGCCGAGCGCCACGATCGCGGCGGTGGCGACGGCGCGCCACGGCTGCGGCAGCCCGGTGTCGCGCACCAGGCGCGCCCACACGTAGTAGTGCAGCCCGAACGCCAGCGACAGCGACACCGACGCGAACACCAGCACGCGGGACATCCGCCAAGCATAAGGAGCGCAGATCGAAACGTCCACTCGCGCGTTAGCGAAGCGTATGAGGCGCATCTTGTGGTGTGCGGCGCTCGGCGTCGCGGTGCTTTCGGGGGCGGCGCGCGGCGACGAGGCGGAGTTCGTCGAGAGCCGCACGGCCGACGGCGGGCGCTTGATCCGCGCGCGCGCGCCGATCGTGGTGCCGGGCCAATTGCGCGAGCCGCGCGTGTTCTACGTGCTCAAGCGCACCGACGTCGAGTACCAGCCCGAGCCGGCGGAGCGCACGTTCCTGCCGCGCATCCTCGAGGCCACCGGACGCCACCCCTTCTAGGAGCCGACATGAACCAGCTCGAAGCCTTGCGTGTGGGCGTGATCCTCGACGGCAAGATCGTCGAGGAGCGGGTGGTGCGCGGGCTTGCGCGCGTCACCATCGGGCAGTCGGCGCGCGCGACCTTCGCGGTGCCGGGCTCGCAGTCGCTGCCGCGGTCGCTGGTGCTGTTCGAACCGGACGGCGCGAATTACGTCGTGTGCGTGCCCGAAGGCTGCAGCGGGCGAGTCTCCGAAGGCGAAGGCGCGCGCATCTTGAGCGCGGCGGAGCGCGTGCCGCTCGGCGCGCGCGCGCGCGGCAAGCTGGTGATCGGCGACGTGACGGTGCTGTTCCAGCGCCTCGAGGTGCCGGCCAAGGCGCCGCGTCCACGCCTGCCCGCGTCGGTGCGCTCGCCGTTCATGAAGCGCGTCGACTGGGTGCTGACCGCGGTGCTGGTGGTCTCGCTGAGCGTGCACTTCGGCTGCGTCGGCTACCTGCGCTCGCTCGAGTTTCCCAAGCCCGATCTCGCGGCCGCGCCGCCGATCTGGATCCCGGCGCACTTCGAGATTCCGAAAGCGAAGGACAAGCCGAAGCCGGCGCCCGTCGAGCGCGTGGCCGACTCGGGCGTCGCGCCGTCGCATCACGCCGTCAAGCACGAGCCGGCGCGCGCGCCGACGAAAGAGGAGCTGGCGGAAAAAGTCCGCAAGATGGGCGCGCTGGTGATCGTCACCGCGCGCGGCGAAGGCGAAGGCGGCGATGCGCTGACCGATCTGCTGAAGAAGGGAAACGTCTTCGGCAAGGCGGGCGAGCCGTTCGAGGGCATGGGTGGCGTCGACGTGGCGTCGAGCGGCGGCACGCCCGGCGTGGTGCGCGGCGGCGAAGATCCCGGCAAGCTGCGCCGCGGCGGCGATCTGAAGACGCCGAAGGGCCCGCTCACGGTGAAGATCGGCGATCGCAAGGGCGAGAAGGAGATCGAGATCAAAGACTCCAAGCCGACCGACTTTGGCGGCGGCAAGGTGCCGCCCAACGTCAAGCTGATCACCGACGGCATCAAGCAGCGCCTCGGCGGGCTGCGCGCCTGCTACGAGTCGGGCATGCGCCACTCGGAGAAAGAATTGGGCGGCAAGCTGCAGGTGCGCTTCGCGCTGTCGTCGATCGGCAAGGTCACCGCCGCCGACGCCGAGCTCGACACGCTGCACGACGAGGACGTCACCCACTGCATCCTCGATCGCGTGCGCGCATGGCGCTTCCCCGCGCTCGGCAGCGAGTTCGAGTTCTCCTACCCGTTCATCTTCACGCGCGTGAACTAGCGCGCGCTAGCGCCAGTGCGCGAGGATCTGCGCCATCACCTGTAGCGAGATGAGCTGATACGCGGCGGAGATGCCGAACACCTTC
>DASREC010000586.1:0-9515 GCA_035652295.1 Polyangia bacterium
TGGTGACCAGTTGCAGCGCGACCACGTCGCGGCGGCCGGATGCTGCGCTGCAAAAGAAATCGGCCAGGCACAGGTGGCGGCCGTCGGGCTGGCGCGGGAATGTGAAGCGCGTCAGCTCGCGGCCCTCAGTGCTGTAGATGATCAGCGCGTTCTGTTCACTGGCGCACGGGAAGTAGCCATAGACCACTCGCGGGTCGAGCAGCTTCTTCTCGACGGCGCGCTGGCACCAGCCGTGGAACTTGGGCTCGACCACCTCACTGACGAAGTGCTGATACTCGTGCTCGGAGCGGCGGCCGCGGCGGTATTGCCACTGTCCGCGAAACAGCGCGCGCCGGTTTATGTACGGAAAGACTTCCTCCAGGTGCAGGTCGGCGGCCTGAAAGACGCGCGTGCCCCAGAACGGCGGCTCGGGAATGCGCTGCGCGGGTTTGATGTCCGAGGGCTGATAACGATCGGCGCGCTCTAGAGTGGCTTTCTCCTGATCTTCGCGCGACTCGAAGCGCGCTTTGACGCGTTTGCGGCCGGGGCCGGTCAGCGTGCGGACCTCGGTATGTCCACAAAGCTCGTCCATGAGCTTGAGGCCCGAGAACGCGTCTTGACCATAGTAGACTTCGCCGCTGGTATAGGCGGCTTGCAGCGCGCCTTCGACGTAGCCGCGGTTGAGCGCCGCGCCCCCGCAGATGACCGGGATGGTCAGCGCGCGCGACGACATCAGCTCGAGGTTCTCTTTCATCACCACTGTGGACTTGACCAATAGACCGGACATTCCGACGGCGTCGGCTTTGACCTTCTCGGCGGAGTCTAGAATGGCGTCAATCGGCTGTTTGATGCCGAGGTTGTGAACCTTGTAACCGTTGTTCGACAGAATGATGTCGACCAGGTTCTTGCCGATGTCGTGCACGTCGCCTTTGACGGTGGCGAGCACGATGACGCCTTTCTCGGAGCCTTCGGCGCGCTCCATGAAAGGCTCGAGATAAGCCACTGCGGCTTTCATCGTCTCTGCGGACTGCAAAACGAACGGCAATTGCATCTGGCCGGAGCCAAACAGCTCGCCTACGACCTTCATGCCGTCGAGCAAGATCGTATTGATGATGTCGAGTGGCTTATGAGTCTTCAAAGCCTCCTCTAAATGCTTCTCGATGCCGATCTTCTTGCCGTCGATGATTCGCCGCTTGAGCCGCTCCTCGACGGCGAGCGCCATCTCGTCGGCGCCGGTCGCGCTCGCCACGCGCGTGGCGCTCTCGAAGTGCGCCATGAACGCGAACAGCGGATCGTAACCTTCCGAGCGGCGATCGTAGATGAGGTCGCGCGTGATGCGCACGTCGTCTTCAGAGAGCTTATTGAGCGGAATGATCTTGGCGGCGTTGAGAATCGCCGCGTCCAGGCCTTTGGCGATCGCCTCGCTCAAGTACACCGAGTTCAAGATCTGGCGCGGATAGGGCTTTAAACCGAATGAGATGTTACTGAGCCCGAGCAGCGTGCGCACGCCCGGCAATTCGCGCTTGATGCCGGCGATACCCTCCAATGTTTCAATGCCGGCTTTGCGCGAATCCTCGTCGCCGGAGCCGATGGTGAACGTCAGCGGATCGAACAATAGACATTCGGGCGGCAGACCCCAGCGATCGACGACGATACTATAGATGCGTTTGGCGACTTCGACTTTGCGGGCGGCCGATTTGGCCATTCCCTGCTCGTCAATGGTCAAAGCCACTAAAGCCGCGCCATAGGTGCGCGCCAATTCACAGATGCGATCGGCTTTACCCTCGCCGTCTTCCAGATTGATCGAGTTGATGAGCGCGCGGCCGCCCAATAGCTTCAGACTGGCCTCTAAAACGTCGAGCTGCGTGGTGTCGACGCAGATGGGCAGCGCCACCTGCGTGGCGAAGCGTTTGAGCGCTTCGGTCATGTCGCGCACTTCGTCGCGGCCGACGTAGGCGGTGCACACGTCGAGGATGTGCGCGCCCTCCTGCACCTGCTCTTTAGCCATCTCGACCATGGCTTCCCAGTCTTCTTTGAGCAGGTGCTCGCGGAACTTCTTCGAGCCGTTGGCGTTGGTGCGCTCGCCGACGATGAGCGGCGGCGGATCCTGCGTCAGCGACATCGCGGTGTAGAGCGACGTCACCTGCGGCGGCGCTTTTTGCGGGCGCGCGCGCGGCACGAGCCCGCGCACCGCTTCGGCGAGCGCGTGGATGTGCTCGGGCGTGGTGCCGCAGCAGCCGCCCACCATCGTCACGCCGAACTCGCCGACGAACTTGCGCTGGTAGCGCGCCAGCTCGTCGGGCGTGAGGTCGTAGGTCGCCACGCCGCCGACGTTGCGCGGCAGGCCGGCGTTGGGCAGCACGCTGACGAAGCGCGTGGCGTTCTCGCCGAGGTAGCGCACGTGCTCTTGCAACAGGTCGGGGCCGAGCGCGCAGTTGGTGCCGACCACGTCGACGTCGAGCGCCTCGAGCGCCACCAGCGCCGCCGACAGCTCGGTGCCGACCAGCATCGCGCCGGTGGTCTCGATCGTGACCTGGGCGATGATCGGCACCTCGCGCCCGCAGACGCGGAACGCCTCGCGCGCGGCGATCACCGCGCACTTGGCCTGCAAGAGATCCTGCGACGTCTCGATCTGCACCACGTCAATGCCGCCGTCGATGAGGCCGCGCAGCTGCTCGACGAAGCCGCGATACTGATCGTCGAACGAGATGTGGCCGAGCGACACCAGCTTGGTGGTCGGCCCGACCGAGCCGGCGACGAAGCGCGGTTTGCCGCGCGACGAGAAATCGCGCGCCACCTTGACCGCCAGCTCGGCGGCCTTGCGCGACAGCTCGTAGGCGCGCGGCGCGAGCTCGTACTCGGCCAGCACCACCGGCGAGGAGCCGAAGGTGTTGGTCTCGACGATGTCGGCGCCGGCTTCGTAGTAGGCGGCGTGGATCTTGGAGATCACGTCGGGGCGCGTGGCGCAGAGCAGCTCGTTGCAGCCCTCGAGCTTGGGGCCGCCGAAGTCGTCGGCGGTGAGGCCGGCGCGCTGGATCATGGTGCCCATCGCGCCGTCGAACACCAGCACACGCTCGCGCGCGGCGGCGAGGATGGGGAACTTGCGGCAGCGCTCGTCGAGGCTCCAGCGCGCGGGCGGTGCGTGCAGCGCGCGGGCTTCGGCGCGGGCGGGTCGGTTGGGGGCGTCGCTCATCGTCGGGGCTCTTTGGTTTTCGGCTTGCGGCCGACCAGCGCCAGCGCTTCGAACTGCGGCGGGCGGCGCTCGCGGCCGGCGGAGGTGAGATGCAGAACCTCGAGGCCGGCGGCGCGGCAGAACTTGGCGAGCTGCGCCGGGCGGAAGCCGAGGTGGACGTGGCCGTAGGTCGCGCGCACCTCGTCGTGGCGGTGCGCGGCGAGCGTCACCACCAGCGTGCGGCCGCCCGGGCGGAGGATGCGCGCCACCTGGACCAGCACGCGCGCCGGATCGGTCGCGTACTGGAGCGACTGCTGGAGCAGCACGAAGTCGAACGACGCGTCGTCGAGCGGCGGCGCGTGCATGTCGCCCTGCACCAGCTCGACGTGGGCGAGCTGCGCGCGCTTGAGGCGGCGGCGCCCGGCCTCGACCATGCGCGCGCTCGCGTCGACGCCGACGATGCGGCGCGCGGCGGGGGCGAGCAGCTCGGCGATCGCGCCGTCGCCGGCGCCGAGATCGGCGACGTCGCCGAGATCGGGGACGAGCGCCATCGCGCGCGCCAGCGACTCCCAGGTGCGGCCGGGGCTGTAGTGGCGATCGAGCGAGCCGGCGACGCGATCGATCCACGACTGGCCGGCGCCGCGCCGCTCGGCGAGCACGGCGTCGCGGCGCGTGCGATCGCGCGCGAGCTGCGCGTCGCCGTCGAGGGAGTCGTAAAGCGCGCTCCACGCGGCGCGCGCGCTCGGCGACGAGGCGCCGTCGGCGCGGCGGTAGTAGCGGTGCGGGCCGTCGACGCGATCGAGCGCGAAGCCGGTCTCCTTGAGCCGCGACAGGTGGGTCGACACGCGCGGCTGCGGCACGTCGAGCACGCGCTGCAGCTCGGCCACCGTCAGCTCCTCGCCGTCGAGCACGGCCAAAAGGCGCACGCGCGTCGGGTCGCCGAGCGCGCGCAGGATCGCCAGGGAGTCGTCCAAGCTCATCTGGATATCAGGATACGAAGATGGGGTTGGAAAGGCAAGGCCGAGCTGGCCGGCTCAGCCGCGCGTCACAGCGACGGGATGCGCAGGGCGCGGTAGATCAGGATCGGGCTGGTCAGCTCCCAGTGCACGGCGGCGAACGGATCGAATTCGTCGACGATCGCGCCGCCGGCGGTGGCGGCCCAATCGACCAGCGTGTTGCCGTTCGCCTGCCGCTCCGCCGAGCCGCAGCACTGCGTGAACACCGCCGGCGCGCGCCTGGCCTGCCACACCAGCCGCGCGGTCATCGCCTGCTCGTCGAGGCGGTACTCGACCGCGCGCGAGACCGGCGGCGAGTGGAGGTTGCCGTTGTCGAGCAGCAGGAGATCGCCGCTCGGGAGCTGCCGCGCGAAGTGCTGGTGCGAGAAGCCGTTCAGCGGATCGTCGACGAAGGTGAAGTCGCTGCGCGCGCCGCCGAGCCGCCAGAGGATCGCGCCGGTCGAGCGATCGATCTTGTAGACGGTGTCGGTGTGGCGCATCGAGATCAGGATGTTGCCGTCGAGCGCCAGCGCCAGCGCGTTGACGTGCTGCGCGTCGGCGTCGGCCGCGCGCAGGTCGATGTCGGGCGTGGTCTCGTCGGGGCCGATCTGCCCGAACGAGCTCCAGTGGAAGGCGCTGCCGCCGTCGGGGTTGATCTCGTCGACGGTGGTGTCGATGAGCGGCTGCGCGGCGGTGCCGCCGTCGATCACCGCGCTGGTGTCGTAGGGGTTGACGGCGCGGCCGAGCAAGAGCCCGTGCGAGTTGGGCAGCAGCAGGAAGTCGTGGCCGTCAGCGTCGAGCGGCGCGAACGGATCGCTCCACGCGCGCAGCACGCGGCCGGTGCGATCGAGCTGGTCGTAGCGCGGCGGCGTGCCGATGACGTAGACGGTGCGGTCGCCGTTCGCTTGCTGCTGGAAGTCGATGACGCCGTTCGAACCGGCGGGCGCGTAGTACCACATCAGGTGGCCGCGGCGGTCGATGATGACGGCGGAGGCGCTGCTGACGAACGAGAGCAGCACGTAGCCGTCGGCGGTGCCGTCGTCGGTGGCGATGGTCCACGTGGGAAAGTTGGCCGGCAGCGGGCCGGTCGACAGCGGCAAATCGCCGCTCGCCGCCGGCGCGGCGCCGAGCGCGAGCACGCGGAAGTGCGAGGTGGCGCTCGGCTCGAGGCCGAAGATCGGGACCGAGACCGTGCCCGATGCCGGCACCGGGATCGCCGGCGTGGTCTGGCCGTAGAGGCCGGTCGGGCCCCACTGCACGACGATCGATCCCGCGGTCGTGGTGACGTCGACGAACGCGCCCACCACCATCGCCGGATTGGCGCGCACCTTGGCGGCCAGCGACGGCGGCGCGAGATCGCTCGGCGCCGCCGACTGATCGGCGCCCGACAGATCGCCGGCGAGGTCGGCGTTGGCCAGATCGCTCGCCGGCGCGAAGTCGTCGTCGCCGCAGCCGGCGAGCGCGCACGCGGCGGCGAGCGCGAGCGCCTTTCGCGTCACTCTGCTCGTCATTGCAAGTCTCCCCGCACGGAAATATCGCACGCGTGCGCGACATCTGATAGAAGTCGAAGATCGATTTTCGTTTTCTCATCTACTCGGGGGGACCGATATGAAGCGCGCCTGGATTCTCACCGTGTTCGTGCTGACCGGCTGTGCTCATTTAAAAGGGGACGGCGAGCAGATCCTGACCGAGGAGTTCGAGTGGCTCACCGGCCAGGGCGATCCGAGCTCGGAGTTCTCGCGGCGCATTCAAGTGGTGGGGCCGCTCGACTTCGGCCAGACCTCGGCGCCGGTCGCCTATCACAACCCGCCGCAGTACCGCGCGTTCACCGTCGCCGCGCAGCCGGGTGACACGGTCGACGCATGGGTGCGCTCGCCGAACGGCAACGCCACCGCGTGGATCATGGACGGCTCGTTCAAGCGCCTCGCCGAGAACGACGACGCGGACGCGACCACCAAGGACTCGCACGTGAGCGCGACGGTGCCGACGGGCGGCGCGGCGGTGAGCTGGTTCGTGGTGTTCCGCGACAAGATGAGCGCCGACGCTACGTTCACCGTGACGCTGGCGCCGAAGGTGATCGTGCCGCCGCCCGACTTCTTCTCGTGCGCCGCCGACGCCGACTGCACCGCCATTCCGCTCGGCGGCTGCTGCAAGAACGGCAAGATGATCGCGGTCAACGCGCAGCAGGTGGACGCGTACAACAAGGCCAACGCGTGCGCGCAGCCGAATCCGATCTGCCCCGAGATCCTGTTCATCGACAAGCGCGTCGCCGAGTGCAACTTCCAGTCGAAGCAGTGCGAGATGGTGGACCCGACGGCGATTCACTGCGCCGGCAACATCGAGCCGCACCATGACTGCCCGGCGGGGTTCCACTGCAAGTTCCCCGGCGTTCCCGACGTGGGCGGCGCGTGCGAGAAGGACTGCGACGTGGCCGCGCTCAACTGCACCGCGACCCAGCACGCCGACGCGGACGCGTGCACGTGCATCGACAATCCCCCGCCGAAGTGCGTGCAGAACAAGATGTGCATGCGGAACATGCGCTGGGATCCGGTCAAGTGCGCGTGCGTGCCGTCGACGATCTTCGTGCCGCGGCCGACGCCGTTCAACAAGAACGTCGATCCGAAGGTGGCGCCGGCGCCCGACTCGAAGCCGCAGCCGCTCGGCAAGCCGCCGGGGAGAACCATCCCCGAGCGCTGAGCGCGCGCGCCCGCATGCCGAAGTTCTCGTTCATCCTCACCGCGCGCAACGAAGCGCCCGAGGTCGTGCAGCGCACCATCGATGGGCTGGCCGCGAGCGCGCGCGCGGTCGACTTCGAGATCGTGCTCATCGACGACGGCAGCGAGCGGCCGATCGAGCCGTACGGCGGCGCGCGGCTCACGCGCAACCCCGAGCCGACCGGCGTCTCGCGCGCGCGCCGGCAGGGCGCCGAGCTGGCGACGGGCGAGGCGCTGATCTGGATGGACGCGCACATGACGTTCGACGCCAACTGGCTCGAGCGCATGGCCGAGCACTTCGCGCGCGACGTGTACCTGTGCTCGGGATTTTGGAGCTACGACCGCACGCAGAGCCACGGCTACGGCGCCGACTTCGAGTGGTCGGGCACGCGCGACTACGCGGCGGGGCGCCACCCGGGGCTCGGCCTCAAGCACCGCTGCGCGTATCCCGGCGACGGCGCGGTCGAGGTGCCGATGGTGATCGGCGCCTGCTACATGATCCACCGCGACACGTACGCGCGGCTCGGCGGGCTGTCGCCGCTGTTCCGCGTGTGGGGCGCCGACGAGCAGGATTTTTCGGCGCGCGCGTGGCTGGCGGGCGTGCCGGTCAAGTGCGTCACCGGCGCGCGCGTCGGTCACATGTGGCGGCCGTCGTTTCCCTACCCGGTGCAGTACGAGCACGTCGAGTTCAACCAGCTGGCGATGCTGCGCACGGTGTTCGAGGAGGCGACCATCGCGGCGTTCGAGCCGTGGTTCGAGCCGATACCGGAAGCGACGCGCGCGTGGCTCGACTCGGCCGACGTCGCCGGCTGGCGCGCGATCGTGCAGGCGGCGCGGCGGGTGAGCGATCGCGAATTCCTCCAGCGCTTTTTGCCCAACGCGCCGCGCCCGCGCTTCTGATAAGCTGCGCGCGCGGCGATCGCAGCGCCGCATTCTCGTCAAGGGGGGACGCATGCTGCTACTCGGAGCCAAGAACATCGTCGTCGACGGCGTCACGGTGTTCACCGACCACGCCGATCCGAATCAGTATTGGTATCTGCCGGCGCCGGTGGCGATCGCGCGCAACGCGGACGGCTCGGCGGCGTTCACGCTCATCAAGTACAAGCCGGCGGCGGTGGCGGCGGGCGTCAAGGGCGGCGGCTTCGTCGCGTTCAACACCGCCATCCACGTCAATCAAGCGCTGGAAGATCGCATCCGCGATCGGCTGTCGGAGCTGGGCGCGCCGGTGGGCCAGGCGCGGCTCGCGCCGGTGCCGTTCGACTCCGGCTCGGTCCGCTGCGTCTCGCTCAACCTCCAGGGCTCGGGCGGCACGTTCGCCACGCCGGCGCCGGCGGGCACGTTCAACGCCGTCGAGAGCATCCTCGGCGCGTCGGTGCCGTCGCTCTGGGGCGACAACAACGCGGTCTTCAGCCTGACGCTCAGCCAGGAAGGCGCCACCATCGTCGAGCAGGCGTTCCAGCAGCGCGCGACGCCGATCGGCGTGATCTACGATCTGCGCTTCACCGGCATCCGCCCGTCGCTCGACGTCAAGATCACCGTCGACTACAAGCGCGTCTACGACCAGTTCAGCGCCAGCATCTCGGGACAATATTATTGGTTCCGCGGATCGATCGACGTGCAGATCGAGACGCTGCGCCAGACCGGCGCGATCCAGATCGAGGTCACCAACTACACCGACGACGACGACAGCAAGAAGAAGGAGGACTGGGCGATCCAGTTCTTCACCGACAAGCTGCTCAACGATTGGTTCGAGCCGACGCTCACGCTCGGCACGCTGCAGGGCGGCGGCGATCTGCCGGTGCCGACGCCGACGGGGCGCGGCGGCGCGACGCCGACGCCGACGCGCGCGGGCTCGATGAATGCGCCCACGCCGTCGCCGACCGGCACGCACGCGGCGATGCGCGCGATCCACACCGCGCAGGACGCGGCGGGCGCGGTGCACTTTCAGATCATGAGCCGCGATCCCGATCCGTCGCCGGCCGGCTTCGACGTCACGCACACGCCGGCGCCGAGCGGCACCGTCGAGCGCATCACCGTCACCGGCGGGCGCGCGCCGCGCGTCACCGTCGACGGCGTCGATCGCCCGCTCGACGCCTCGCGCCAGGTGAGCATCGACGTGGCCAACGGCACCTCGCACGAGATCGTCGTCGACGATCCGGCGGGCCAGGCGCGGCAGGAGGACTTCTTCCTGTTCTTCGACTTCGACAAGCCGTTCGAGACCTGGGTCGCCGGCTCGCCGGGGACCAACGCGAACTATCGCAGCTACCTCGCCAACGGCCCCAATCCAGCCGACGCGCGCTTCACCAACAACAGCACGCACGGCACCGAGGCGCCGGGCACCACGCGGCCGCAGCCCGATCCGGAGACCAACGTCCCCGCGCCGCACGGCGCCGACGGGCTGGTGGCGTGGCTGAACACGCTCGCCGATCCGAAGAACGTCACCGTCGTCGGGCACGCCAGCTACGAAGGCGGCACCACCGGCGCCAGCCGCGAGGCGCAGCACGCGCACAACCAGCGGCTCTCGGGGCGGCGCATCGACGTGGCGGTCGGCATCATCGGCTCGCACGCGACGGTGACCGGCACGCCCAACGCCGACGGCGAGGACACCGCGCACAACACCGGCACGTCGTTCGACGATCACTGGCGCGTGGCCAA
>DASREC010000587.1:0-15763 GCA_035652295.1 Polyangia bacterium
TCAGCACCGAGTAGCGGAACCGCCCGAGGCTGCCGGTGCCGGCGATGCGCACCGCCACGTCGAGCATCTTGCCCCACGACGGACAATTCTCCGGATGCTGATCGCACGTCTTGGTGAACGCCAGCACGGCGGCCGCCACCGCCTCGCGCACCGCGGGATCCTTCACCGGAAAATATTTGTCGTTGGCCACGAAGCGCCGCTCGCCCGCCGGCCCGGTCACGCGCTGCTCGAGCCAGCTCCCGCGCGAAAGTTTCTTGGCCTCGTCGATCGCCTCGACCACCGCGATCGGCAGCTTGGCCGTGTCGCTGTTGAACGGCCGCAGATCCTGCGCGCGCACCGCCGCGAGATACGACTCGATGAATGACTCGACGCGATCGACCGCGCGCAGCTCGCCGTGCTTCTCGTCGGCGAGCAGGAACGACGTGGTCACGCGCATCAGATCGACCGCCGGCGTGTGGCTGGCGGTCTCGTCGAAGTCGTTGACGTCGAACACCACGCCGCCGTCGCGCGTCTTGAACCCGCCGAAGTTCTCCAGGTGCAGGTCGCCGACGATCGGCTGCGCCTCGCCGGGCGCGAGCGGATCGTCGCCGAGCGCCGGCCAGTCGTTCATGAACAGGTGAAAGGTGCCGCGCAAAAAGCCGAACGGCGAGGCGGTCAGGCGATCGAGCTTGCGCTTCATCCACAGCGGATCGCGGCCGTTACCGACGAGCTTTCGGTTGTATTCGATGAGCCGGGCGATCGGATCGCGCTGAGCCATGACTTCCTCCCCTTGGAACGTTATCATCGAGCGCTACATTTCGGGAGCGCTCACATGGCCAAGAACGGCGTGCGCTGGAAGTCGATAACGCTGAAAGACGAACGGCGGCTCACCGCCGGGCTGGTGCACCATCGTTGGCCGGCGTTCGCGCGCGACGGGCAGTGGCTGGCGTTCGCGGCGTCGAGCGGGCACGACGCGACGTGGGTGCTCACCGATCGGCGCGGCCGCGTGGCGCGCACGCTCGACGGGCCGGCCGACGGCGGCGCCAGCTTCGGCGCGGCGCGCGACGGCAGCCCGCTCGCGTTCGGCCGGCGGGCGGGCGCGACCAGCGAGATCTGGCTCATGCCCGGCGGCGGCGCTCCGCCGGTGCGGCTGCTCGGCGGCGACGGGCGCCTCTACCGCGAGCCGGCCTGGTCGCCCGACGGCGCGTCGCTGGCGTTCTCGTGCGGCGACGAGGCGAGCGGCCCGACGCACCTCGAGTTGCTCGACATCTCGACCGGCCGCCGCACGCCGCTCACCAACGAGGCGCAGCGCTCCGACGGCCGCCCGGCGTTCTCGCCCGACGGCGCCGAGCTGTACTTCGAAGGCGCGGCGGAGGACGGCGACGTGGCGATCTACGCGCTCAACCTCGAGCGCCGCGACGTGATGCGCGTGACCGTCACCGGCGCGGTGAGCCGCCGCCCGGCGCCGCTATCGCACGAATTGGTGGTGGTCGAGCGGCAGCTCGACGGCGGCGGCACGCACCTCGTGCTGATCGATCGCCGCACGGTGCGCGAGCGCGACCTCACGCCCGACGGCGCCGAGCACCGCGAGCCGGCGGTGCTGCGTCTTTCGAACGGCAAGATCAAGCTGGCGTTCACCGCGCTCACCGCCGCGGCCGAGGGCGAGCCGCGCCGCTTCGACGTGTGCACCGCGCGCCTCAAAGGATTGCAGCTCGCCGACGAGGCGCCGCGCTCGGACGTGATCGAGGTGCCGGTGAGCGAGACGGCGCCGGGCGCGGAGCCCGCTCCTCCGTCGGAAACCGCGCCCGCCGCATGACCGACTCGCGCGAGATGATTTCATGAAGGTCGCCGCGATCGACGTCGGCACCAACTCGTTCCATTTGCTGGTCGCGCGCGTCGGCGCCGACGGCACCATCGAGCCGCTCGACCGCGCCAAGGAGATGGTGCGCCTCGGCGACTCGGCGTTCCGCGGCATGATCGAGCCCGACGCGTTCTCGCGCGGCGTCGACGCCATCCGCCGCTTCCGCGGCACCGCCGAGCGCGCCGGCTGCGACGCCATCGTCGCCGTCGCCACCAGCGCGGTGCGCGAGGCCGAGAACGGCGGCGACTTCGTGCGCGTGATCCGCGACGAGACCGGCATCGAGCTGACGGTGATCCGCGGCGACGAGGAGGCGCGGCTGATCTATCTCGGCGCGCGCTCGGCGCTCAACTTGACCGGGCGGCGCGCGCTGATCGTCGACATCGGCGGCGGCTCGGTGGAGATGATCGTCGGCGACGCGCGCGAGGCCTACTACTCACGATCGCTCAAATTGGGCGTTCTGAGGCTTTTAGCGCAGTGGCAGCCGTCGGACCCGATCACCGCCGATCAGCGCGCGCGGCTCGCCGAGCACCTGCACCGCGCGCTCGAGGAGCCGCTCAACTCGGTGCGCAAGATCGGCTTCGACGTGGTGGCGATGAGCTCGGGCACCGCGCGCGCCGTCGCCGAGCTCCTGCCCGCGTCGGCGGAGAAGCCGCGGCGCGTGGCGTTCAAGGACGTCTACGCGCTCGAGGATCGCCTGTGCGCCATGAACGCGCTCGAGCGCTCGCGGCTGACGCTCGACGCGCGCCGCGTGGACTCGATCGTGCCCGGCGTGATCCTGGTGCGCTCGCTGCTCGAGGTGGCGCACGCCGACGAGTACGTGCTGTGCGAGGCGGCGCTGCGCGAAGGGCTGGTCGCCGACTACGCCGCGCGCAACCGCTCCGGCATCCAGCTCATCGACGAGTTCCCCGATCTGCGGCGGCGCGCGGTGGTGCAATTGGCGCGGCGTTGCCAGGTGAACCAGCCGCACGCCGAGCACGTGGCGCGGCTGGCGCTCGACCTGTTCCGCGGCACGCGGCCGCTGCACAACCTGCCCAACTCCGACGGCGAGCTGCTGGAGTTCGCCGCGCTCTTGCACGACATCGGCTTCCACATCGCGCCGTCGAAGCACCACAAGCACGCGGCGTATCTGATCGCCAACACCGAGCTCAAGGGATTCTCCGACGACGAGGTGCAGATCCTGTCGCTCACCGCGCGCTATCACCGCAAGGCCACGCCGCGCGAGGCGCACGAGCCCTACGGCAAATTGCCGTCGGCGCTCAAGGAGCGCGTGCGCGTGCTGGCGTCGCTGCTGCGCGTCGCCGACGGGCTCGACCGCGGCTACGCGCAGCGGGTGCGCAGCGTGCGTTGCAAGATCAACGACAAGAACGTCGAGCTGACGCTCAGCGCCGCCGGCGATCCGGAGATCGAGGTCTGGGGCGCGCGCCGCAAGGGCGACCTGTTCGAAGAGGTCTTCGGCAAAAAGCTGCGCTTCGCCGTCGAGCGCGAAGAGGCGCCGCCCAAGTGAGCGCCGACGACGTCAAGGCGCTGCCGCCGCCCGCGCTGCACGTGCCGCATCCGTATCCGGGGCAGCTCATCGTCGTCGAGGGGATCGACGGCTCGGGCAAGTCGACGCAGATTCGCCTCTTGCACCGGTGGCTCGAAGCGCAGGGTCATCCGGTCGTCTTCACCGAGTGGAACTCGTCGGAGCTGGTGCGCGCGACGACCAAGTTCGGCAAGAAGAAGAACCTGCTCACGCCGACCACGTTCTCGCTCCTGCACGCCACCGACTTCGCCGATCGCTTCTCGACCACCATCGTGCCGCCGCTCAAGGCGGGGATGATCGTGCTCGCCGATCGCTACGTCTACACCGCGTTCGCGCGCGACGTGGTGCGCGGCGTGGATCGCGCGTGGGTGCGGCGGCTGTACGCGTTCGCGCTGCGGCCCGACGTGGCGCTGTACTTCAAGACGCCGATCGACGTCTCGGTCTCGCGGATCTTGAACGGGCGGCAGAAGATCAAATATTACGAAGCCGGCATGGACCTCAAGCTGTCGGTCGATCCGGTCGAGAGCTTCCGGCAGTTTCAAGGGCGCATCTTGCAGGAGTACGACGCCATCACCGGCGAGTTCGGGCTCGAGGTCATCGACGCCACGCGCGGCATCGACGCGCAGCAGCGGCAGGTGCGCAAGCTGGCCGATGCGGCAATTCGCCGCAGGAGCAAACCCGCGGACGCAGAGGTGGGCGACTCGTGAGCGAGGCGCGGCAGTTTTTCGGGCGCGGGCTGCCGTACGTCGACGTGTCGGGGCTGAGCGGGCGGCTGTTCGTCGTCGAGGGCACCGACGGCGTCGGCCGCTCGACGCAGATCGAGCAGCTCAAGGATTGGCTGGAGCTGCAGGGCCACGCGGTGGTGACGACCGGCTGGACGCGCTCGCCGCTGATGCAGCCGGCGATCGAGGTGGCCAAGGAGGGGCACTCGCTCAATCGGCTGACGTTCGCGCTGATCTACGCGTGCGACTTCGCCGACCGGCTGGAGAACGAGATCATCCCGGCGCTCAGGGCGGGCATGATCGTGCTGGCCGATCGCTACTGCTACACCGCGTTCGCGCGCAACACCGTGCGCGGCGTCGACGAGGGGTGGTCGCGCGACCTGTTCGGCTTCGCGCTCAAGCCCGACGTGACGATCTATCTGCGCATCGACGTGACGTCGCTGGTGCGGCGCGTGATCCGCCGCGGGCGGCTCGACTACTGGGAGTCGGGGCTCGATCTCAACCTCGGCGAAGATCCCTACGACAGCTTCGTCGAGTACCAGCGGCGGCTGATCGAGCGCTACGACCTCATGGCCCGATCCGAGCGCTTCGAGATCGTCGACGCGACGCGCGATATCGACGCCATCCAGCGCGACGTCCGCCAGCGCATCGCCGGCCACCTCCCCCAACCCGGCTCCGCCAGCACTGGCTAAACCGATAATCGTCGTTCATACGTACGTATTAATGATGTGGAACTCGCGGTCGGTAGACGAGCGCTCTCCCACTTCCTATAATTAAGCTGTGGACCTATTCGACTCGCGCAGCCCCCACTCCGAAGGATCGGAGCATTTCATGAAGAGATACTTCAAGCCCATCCTGGTGATGGTCGCGCTGTCCATCGCGCTGGTCCTCACCTTCACGCGCCGGCACGGGATCGACGTCGACCCGGTCTCCGCCGCGCAGCGTGACGACAAGCGGCCGTACGACCTGGCCGCGCTGCGCATCTTCAACTCGACGCTCATGCGGGTGAACGACTCCTACGTCGACCCGACGCGCGTCGATCCGCGGCAGATGCTGCTGGCGGCGCTCGACCAGGTGCAGAAGTCGGTGGCCGAGGTGCTCGTCGAGCCGCACCCGGAGCAGGGAAAAGTCACCGTGCGCGTCGACACCGCGCAGCAGGAGTTCGCCATCTCCGAGGTCGACTCGCCGTGGGCGCTGTCGATGAAGATGCGCGAGGTGTTCCGCTTCGTGTCGCAGAACCTGCCGCCCGGCACCGACTCCGAGACGGTGCGCAACATCGAGTACGCGGCGACCAACGGCATGCTCTCGACGCTGGATCCGCACTCGATGCTGCTCGATCCGCAGATGTACAACGAGATGAAGCTGAACACGCGCGGCTCGTTCGGCGGGCTCGGCATCGTCATCGGCATCCGCAAGGGCGCGCTGACGGTGATCAAGCCGATGCCCGACACGCCGGCGTGGAAGGCGGGCATCAAGGCCGGCGACCGCATCGTGCGCATCGAGAAAGAGTCGACCGTCAACATGATGCTCAACGACGCCGTGGCGCGGCTGCGCGGCGATCCGGAGACCAAGGTCGAATTGTGGATCGAGAAGGCGGGCGAGAAGAACGCCACGCCGCACAAGGTGGTGCTCACGCGCGCGGTCATTCAGGTGAAGACCGTCGAAGCGCACATGCTCAAGAACAACGTCGGCTACGTGAAGCTGTACAACTCGTTCGGCGGCAACACCGCCGAGGAGCTGCGGCGCGCGCTCGACGAGCTGAAGCAGAAAGGCATGAAGGCGCTGGTGTTCGATCTGCGCTCGAACCCGGGCGGCCTGCTCGATCAAGCGATCAAGGTCGCCGACGAGTTCGTCGACACGGGGACGATCGTCACGACCGTCGGCTACGCCAACAAGCAGCGCGAGGAGAAGCGCGCCACGCCGGGCAACCAGCCGCACATCCCGATGGCGTGCCTGGTCAACCACGGCTCGGCGTCGGCGTCGGAGATCGTCGCGGGCGCGCTCAAGAACCTCGATCGCGCGGTGGTCATCGGCACGCGCACGTTCGGCAAGGGCTCGGTGCAGGTGCTCTACGACAACGACGACGGCTCGGCGCTCAAGCTGACCATCGCGCAGTACCTCACGCCGGGCGACGTGTCGATCCAGTCGGTGGGCATCACGCCCGACGTGGTGCTGGAGAAAGTCGCGATCGACAAAGACAAGGGCATCTGGCTGTTCCGCGACTACAAGGGCATGAGCGAGGCGGATCTCGAGTCGCACCTGACGTCGAAGAACACGCGCCAGGGCGACAAGCCGTTCGAGATGCTCAAGTTCCTCGCGCCCGAGCCGCCGAAGAAGCTGGCCAAGGCGCTGCTACGCGACGACGAGAAGACCGACGACGGCGAGGCCGATCCGGAGGCCGATCCCGAGGACGAGCTGGCGGCCGAGGAGACGTTCGTCGAGGACTACGAGATCCAGTTCGCGCGCGACCTGGTGTCGCAGGCGAAAGGCTGGAAGCGCCGCGAGGTGCTGTCCTCGTCGAAGCCGTTCTTCGAGAAGAAGGACGCCGAGGAGCTGCAGCACCTGACCGAGGCGCTCAAGAAGCTCGGCGTCGACTGGTCGCCGGTGGGCGCGGGCCCGACGCCGCAGCTCACCGCACAGGTGACCACCGACAAGCCGGCGGGCGACTTCACCGCGGGCGACACGGTGCACTTCACCGCCAAGGTCACCAACAAGGGGCCGGGCATCGCCGGCCAGGTGCGCGCGCAGCTCCAGGGCGACGACCCACTCTTCGAGGGCCGCGAGTTCGTGTTCGGCCGCATCAAGCCGGGCGAGACGCGCAGCTTCGTGGTGCCGGTGAAGATCCCGAAGGACTCGCTGAGCCGCGTCGATCCGCTCAAGCTCGACGTGTTCGAGGAGCACGGCTCCAAGGCGGTGATCGAGACCGACGGGCTCACCATCAAGCTGCGCGGCATGGCGCGGCCGGTGTTCGCCTACTCGTACCAGATCATCGACGACGTCAAGGGCAACGGCGACGGGCTGGTGCAGAAGGGCGAGTCGGTGCGGCTGCACGTGACGGTCAAGAACACCGGCACCGGCAAATCGAACGAGACGCTGGCGCAGCTGCGCAACCTCTCGGACGAGGGGCTCTACATCAACAAGGGGCGCTTCAACGTCGACAACCTCCAGCCGGGCGAATCGAAGAGCGTCGACTTCACGTTCGACCTCAAGCCCGAGTATCGCGGCGACACGTTCAAGGTCGAGCTGTCGGTGTACGACGCCGTGCTGCACGAGTTCGTCACCGACAAGCTGTCGTTCCCCGTCGCTGCGCCGCAGCCGGCGGAGGTCGCGTCGGGATCGATCACGGTGACCGACGCGCGCACGCCGGTGCTGAGCGCGGCGACCAAGGACGCGGCGCAGGTCGGCGCGGCGGAGAAGGGCGCGGTGTTCAAGCTGACCGGCGTGTCGAACGGCTTCTGGCGCGTCGAGATCGAGCCGGGGCGGCCGGGCTACGTGGTTCAGAACGCCGCGCAGCGTGGCGGCGAAATGCCGCCGCCGATGGCGCAGCGCACGGCCGCGTTCCTGCCGTCGTGGCAGGTGTCGCCGCCGCGGCTCACGCTCAAGGACGGCCCGTCGCTGGTCGACGCCGGCACCTATCACCTGTCGGGCGTGGCGAAAGACGACAAGAAGATCTCCGACGTGTTCGTGTTCGTCTCGAACCGCGCGGCCAAGATCGATCACCGCAAGGTGTTCTATCGCTCGAACCGCAAGGGCGCGACGCCGCTCGAGCTCGGCTTCGACGCCGACATCCCGCTGTGGCCGGGCGCCAACCTGGTCACCGTGGTCGCGCGGCAGAACCCGCAGGTGCAGTCGCAAGAGACGCTGGTGGTCGAGCGCTCGGGCCCGCACGTCGCGCAGACCGCCGCCGCCCAGCCGCCCGAAGCCGCCGACCACGCTCCGCAGCGCTAACCGCCCCTCCCACAATTTGTCGCTCGTTCCGCGCCGCGACGCCGGCGCGCGACGCTTCCTTTTACGGGGAGGAATCGGATCGAGCGCTACTCGAGCGCCTTACGCGCGTCGGCGGCGCGGGCGGCGGGGACCATGAGGTCGATCGGGGCGTAGGGGCCGAAGAAGTGGAGCAGCGTGCGGTAGTGCTCGCCGCGCGCGAGGACCGGAATGTTCGCGGCGGCGAGGCGGGCGAGGTGCTCGTCGAGGCGCGCCACCTGGTGCACCGGCCACACCGCCACCAGCTCGCCGAATTTTTCGCGCGCGCGCCACTCGGCGGCGAGATCCATCGCCACCGCCACCGCCACGATCACCACCGCGCCGTCGAGCGCCGAGCGCGCGCGGCTGGTCACCACCGCCACGCCGACGAGGAACGCGGCGCTGCGGCCGATGCCCTCCCACCACTTTCGCGTGCCGCGCGCGTCGCGGAAGAACAGCCACGAGAAGCCGGCGCACAGGAGCGCGATCAGGATCGCGTTGGCGTAGTTGTACGTGCTGGTTCCCGGCTGCGGCAAAATGCCGCCGATGTTCAAGCCGAGGTTGGCGAGCTGCACCGGCAGGAACAGCAGCGACGCGGCGGTGGCGATCGGCAGCGCGCCCGACGTCGGATGACGGAGCGCGCCGCCAGGTGATGCTCGCCGGTGCACCGTCAGGATCCACCAGGTGCCGAGCCCGATGATGCCGAGCCGCAGCAGCAGCGCGATCACGTCGGTGAGATCCATCATCCCCTGCTCGACGCCGAGGTACGCGTGCTCGCCGAGATCGAACGCGTACGGCAGCGCCGCCGACGCGATCATCACCGCGAAGCCCGAGCCGAGGCCGTGGCGATCGATCAGCCACGCGAGCGCCAGCATCAGGCACGTGCCGGCGATCAGCGTGACGGTGATGACCAGCCGCGACGACAGCCCGGGGTCGCGCACCAGCTCGCCGTACATTCCGTAGCGCCACGAAAAGCTCTCGAGCCACACCGCCACGAACCAACCTTGAATCGCCGCCAGCCCGAGCGTCACCGTCACCGCCGACACGCGCAGCGACGCGCGGCCCTCGGGCCCGCCGGTGCGCAGCGGCCGCCAGCGCGGCACGATCAGCGCCGCCAACTCGACCAGCACGAACCCCGAGAGCGCCGGCATGAGCCCGAGCGCCACTACGCTCAGCTGCTCGAACCCGGTCAGCCGCGCGCGCCCCGCGGCGCGCACCACCTGCTCGAGCATGTTGCGATCGACGCCCGGCAGCGTGACGTGCCCCGCGCCCCACGCCGCCGCCAGCGCCAGCAGCGTCACCAGCCAGCGCGGCATCCATTTTCGCGTCTCGGCCATGCGCCTCCGTCAGCGGGGAATCGGGTGACCGCTCGCCTCCAGGCGGTGCTCGAGCTCGGCGATCGGCTCGAGGCGCCCGGCGAACGCGTCCCATAGTACGAGCTCGAGCGTCACGGTCTCGCCGCGCTGCAAGTAGAGCGTCGCGCGCCGCGCCGTGCGCTCGACGCGCACCGCGGTGATGGTCTTGTACGGCAGCGCTTCGCCGCGCACGTGCACCGCCACGTCGTCGCACTTGGCGCGATACGACGCCCGCGCCGCCGCGCGCGACAGCCACGGGAGCAGCGCCGCCGCCGCCGCGACGCCGAGCAGCGGCCAGCTCAGCCGCGCGTGCCGCACCAGCACCTGGAACGCCGCGAACCCGAGCGGCGAGGCCGCCACCGCCGCCGCGCCGACGTGCAGCGGCGTCACGCCGCGAAGCCGCAAGGGCACCGTCGCCATCAGTCGATCTCGTCGCCGCGCCCGATCGGCCCGAGGCTGCGATCGAGCCGCAAGAGGAACGTGTACCAGGGCGAGCTGAGCCCCGGCACGCGCACGCTGACGAAGCGATAGCCGCGCTGCCGCCACAGCGCCGCCTCGGCGAGCGGCGGCTGATACGGCGCGCCCTCGATGCGGTAGTAGTTCGACGTGATGATGGTCGGCTTGCGCGCGAGCTGGTAGTCGAGCGGCGCGTACTTCTGGTGGCCGGGGCGCGACGACTGCGCCGGCACCTTGTGCGCGATGAACTCGTCGGAGAGCCCGAAGCAGTCGAGCGAGCGGATGTCCGAGTAGTAGACCTGCGCGCCCGCGCCACCGACGGCGGCGTAGTCGTCGGGGCGCGCATACTGCCCGAACCACTTGCCGATGGCCGCGCGATCGGCGGTGTACCAGCGCAGGTAGCCGGGCGAGTCGATGCCGCGATCGGCGCCGATCACCAGCGAGCGCTGGTCGACGTCGGCCGCGTGCCACGCGTGCGCGCCGAGCAGCAGCGCCACGATCGCGAGCTGCGCCGCCTGCGGCAATTTGCCGCTCAGCGCCAGCCGCAAGCCGGCCGCCGCCAGCAGCGCCAAGAGCGGCACGATCGGCAGGGCGAAGCGGAACAGCCCCATGAAGTCGCCGCCCACCGACGCGACGTAGAACGCGAACACGCCCGCCACCAGCGTCACGTAGCCGGCGAGCACGATCGCGCCGCGCTCGCGTTTGAGCGCGAGCCCGACGGCCGCGAAGATCGGCACCACCCACAAATGAAACTGCCGCGCGAAGCTCGTCAGGTAGTACGCGCCCTGCGACCACGCGCCCGCGCCGCCCGACGACTTGATGTAGAAGGTGTTCGGCAGCCACCACCCGTAGTACCAGCGACGCCATAGAAGATGCGGCACCACCAGCAGCGCGAACCATCCGATCCAGCGCAGCTCAGCCGCGGCCGGCACGAATCTCCGACGGGAAACCAGAATTATCCCGCGGTGCAGCATGGTGAGCGCGAAGAACAGCAACCCCTCGGGGCGCGTCAGCGCCGCCAGCCCGAACGCGATCGCCGAGCCGCGAGACGGCGCGTCCCGCTCGTGCTCGCCGAGATAGAGCGTCACGCCGAGCGTCACCAGGAACGTGAACAGCGCCGTCTCGAGCCCGCCCGACGCCCAGCACGCGAACCCCGGCACGCCGCACAAGATGATCGCCGGCAGCGCGTCCCACGCCGACCACTCGGGCGCCGCTCCCGCGCCGGCCGCGTTCGCGCGCACCCGCCGCGACGCGAACGCGCACGTGATCATCGTCCCGATCGCCGCCGCCGTGCCGAGCACGCGCGACATCACCTCCGGCGCGAGCCCGACCTTGAGCAGCCCCGCCAGCAGCACCGTCCACAAAAAATTGGTGTAGCCCTCGACGCGCTCGCCGAGGTTGAACACCAGCTGCCCGTGCCGCGCCAGGTTGCGCGAGTAGACGAACGAGATGAACGCGTCGTCGGTGACGAAGTTCCACAGCAGCGAGTGCGCGATCAGCCCGGCCGCCGCCGCGGCGACCAGCGCGATCACGACGATGCGACGCGACGACATGCCGACGCGAAGCTAGCAAACGCGGCGACGGCGGGCAATCAGCGCGGCGCGAGCTGCTCGAGCCGCGCGCGGCACTTCGCGCACAGGTGCTCGGAGCCGGGCAGCCCGCGCGAGGGCGCGTGGCCGTTCATCACGCACTTCTCCTCGCCGGTGTCGCGCAGCCCGAGCGTGTGCGCGATCTCGTGGATCGCGACCTCGATGGCGCCGTGCTGCCATTCGCGCGGCCGATAGCCGTAGAGCGTCAGCACCGCCACGCTGCCGCCGACCGTCAGCCCCGAGACCGGCTCCTCGCGCAGGCCGTGATCGAGCCGCGCGCCCAGCGGCACCGTCGCGAGCCCGAGCACCGCGTCGGCGGCGTGCGGCCCGTGGCGCGCGCGCTCCACCGCTTCGCCCAGCCAGTCGAGCAGCGTATCGAGATCGGCGTCGAGCGGCGCGCGCAGCGGCGCCTCGGCGCGGTGCTCGCGCGCGAACACCGCCTCGTCGAGAAAATCGATCAACGCCTCGGCGCTGAAGGTGTCGTCGAACGCCAGCGCGCCGCGCGGCAGCTCGAGCCGCGGGCCGACGCGCACCTCGACGTCCAGCTCCGCCTCGAGCGACTCCGCCATCCCCGGCACCAGCTCGCGGGGAAAATCGCCGAGCGGCACCACCAGCACCCGCTCGCGCGGCGGCGACGAAGCGGCGGCGGCGGCCATCGCGGTCACGAGCGTCGCGAACCACACGCGCGATGAAACGACGCGCGGCGGACCTTATTCACGCGCGCGCGCTCGGGGCGGAACGTTGACGGTGCGCCGCCCGTCGGCCATAGTCCGGCGAAATGCCAACGCCTGCCGCGGGCCGCGGTGCCCTGCTGCTCTCGGCGCGCGGCGCGCTCGCCGGCGCGATCGGCGGAATGGCCGCGGGCGCGCTCGACTACGTGCTCGCGCTCGGAAAGATCGGCGCGTTCCTGCCGCGCGGCGGCTTGTCGCTGCTGGTGTTCCTGATCGCGCTCTACGGCGCCGCGGCGTCGGCGATGGGCGCGTTCGCCGGCGCGCTGGCGGGCGGGCTCGCGTGGTCGACCGATCTCGGCCCGCTGTGGCGCGCCGGCTTCGACAGCGAGGAGCCGCGTGACGGCGCGCGCTGGGCGGCGTACGCGCTCGCGATCGCGCTCGCCGGCGCCGGGCTCGGCTGGGCGGCGCAGGCGATCGTCGCCGACGCGCTCGCGCGCTATCACAGCTGGATCCTGATCGCCGCGCTCTCCGGCGGCACCATCGCCGCGCTCGCCGTGCCCGCCGCTGCCGCCGTCTTCCTCGTCGCCGCCGCGCTCACGCCGATCGTGCGCATCGGCCCGCGCGCGCGCACGCGCCTGCACGTCTCGCCCGCGATCGCCGCCACCGCGTGGACCCTCGGCCTCGCGCTCGCCGCCGCCGGGATCGCCTATCGCGTCTATCAACTGCAAAGCTATCGACGCGTGCCGCTGCCGGCCAAGGCGCTCAACGCCGGCGTGCTGGCGCCGATCATCCTCTTCGCCGCGCTCCTCGCCGCGCACTTCGCCGCGCGTTTCGTCGGGCGCCGCTTCTCGACGGTGAGCACGCCGGCGCGCGCGACCATCGGCGTCACGCTCGCGCTCGCGCTGCCGCTCGGCGCCGGCGCGGCGCTCGAATTCTCGACGGTGCGGCAGCTCGACTGGCGCCCGTTCCTCGCGCTCGCGGCCGCGCTCGCCGTGACATTGATATGCGCGCTGCGCCGCGCCGGCATCGGCCTCGCGCATCGCCGCCGCTGGTTTCGCGTCGCGGTCGCGGCCGCGCTGCCGTCGCTCTTGTTCGCGCTCGCGCTGCGCGTCGGCGGAAACGATCGCGTGCGCAAAGCCGCCGCCGCGTTCACCGGCCTCGCCGGCCCGCTGGTGCGCGGCATCCAGACCGCCATCGACTTCGACCGCGACGGCTACTCGCCGGTGCTCGGCGGCGGCGACTGCAACGACTTCGATCGCGACGTGCACCCGGGCGCGTTCGACTGGCCCGACGACGGCATCGATCAAGACTGCAACGGCCACGAAGCCACGCTGGCCGCGCCGCCCGAGCGTCCATTCGCCGCCGTTCCCCCGTCGGTGCCGGAGAATCTCAACGTCGTCCTGATCACGCTCGACGCCCTGCGCGCCGATCACGTCGGCAGCTACGGCTACGCGCGCCCGACCACGCCCAACCTCGACGCGCTCGCCGCCGAGTCGGTGCGCTTCTCGAACGGCTGGGCGCACGCCCCGTCGACGCGCTACTCCGTCCCCGCCATCCTCACCGGCCGCTACCCGTCGACGATCGCCGTGAATCCCGATCCGCGCGTGCACTGGCCGCCGCTTGTGCTCCCCGAAAATCGCCTGTTCGCCGAGATCCTCCACGACCTCGGCTACCGCACGAGCGCGTTCCTCTCCTATTACTACTTCGAGCCCGGCTGGGGCTTGAATCAAGGCTTCGACGACTACGACTACAGCCTGCAGCGCCTTCACTCGATCGGCGGCGATCCCGCGGCCACGCACGGCACGTCGTCGAAGCAGCTCGCCGACCTCGACGTCGCGTACATCGAAAAACACAAAACCGATAAGTTTTTCTTATGGACGCACTACTACGACACCCACTTCATGTTCGAGCGCCATCCCGATCTGCCCGAGTCCAACTTCGGCAACTCGGAGATCGATCTCTACGACGGTGAGATCTGCTTCACTGATTTCCACGTCGGCCGCGTGCTGGCCGCGCTCAAGCAGGCCGGCCTGTGGGAGAAGACCATCATCATCGTCACCTCCGATCACGGCGACGGCTTCGGCGAGCACGGCCTGCCGCCGACGCAGCGCCACGGCTATCACCTCTATCGCAACGAGACGAAAGTGCCGATCCTGATCCGCGTGCCCGGCGTCGCGCCGCGCGTGGTCGACGAGCCGATCGGCCACATCGACCTGCTGCCGACGCTGCTCAATGCGCTGCGCCGCCCTGCCGCGTCCGAGCCGACGCTGCTCGGCGAGAGCGCGCTCGGCCTGATGCTCGGCGAAAAAGCGCGCGCGCCGCGCCGCGTGTTCCAGGAGGTCTGGTACGAAGGGCCGACGTCGCGCAAGGCGCTGGTCACGAGCGAGTGGCACCTGATCCGCAACCTGGTCCCCGACGACACCGTCGAGCTCTACCACCTGCCCGACGATCCCGGCGAAGATCACGATCGCTCGGGCGACGGCGAGCCGGCCGAGCGCGAGCTGTCGCGCGAGCTGGCCGCGTGGATGGACGCCGCCGCGCTCCCCGCCGACTTCGCCAAGCGCGTCGAGGGAAACGTCGCGCGCGCGCCGCTCGCGTTCGAGCAGCCGCTCGGCGACGACGCCGGCGGCTGGCTCATCGTCGACGGCGCCGACGTGAAGACGCCGATCGCGAAACCGGGCGGCGACGTCGAGCTCGCGCTCTACCTGCACGCCGCCGCCGCGATCCCCGAGGGCTGGCACCTGTTCACGCACCTGGTCGCGCCGAACGGCCGCCGCCTCAACGCCGACCACGAGCCGCTCAAGGGCGTGTTCCCGCTCGCGCGCCTGCGCCCCGGCACGTGGCTGCGCGATCGCGTCACCGTGCACCTGCCGCTCGACTGGCCGCCCGGCCCGCTCACCGTCGAGGTCGGCCTGTGGCAGCGCGGCCGCCGCGCCCCGACGCACGGCGCCCACTCGTCGGGCGACGCCATCCGCGCCGCCACCGTCGAGGTCCGTCCGTGAAGCTGGTGCGCGCGGCGACGGTCGCGCTCGCCGCCGTCGCGCTCGTCTCGCTCCTGTGGCTGTTCGCGCGCCGCGCCGCGTACCCGTACGACCTCGAGTGGATGGAGGGCGGCATGCTGTGCCACGCGCTGCGCCTCGTCGAGGGCAAGCCGCTCTACGCGCCGCCGTCGGTGGAGTTCGTGCCGTTCCTCTATACCCCGCTGTATCCGGCGATCCTGGCCGTTCTATCCAAGCTGTTCGGCCTGGGCTACGGCCTCGGCCGCGCGGTGTCGATCCTCGGCTTCGGCGCGGCGCTGGTGCTCGGCTACGTGTTCGCGCGCCGCGAGGGCGGCTCGCGCGCGTGCGCGTTCGCGGCCATGGCGCTGCCGGCGGCGGCGTTCGTGCCGACGGGCGCCTGGTACGATCTCGCGCGCCCCGACTCGCTCTTCCTCGGCCTGACGACGGCGGGCCTGCTCGTCGGCTGGTGGAAGCGCCGCTCGCAGGCCGGCGTGGCGATCGCCGCCGCGCTGCTGGTCGCCGCGTTCTTCACCAAGCAGACCGCGTCGCCCTTCATGCTGGCGCTCGGCGTGGCGCTGCTGCTCGCCAACCCGCGCGTGGTACCCATGTACCTTGGTACATTGGCGGTGCTAGGACTGCCCGCTTT
>DASREC010000588.1:0-7568 GCA_035652295.1 Polyangia bacterium
CGGCGCGGCCATCGAGTGCCGCGTCTACGCCGAGGACCCGCTGAAGTTCTTGCCGTCGCCGGGGCGCATCACCGCGCTGCGCACGCCGTCGGGGCCGTTCGTGCGCGACGACTCGGGCGTGGCCGAGGGATCCGAGATCAGCGTGTTCTACGATCCGATGATCTCGAAGCTGGTGGCGTGGGCGCCGACGCGGCGCGAGGCGATCGATCGCATGGCGCGCGCGCTCGGCGAGTACCGCGTCGGCGGGATCAAGACCAACCTCGCGTTTCACCGGCGCGTGATGAAGAACGCGGCGTTTCGCGAGGGCGCCTACTCGACGGCGTTCATCGAGCAGCAGAAGGCGGAGCTCTTGCGGCCGCTCGAGCCGGACGAGGGCGACGAGCGCGAGCGCGCGGTCGACGCGGTGCTGGCGGCGGCGGTGATCCACGCGCTCGAGGCCGAGCCGCCGCCGCAGGCCGCCGGCGACGGAGCGCGCGCCGCCACCGAGCGCTCCGCGTGGCAGAGCGGGCGCACGTTCAACGGCGACGCGTAGCGAACGCGCGCGCGAACGCGGTCAGGCGCGCGCGAGCGAGATCAGGCGCGATAGAAGTCGGCGATCGCGGTGACCACGTAGTCGATCGCGCCGGCGGGCAGCTCGGGATAGACCGGCAGCGCCAGCGAGTCGCGCGCGGCCGCTTCGGCGACGGGAAAATCGCCCTCGCGATAGCCGAGGTCGGCGAAGCACTCTTGCAGGTGCATCGGGCGCGGGTAGTAGATCTCGGTCTGGATCTCGGCGCGGCGCAGGTGATCGATGAGCGCGTCGCGGCGCGGCGCGCGGATGACGAACTGGTTCCACACGTGGCGATCGCCGTCGGCCGGCGCGGGCGGCAGCGCGACCGGGCCGTTCGACTCGCGCGACTCGTTCGACTCGCTCGCGAGGCCGGCGCGCGCGAAGGCGGCGCGGTAGGCGGCGGCGTTGGCGGCGCGCGCGGCGGTCCAGCCGTCGAGGCGCGGTAGCTTGGCGAGCAGCACCGCGGCCTGCACCGCGTCGAGGCGAAAATTCGCGCCGACGATCTTGTGAAAATATTTCGGCGACGAGCCGTGGCTGCGCAGCACGCGCAGGCGATCGGCGAGCGCGGGATCGTCGGTGGTGCACAGCCCCCCGTCGCCGAACGCGCCCAGGTTCTTCGACGGGAAGAACGAGAAGCAGCCGATCGCGCCGAGCGAGCCGGCGCGCCGCCCGCGATACTCGGCGCCGAGCGCCTGCGCCGCGTCCTCGATGATCGCCACGCGGCGCGCGCGCGCCGCCTCGACGATCGGCGCGAGCTCGGCGCAGCGGCCGAACAGGTGGACCGGCATCACCGCCTTGACGCGCGGCCGCGACGCGATCGCGCGCGCCGCCCCCTCGGCGTCGAGGTTGAGCGTGCGCGCGTCGACGTCGACCAGCACCGGGCGCGCGCCGAGCCGCGCGATCGCGCCGCACGTGGCGAAGAACGTGTACGGCGTGGTCACCACCTCGTCGCCGGCGCCGACGCCGAGCGCCATCAGCGCCGCCAGCAGCGCGTCCGAGCCCGACGACACGCCCACGGCGAAGCGCGCGCCGCAGTACTTCGCCAGCTCCGCCTCGAGCCGCTCGACCTTGGGGCCGAGGATGAAATGCTGCGACGCAAAAACTTCGTCGAGCTCGCGGCGCACGTCGGCCTCGACGGCGGCGAACTGCTGCTTGAGATCGAGCAGCGGGACCTTCACGTCGCCTCCTCGAGCGGCATCACCGCGCCGCCGGCGCGCAGCGAGCGCTCGCCCGCCTGCAGCACGCGCACCACCGCCAGCCCGCTCGCGCCGTCGGAGCGCGGCGCGCGCCCCTCGAGCACGCAGTCGCGGAACTCGGCGCACTCGACCTGCAGCGGCTCGCGCATGATCAGGTTCGGGATGGTGATGCTGCCGGCGCGCACCGCCACCCCGTCTTCGTACGACGTATAGCCGGTGCGGTGCGCGGCGCCCTTGTCGTAGATGCGCAGCTTCTCGTCGGCGAGCGTGTCGTCGAACACCAGCATCTTGCGCGCGCCGACGATCGTCAGCTTGCGCATCTTGTGCGGATCGAGCCACGAGACGTGGAGCTGCGCCAGCCGCCCGTCGGCGAAGCGCAGCGTCGCGAACACCACGTCCTCGATCGCCTTCACGCGCTGCAGGTAGGTCGCGCCGGTGGCCTGCACGCTCATCGGCTCGGCGCCGTAGAGCCACAGCGCCACCGAGATGTCGTGGGGCGCGAGCGACCACCACGCGTTCTCGTTCGAGCGGATGATGCCGAGGTTGAGGCGCTGCGAGTAGAGGTAGTGGATGTCGCCCAGCTCGCCGGCGTCGCAGAGCTGCTTCACCGCCACCATCGCCGGGTGATAGAGCAAGAGGTGCCCCACCATTAATGTACGCCGCGCGCGCGCCGCCAGCTCGGTGAGCTCGCGCGCGTGCGCCACCTCGAGCGTGAGCGGCTTCTCGACGAACACGTGCTTGCCCGACTCGAGCGCGGCGCGCGCCACCGCGTGGTGGCGAGGCGCGTCGACGGCGACCACCACCGCGGCGATCGATTTGTCGTCGAGCACCGAGGCCAGCTCGGCGGTGCAGCGGACGTGCGGATGCTGGCGGCGCTGCTCGGCGAGCACCTGCTCGTCGAGGTCGCAGACGGCGGCGAGGCGGCAGCCGTCGAGCTGGCTGAACACGCGCACCAGGTTTCGGCCCCAGCCGCCGGCGCCGACGACAGCGATGGTCAATGGGCTGTTCGACACGGCGGGCGAGCTTAGCAGAAAAGTGAAACCGCTAAAGCAGGGCGTCGACTTCGGCGCGGGTGGGGCAGCCGCGGCGGCCGAGGTCGCGGCACTTGAGCGCGGCGGCGGCGTTCGAGAAGCGCAGCGCGTCGCCGAGCGCGCGCCCGTCGAGGAGCGCGCACAGGAGCGCGGCGTGGAACACGTCGCCGCACGCGGTGGTGTCGACCACCTCGACGGGAAATCCCGGCGACAGCAGCAGGTGCTCGCCGTCGAGCGCCGCCGCGCCGCGCGCGCCGAGGGTGCAGCCGGTGACGGCGCGCTCGCCGAGGCGGTGCAGCGCCTTCGCCAGGTCCTGCTCGCCGGTGAGCGCGCGCGGCAGATCTTCGGACGTGATGCACACGTCGGTGAGCGCCAGCAGCTCGTCGAGGCCCGGCTGCGCGGCGTCGACGTCGAGCGACACCGGCACGCCGCGCTCGCGCGCCAGCCGCGCCACGTGCAGGCTCGCGCCGAGGTGCGCGGCGTCGAGGTGGACCACTCTCGCGCGGTCGAGCGCGGCGGCCAGCGCGTCGTCGGCGATCGGCGCCACGCGCGCGTCCACCTGCTCGACGACCGTGCGCTCGCCGCCGTGCTCGACGAGGATCAGCGCCGCGCGCGTGGCGCCGGGCACGCGCCGCGCGCCGCTCACGTCGACGTTCTCCGCGCGCAGCCCGTCGAGCACCTGCGCGCCGGCGTCGTCCGTGCCCACCGCGCCGGCGAACGCCGCGCGCCGCCCGAGCCGCGCGCACGCCACCAGCGCGGTCGCCACCTGTCCGCCGCCGAGCGCGAAGCGGCGCGCGCGCGATTTGCCGCGGCGGTGCAGTTTGCCGTCGAGGACCCAGACGTCGTCGAGACACGCCTCGCCGACGCCGAGCACGTCGATGGGACGATCGGCGCGCGCCGAAAGGCGGCGGCGCAGCGTGTCGAGCGCGCTTGCTTCAGGACGCTTCATTGACTATAGAGTTCTACATGGCGTTTGTGATTATCGATAGCTGCACCGGCTGCTCGGCGTGCGAGCGACGGTGCCCGACCGCCGCGATCCATGGCGTCAAGAAAGAGATGTATTACATCGATGCCAACCTGTGCATCGACTGCGGCGCGTGCGGCGCGGTTTGCCCCGACGAAGCGATCCTCGACAATCACGGCGTCCTCACCGAGCAGCTCAAGGCGCAGGAGCGTCCGAAGGCGTTCGTGCAGCTCGAGAAGTGCACCGGCTGCGTCTACTGCGTCAACGCGTGCCCGTTCGACTGCATCACGATGGAGACCGCGCCCGACGCGATCACCGGCTCGGCCGGCATCGCCGCCACCATCGCCGTCGTCGAGATGAAGAAGTGCACCGGCTGCACCTTGTGCGAGCTCGACTGCCCGTACGACGCGATCCACGTCTGGCGGCAGGACGACGAGCGCGCCAAGGTTTTGAGCGATCACAACAAGACGCTCTGGGCCGGCACCGCCGGCGGCACGCCGAAGAAGGCCGCCTGAGTTGGCGGAGGCTTCGCCGCCGGGATCCGGCGCCGCGAGCTCCGAAGCGCCCGAGCTGACCGCCGCGCACCGCGCGTTCGAGCGCGGCGATTTCTTCGAGGCGCGCCGGCTCGCCGCCGAGCTGAAGCGCGCCGCCAAGGACGAGGCGACGCGCGCGGCCGCCGACGGGATCCTGAAGCGGCTGTCGTTCGATCCGGTGATCGTCGGGCTCACCGTCGCGTGCCTGATCTTCTTCGGCGTCACGCTGCTGCTGACGCTCGGCCGCTGATCGCAAAAGTGAAGCCGGTTTCACTTTTTCGCGGAAAAGTGAAACCTATTTCGCTTTTGCCTGCGCGTCGGCGGCGCCGGCTTCGGCGTCCGCTCGGGCGCTGTCGGTCGTCGGGAAATCGAGCGTGGGGCGGCGGCCGCGATCGGACGGCGGCGGGTAGCTGACCTTCGGCAGATCGGCGGCCTCGATGGCGCCCATTGCCAGCAGCGCGCGGCCGAGCGCGGCGACCACCCCGGCGTCGAGCTGCTTGCCGGTGAGGCCGCCGAGGATCGCCATCGCCGCCTGCGCCGACTGCCCCGGCTGGTACACGCGGTCGCTGGTGATGGCGTCGAACGCGTCGGCCACCGCGACGATGCGCGCGCCGATCGGGATGGCGTCGCCGCGCAGCCCGTCGGGATAGCCCGAGCCGTCGAAGCGCTCGTGGTGGTTGCGGATCATCGCGCGGATGCGCTCGAGGAACTCGACGTTGCGCACGATGGCGTCGCCGATCGCCGGGTGGCCGCGCATGATCGCCATCTCCTCGTCGTCGAGGCGCGCCGGCTTGCGGAGGATCTGCTCGGCGATGCCGATCTTGCCGATGTCGTGCAAGAGGCCGCCGAACTCGATCTCGTTGCACGTCATCGAGTCGAGGCCCATCGAGCGCGCGATCTGCACCGCCAGCTCGGCGGTGCGCTGCGAGTGGCCGGCGGTGTACGGATCTTTCGCCTCGATGGCGCCGACCAGCACGCGCAGCGTCTCGAGGTAGCCGCGCTCGACGGCGGCGAGCAGCTCCTTGTTCTCGCCGTCGTAGCGCGCGAGCTTGAGCGACGCCTCGTTGAAGACGCGCGCCAGCTCGGCGATCTCGGGCGTGCCGCCGACGGGGACCGCGACGCCGAAGCGGCCTTCGGCGATCGAGCGCGTGCCCTCGACGAGCCGCGCCACCGGGCGGGTGATGCGGCGGGCGAAGAACACCGCGCCGAGGATCGTCAGCGCGAGCGCCAGCAGCGTCCAGCCGGCGGCGTGCGCCCACGTGGCGCGCGCCAGGCCGTAGGCGTCTTCGCGCGGCTCGGCGACCACCACGCCCCAGCGCAAGCGGCCGAGCGGCGCGAAGGCGCCCACTTGATCGCGGCCGTCGTCGGTGAAGTCGGTGACCACGGTGAGCGGGTGGCCGTTCGACGCCGCGCGCGCGATGTTGTCCTTGAGCTGCGCCACCACGCTCACCGACGACAGATCCTCGCGCTGAAGGGCGCGGTCGAGGTTGCGGTGCGCCACCAGGCGGCCGTCGCCGTCGACGATGAACGCCGAGCCGCGGCGGCCGACGCGCGTCTGCACGATCAGCTCCTCGACGCGGCGCAGGCTCACCTCGACGGCGAGCGAGCCGCGCGGCCCGGCGGCGCTGAACGGCGCGACCAGCGTGACCAGCACCTCGCCGCGTCGCGCCGACGGGTAGAAGTTGGACGCGCGCAGCGGCGTGGCGGCGCCCGGCTGCTCCAGCAGCTCGAGGGCGCGGCGCTGGTGCTCGGCGAGATCGGCGGCGTCGACCTGCGCGCGATCGTACGCCTGCCCGCCGGCGACCGGCGCGGCGCCGTCGAACAGCGTGACGATGGTGAGCTCCTGGTGCTTCTCGAGGAGGAAGCGCAGGAGCGCGCGCCGCTCGGCGACCGCGCCCGGGTCGCCGTCGCGCGGCGGAATGGCGAGCAGCCGCACGTCGGCCGTCAGATCGTCGAACGCGCTGTCGAGGCGGGCGCGCAGCGACTCGACCTGCGACTGGTGCAGCAGCTTGGCCGAGGTGCGCAGCGCGTCCTGCCCGCGCGGCGCGAGCACCAGCAGCGTGACCGCGAGCGGCACCAGGCCGGCGGCGAGGAACAGCAGCGCCAGGCGCCCGGGGAGCTTCAGCGCCATTTGGGTTTCCCCGTCTTCAGCTTGGGCGGCGTGGTGTCGATGACGAAGCGGCGCGCGCGCGTGACCGTGCCCTCGAGCCCGTCGCGATCGACGGCGGCGACGCGCCAATAATAGGTGCCGGTGTCGAGGTGGACGGGCGCCGAGCTGGCGTCCTTCGCCTCCAGCTCGACGATCTTGTGCGCGAAGCCGGCGTCGGAGGCGACGGCGAGGCGATAGCGCTCGGCGCCGATCACCTTCTTCCAGCTCAGCACCACGTCGAGCGAGTTCAAGTGGCCGCCGTCCTCCGGCGCCACCGTCGGGGGCGCGGGCAAAAGTGAAACCTTCTTCACCTTGCCGCCGCGCTTCACCTGCGCGCCCTGGCCGGCGGCGAGGTGCGTCTCCTCTCCGCCGGCGCGCACCTTGAGCTGGCCGCGCGTGACCTCGATGCGCGTGTCGCCGCCGTCGGCGACCTGCACGCTGACGGCGGTGCCGCCGTCGGTGGAGTCGGCGGACGCCGGCGCCGCGGGCGCCAGCGACGAGCACGCGAGCAAAAGTGAAATCAGGTTCACTTTTCGCCGAAAAAGTGAAACCGGCTTCAGGTTTCGCCGAGAAAGTGAAATGGGTTTCACTTTCATCGAAACACGATGTCCCGCGCGGGCGCGCTCTCGGCTTCGGCGGCGGGGGTGCGCAGCTTGAGGCCGGCCTGGAGCTCGCCGGCGACCGTGCCGCGCTCGACGGTGACGCCGCCGCCGAGCGAGATCAGCGACTCCTCCTGCACGCGCAGCGACGAGCCGCCGACGAACGTGAGCTGCGCCCACGCGCCGCGAAACGTGCGCACGCGATCGTCGTCGTAGAGCGCGCTGCCGGCGGCGATCGGCGACCAGTCGACCGCGCCCGCGCGCAGCGTGTCGACTTCGCCGCCGAGCGCCACCAGCGTGGCCACCTGGTTGTGCGGATCGAGCCCGCGCGAATCGGCCGCCGGGCGGCACGACCACAAGAGGCCAATCGCCACCAACGCTGCCGCGCTCTGCTCGCCTTGGCGCATGCGGCTTTTCCCCGAGCGATGGTATCACGAGCATTGACACCCGGCCGTTGGGAAGCTATTGTGAGTCGCGGTGATCTTCTAGAAAAATTGTTGAAAATTGAGGGGTTTAGAGACGCATGCCGAACGGCCGCCCGAAGAT
>DASREC010000589.1:0-29036 GCA_035652295.1 Polyangia bacterium
CATGAAGTTGGCGGCCACCCTGCGCGGCAAGACCTGGGTCTTCCGCGATCTCGTCGACGTGCTGGCCAAGGCCAACGAGGAGAAGTCGGGCGATCGGCTGGCGGGCGTGGCGGCGGAGTCGGCCACCGAGCGCATCGCCGCCAAGCTGGTGCTGTCGGAGGTGACGCTCGCCGAGTTGCGCGAGCGGCCGGCGGTGCCGTACGAGAAGGACGCGGTCACGCGGCTGATCCAGGACGACTTGAATTTGCCGATCTACGAATCGGTGAAGTCGTGGACGGTGGCGAAGCTGCGCGAGCACGTGCTCGACGAGAACGTGAGCGGGCCGGAGCTGCTGCGGCTGTCACGCGGGCTGACCAGCGAGATGATCGCGGCGTGCGCCAAGCTGATGTCGAACCTCGATCTGATCGTCGCCGCCAAGAAGATCCGCGTGGTGGTGCACGCCAACAACACGCTCGGGCTCGAGGGCCGGCTGGGCGTGCGCCTGCAGCCGAATCATCCGTCCGACGACGTCGACGGAATCCTGGCGTCGCTCAAAGAGGGTCTGTCGTTCGGCGTCGGCGACGCGGTGTTCGGCGTGAATCCCGTCACCGACAATCCGGAGCAGACGCGCAAGATCCTCGACGCCACCGATCGCTTCATCCGCGAATGGCGTATACCGGCTCAAAACTGCTGTTTGGCGCACGTCACCACGCAGATGAAAGCGCTCGAGCAGGGCGCGAAGCTGCACCTGATGTTTCAATCGATCGCCGGCACAGAAAAGGCGATGACCTCTTTCGGCGTCACGATTCCGCTTTTGCAGGAAGCGTGGGACATGACCAAGAAGCTCGGGCAGGCGACCGGGCCCAACGTCATGTACTTCGAGACCGGGCAGGGCTCGGCGCTCTCGGCCGACGCGCACCACGGCGTCGATCAGCAGACGCTCGAGGCGCGCAACTACGGCCTCGCGCGCCACTTCGCGCCGTTCCTGGTCAACACCGTCGTCGGCTTCATCGGCCCGGAGTATCTCTACGACGCGCGGCAGATCACGCGCGCGGGGCTGGAAGATCATTTCTGCGGCAAGCTCCACGGCATTCCCATGGGCTGCGACGCCTGCTACACCAACCACGCCGACGCCGATCAAAACGACCTCGAGAACCTGGAAGTGCTGCTCACCGCCGCCGGCTGCAACTTCTTCATGGGCCTGCCGATGGGCGACGACGTCATGCTCAACTATCAATCGACGAGCTTTCACGACGATGCCACGCTCAGGCAGGCGCTTGGTCTCAAGCCTGCACCAGAGTTTGAAACGTGGCTCGTCGAGATGGGACTCATGAAGGACGGGAAGCTCACGGACAAAGCGGGCGACCCGAGCATCTTCGGATGAAGCGCGCGCTCACGGCTGTCTGCGCGTGCGTGCTCGGGTGCGCCGCGACAGCGGTGACCGAGAAGGGCGAGGAGGAGCCGCGCCCCGTCGTGCAGCACCGGCCGCGCATGCGCGCGCCCGACGTCGAATTGTTCTTTCGCGGCGAGCAGCCGTTCGCGCGGCGCGGCGCCGAGGAGTGGTCGCTCGGCGACGTGACCAAGAGCGAGATGGTGTTCTCGCCCGACAAGCGGCGCTTCGCCTACGTGCGCGAGAAGCCGACGGCGCAGCGGCAAGGGTTGCAGCCGGCGCACGTGCTGGTGCGAAACCTCGCGGGCGATCCGATCAACGAGTTCGCCGTCTATCGGCCGGGAAAACCGGAGGAGCTGATCTGGCTCGACAACCACCGCATTGGTTACGTCGCGCCGCCGGCGGCGCCTGCGGCCGTGAGCGACCCGGCGAAGAAGACGCCGGCGAACATCTACGTCGTGCACGACGCCGACTCGGGCGAGATCATCGCCGCGCGCTCGGGGCTCGAGTTCTTGTGGAGCCCGCAGCACGCGCACGTGGCGTTCGTCTCGGGCGGCGGCGCGAAACAGAACCTGGTCGTCGACGGGCAGAACGTCTGGCCGCGCGCCGGCGTCACGCGGCTCAAGCTGCCGCCGGTGTGGTCGCCCGACGGGCACGGCCTCGCGTTCGCCGAGGACGGGCCGGCCGGCCCGCGGCTGGTGGTGCTGGTCGAGTTCGATGACGCGCAGGGCGATCTCACGTGGCCGATTCCGCGCGAGGCGCTCGCGCCCGGCCTGAAAGTCTTCTGGGCCAACGATTCGAAGGTGGTGATCGGCGAATCGGCTTTGCGCCCCCGTTTTGCCGCCGATTGGAAGCGATTGCAGTAATCCGCCCTCAATCAATCGTTTTTACTTTTCCCGAACAAATGCGTCCCTGATATCGTCGAACTGTTATTATTTGGATTACGTTCGGGGGTATCATCTATGTTGCGCTTACTGGTCGTAGCCTGTGCGCTCGTCGGTGTGACGCGTCTCGCGGCGGCGCAGGACGAAGCCACCGAAAAGGCGCGAATCCACGTAAAAGCCGCAATCGATTATTACGATCAAGCGCGTTACGAAGAGGCGGCGCGCGAAATGAATGCCGCCTATCAGCTCAAACCGCTGGCGGACCTGCAATACAACCTGGCGCAATGTTATGAGCGGCTCAATCGGCTCGACGACGCCGTGGCCGCGTATCAGAAGTACATCGACGGCAAGGCGGACGCGCCCGATCGCAACGAGGTGCGCGAGCGCATCGTCAACCTGCGCGAGCGCATCAAGAGCGGCGCGTCGGCGCCGGCGCCGGAGAAGGTCGTGTTCAAGACCATCGTCGTGTATCGCGAGGCGCCGCCGAAGCCGGGACGCGCGGCGCGCTGGGCGGCGTACGGCTGCTTCGTGCTGGCGGCGGCGGGATTGGCGACCGGGATCGCGTTCGCCGTCGAGGCCAAGCTGGCGTCGGACTCGGTGACGCGCGGCGGGAACCCGGCGATGCCGCCGGGGTTCGACGGCTCGATCCGCTCGACGCAGGACACGGGGCGCAACGATCCGATCATCGCCGGCGTCGGCTTCGGCGTGGCGGCGCTGGCGGCGGGCGGCGGCATCGCGCTCTACCTGATCGGCAACAAGATCGATCGCGAGGCGCCCAAGCTCACGCTGGCGCCGTCGCTGTCACCGGTGGGCGGCGGGCTGGTCGCCGCCGGGAGCTTTTGAAATGCTGCGCTGCACACTAATTGCGGCAATTTGCCTGGGCGGCTGCTATAGCCCGTCGCCGCCGGCGGGCGCGTACCTGTGCGGCCCCGACGACGCGTGCCCGAGCGGGCAGCACTGCAAGTGCGGGCAGTGCGTGAACCAGGACTCGCAGGCGGCGTGCAGCTTCGACATCAGCTTTCCCGGCGTGACCGGAGCGCCGCTCGTGGCCGAGCACCAGAAGTTCCCGGTCGCGCTGCAGGCGCTGGCGTCGGACGGCACGCCGGCGAGCGGCTTCGCGGGGACGGTGAAGCTGGCGTCGTCGTGGGGCGACGTAAATCCGGCGCAGGTGACGCTCGCGGGCGGCGCGGTGACGGCGACCATCGCGCTCAACCGCGAGACGCTGCCGCCGGCGGTGGCCAAGCTGACCGCGAGCTACGCGGCGGGAACCACCTCGACGTCGACGGGGATCAACGTGCTGGCGGCGCCGTTCACCGTCGCGCCGACGGAGATCACCGTGCCGTTCGGCTGGGCCACGCGCTTCGTCGCCGAGCCGAGCATCAGCAAGGTCGGCTCGGGCTACCGCATGTACTTCATCGGCTCGAACCTGGCGAACGAGGGCATCGGAGTCGCCACGTCGCCGGACGGCGTCACCTGGACCGCCGCCGCGCAGCCGCTGATCACGGCGAGCGGCTCGGGCCTGCTGCTCTCGCCGTCGGTGTACGCGGTCGGCTCCGAATCGGAGATGGCGTACAGCGAGCTCGGCAACACCATCCCGCGCGCCACGTCGACCGATGGACTGCAACCGTTCATGCCGCAGGCGATGCCGCTGCTCGGCATCAACCAGTGCAGCTACTGCTCGGGCGGCGTGACGTTTCCGCAGGTGATGCCCGACCTCCTGGCCGGCGCGCCCGACGGTGGAATGCCGCCGTGGCTGATGTTCTTCTCGTCGTTCTCCGCCGCCGACGGCTCGGTGTCGATCGGCCGCGCGTCGTCCACCGACGGCTTTTCGTTCACGCCCGAGCCGGCGCCGGTGCTGCAAGGCAACCTGAGCGGCGAGGCGGTGCTGCTGTCGCCGCGCGTGCTGCTCGACGGCACCGTCTACAAGATGTGGTACTCGGTGGCGTCGATCGGCGAGATCTCGCTCCAGGTCTGCGGCCCGCTGACGCCGTGCACGGGAAACCTGACGTGCGACATGAACCGGCACGTCTGCGTGTCGCCGACGACCGACGCCTTCTCGTCGTTCTGCGAGGCGGGCACCACCATCAACGTCGGCTACGCCACGTCGAGCGACGGGTTCTTCTGGACGCGCTCGGAGCTGAACCCGGTGCTCAAGGTCAAGGACGCGTCGCCGAACGACCACGCGCTGCTGGTGAGCGCGGTGGTGCCGACCGACGGCTCGGACCCGGCGTCGGGCATCACGCTCTACTACTCGGCGTTCCGGCGCATGCTGTCGAGCAGCAACGCGTGCGTGCCGAACGGCATCGCGCACGCCACGCGGCCGTAGTCGCCCGTCGGTATTCGTGATAGATCGAGGGCCGTGCAGCCAGTCCCACCGCCAGTGATCGATCGTCGGCGCGTCGCGGAGTTGGTGCGCGCGACCGTCGCCGAGCTGAGCGGCGCGAGTGGCGAGGCGCCTGCGGTGCCGTCGATCGACGCGCGCGAGGCGGTGCTGCTGGCTCCCGATCGCGGCGCCAACCTGCAGCCGTTCGACGCCGACGCCATGCGCGCGATGCTCGCGTCGACGCCGGCGCGCATCGGCGTCGGGCGCGCCGGCACGCGCTACCGCACCAACACGCTGCTCAAGTTTCGCGCCGACCACGCCGCCGCCAAGGACGCGGTGCTCTCCGAGGTCGACGCCAAATTGATCGAAAAGCTCGGCCTGGTCGAGCTGACCACGCGCGCGCCCGACAAGCGCATCTTCCTCGAGCGCCCCGACGCCGGCCGCGCGCTCTCCGACGAAGGCAAGGCGATCCTCGAGCAGAAGTGCGCGCGCGGGCCGCAGGTGCAGGTGTGCTACGGCGACGGGCTCTCGGCCGCCGCGCTCAACGCGCACCTCGAAGCGTTTCACGGCGCGCTCGCGCGCGAGCTCCAGGCGCGCGGCCTGCGCGCCGGCACGCCGGTGTTCGTGCGCCGCTCGCGCGTCAAGGTGATGGACGAGATCGCGCGCCTCACCGACGCCGAGGCGTGCGTGTTCACCTGCGGCGAGCGGCCCGGCCTCGGCTTCTCCGACTCGATGAGCGCCTATTACATCTATCGTCCGGCGAGCGGCGCCACCGACGCGGATCGCGAAGTGGTCTCCAACATCAACCCGCGCGGCTTCGAGCCGATCAAGGCCGCCGCCGTCGTCGCCGACGCGTGCGCGCGAATCCTCCGCGACAAGAAATCAGGAGTCATTCTTTGACCGCTGTGCAGCCCGCGAAGTTCACGTGCCCGGTGTGCGGGTATCCCGATCTCGCCGAGCCGCACGTCGACCCGACGGGATCGCCGACGTACTCGATCTGCCCGTGCTGCGGCGTCCACTTCGGCGCCGACGACGTCGACAAGACGCACATCGAGCTGCGCAAGGAGTGGGTGGCGCAGGGCTCGCCGTGGTGGTCGCAGAACGAGCACGCGCCGAACGGCTGGGACGCGAAGTCGCAGCTGGTCGCCGCCGGCTTCGCCGATGCCGGGCCCAACTGATCGGAAGGCGGGGCTCGGCCTCGTCGACTTGATTCCGATCGTGCCGCGCGCGCTGGCGGTGCGCGTGATCTCGCGCGTCGACGAGCAGCTCGCCGCCGAGTGGAAGCTGCCCGACGGCGCGCGCGCGTGCGGGCTCATCACCTGCACCAGCGACGACGCGCTGTACGTCGCGCTCGACGAGGGAACCAAGGCCGCGCCGGTCGAGGTGGTCTACGCGCGATCGTTCTACGCCGGCTCGTCGTATCCGTCGGGGCCGCTGTCGGGCGAGGCGATCGGCGTCTATGCGGCGCGCGATCCCGACGAGATCCGCGAGGCGCTCGACGCCTGCGTGCGCACGCTCGAAGACGAAGCGTGGTTCTACGCCGCCGACGAAAAAGGCGCGCTGGCGTTTTTTCCGCACGTCGTTCGCTCGACGGGAAGCTATCTCTCGCGCGAGGCCAACGTGCCGCTCGGCGCGCCGATCGCGTACCTGATCGCGCCGCCGCTCGAGTCGATGATCGGCCTCGACGCCGCGCTCAAGGCGGCGCCGGTGAAGTTGCAAAAGTGGTTCGGCCCGCCGTCGGAGACCAACTTCGGCGGCGGTTATCTCGCCGGCGATCTGCCGTCGTGCGAAGCCGCCGCCCGCGCATTCGCCGCCGCGGTCGTCGACGTGGCGCGCGCGCCCACCGACGCTGCGCGCGCCGCCCGCGCCGCCGGCGAAGCGCTCGGCGCCCGCCCGCGCGGCCCCGCGGGCGCGGGAAGATATCGCGTGCTCGCGACCGGCGAGCGGCTGAGCGAGAAGCCCGAGCACCTGACGCATCTCCACGACGACGAGTCGCTGGTCGCCAAGACCCACCCGCGCGTCGCGCTGCGCGGCAAGCTCGACACGCTGCAAGGGCTCTTGCTCGACGCGCAGTGCGCCGCCGACGCCGACGGCGCGCGCGGCCTCGTCGGCGAATTGGGCGAGGCGCTCGAATTGTCGCGCGCGCTCATCGGCGCCGAGGTCACCGACAAACCGCTCGCGCCGTGGAAGCTCGGCGGCCTCGACGCCGGCGAGCTGCGCTGGGCCTCGCACCACACGCACGAGCTGTACGGCGTGCCGTTCATGTTCCCGTCGGTGCGCCAGGGCCCCGTCGTCGCCAAGCTCTACACCGCGCGCGCCTACACGCGCGAAGCCGAATTGGCGCTGCACGCCGCGTTTCCCGACGCCGCCACGCGCGCCGACCTCAAGCTCGCCCTCAATCGCCTGTCGTCGGCGCTCTATCTGATGACTGTCAAATTCCTCGCCGGCAAATACGGCGGCGAGCCGCGCGGCCCCGTGAAAGGCTGGAAGCCGCCAAAGGAAGCGTCTAAACTGCGGGCGCCGTGAAGCGCAGCCACCAGGCCGACAAGCTCGCCAAGCTCTACGACGCCGAGATCCTGCCGATCTGGTCGCAGCGCTTCGGCAAGATCCTGCTGCGCGAGCTGACGCTGCCGCCGAAAGCGATGGTGCTCGACGTCGCGTGCGGCACCGGCTACCCGTCGCTGGAGATCCTGCGGCGCATGGACGATCAGGGCCGCATCATCGCCATCGACGCGTCGTCGCCGATGCTCGACGAGGCGCGCATCAAGGCCGGCCCGCTGTCGGGCAAGCGCATCTTCTTCCGCTCCGAGAGCGCGGTCCCCAAGCTGTCGTTCGCCGACGATGTCTACGATCTGGTCGTCTGCAACGCCGGACTGCAGGAGTTCGAAGATCCCGAGTCGGCGATCCGCGAGTTCGCGCGCGTCTGCAAACCGGGCGGCCGCGTGATCGTGACGCTGCCGCTCGCCGGCACCTACGGCGAGTTCTTCGACATCTTCCGCGAGGTGCTCACCAAGCAGGATCGCCAGGACGCGATCGATCGCCTCGACGCATACCTCACGCGCTTCCCCGCGCTCGAGCAGGCCGAGGGCTGGCTCGAGGACGCCGGCCTCGACGACGTGAACGCCGAGCACGAGTCGTTCACGCTGCTGTTCAAGTCGAGCCGCGAGTTCTTCTTCGCGCCGCTCATCGAGTACGGCCCGCTCGGCGAATGGAAGTCGATCGCCGGCAAGGGGCAGCAGATGCAGTCGGTGTTCTGGGAGTGCAAGAACGCCATCGACGCGTACTTCACCGGCTCGAGCTTCGCGGTGTCGGTGCTCGCCGGCTGTCTGCGCGGGCGCAAGGCGGCGCCCGAGGCGGCGGGCGGGCGGCTGATGCTCGATCGCGAATCGCTCGGCGAAGACGACGAGGACGCGCCCACCGGCGAGGTCGAGCTGGTGACCGGCGAGATCGAGATCGTCGACACCGGCAAGCGCGAGCTGGAAGACGACGACGAGCTCGACGACGACGAGGACGACAAGGAGCCGATCCTGTAGTGGCGGCGGAGACGCGACAAGCGTACGAGGCGCTGGCGCGCGAGATCCTTGAGCACGATCGGCGCTACTACGTCGAGCACGATCCGTCGATCGCCGACGTCGAGTACGACCGGCTCTACCGCGCGCTGCGCGACGCCGAGGAGCTGCACCCCGAGTGGATCGTCGACTGGTCGCCGACGCGCCGCGTGGGCTCGGACATCACGTCGGCGTTCCCGAAAGTCGTGCGCGAGCGGCCGATGCTGTCGCTCGACAACACCTACGACGAGGCGGAGCTGACCGCGTTTCACGAGCGCGTGATGCGCGGCCTCGACGGCGAGCAAAAGCCGGCGTACGTGGTGGAGCCGAAGATCGACGGCATCAGCATCGAGCTGCGCTACGTCGAAGGGCGGTTTCAGCTCGGCGCCACGCGCGGCGACGGCACCATCGGCGAGGACGTGACGCAGAACCTGCGCACCATCCGCGCGCTGCCGCTGGTGCTGGCCGAGCCGATCACCGTCGACGTGCGCGGCGAGGTCTACATGGATCGCGCCGCGTTCGAGAAGCTCAACGCCGAGCGCGTGAGCGCGGGCGAGGAGCCGTGGAAGAACCCGCGCAACTCGACGGGCGGCTCGCTCAAGCTGATGGATCCGCGCGAGGCGGCGAAGCGCCCGATGAAGTTGCTGACGTACGAAGTCGTCGGCGACGGTCCCGCCAAGACGCACTTTCAATTGCTCGACTGGATGAAGCACCTCGGCCTGCCGGTCTCGCCCGACGTGAAGCGCCTCGAGACGCTCGACGAGCTGATCGCGTACATCAAGGAGTTCGACGCGCGGCGCCGCGCGCTGCCCTACGCCACCGACGGGCTGGTCATCAAGATCGACAACATCGCGCAGCGGCGGCTGCTCGGCTCGACGGCGCGCGCGCCGCGCTGGGCGATCGCGTACAAGTTCCCCGCCGAGCAGGCGACGTCGAAGCTGCTGGAGCTGGAGGTCAACGTCGGCCGCACCGGCGCGATCACGCCGCTCGGCCACTTCGAGCCGGTCGAGCTGTCGGGCACCACGGTGCGGCGCGCGTCGTTCTTCAACTGGAACCAGATCCGCCGGCTCGACGTGGCGGTGGGCGATCGCGTGCTGCTCGAAAAAGCCGGCGAGATCATCCCGTACGTCATCACCGTCGTCGAGCGCGCGCACGATCGCGTGCCGATCATCGAGCCGACGCACTGCCCCGCGTGCGGCACGCCGCTCGAGCGCGAGGAGGGGCAGGTCGCGCTGATGTGCCCCAACACCTTCGGCTGCCCGGTGCAGGTGGCGCGCTCGATCGTGTTCTTCTGCCACCGCGACGCGATGAACATGGAGAACCTCGGGCCGGCGCTGGTGTACCAGCTCGTCGAGCAGGGGATCGTCGGCGACGTGGCCGACCTGTTCGATCTCACCGTCGAGAAATTGGTCGAGCTCGAGCGCATGGGGCAGAAGAGCGCGGAGAACGTGGTGGCGGCGATCCAGGCGGCGAAGCAGAAGGCGACGCTCACGCGGCTCCTGGTCGGGTTGGGGATGCCGAAGATCGGCGAAGTCTGGGCGCGCAACGTAGCTGAGCGGTTTGGCGATTTGAGCACGTTGATGCAAACGGCGCCGGCGGAGATCGAGGCCGCGCTCGCCGAGCTGCACGGCTTCGGCGGCGAGCGGGCGCGGGCGGTGGCGGGGTTCTTTGCCGACGAGCGGCATCGCAAAGTGCTGGAGAAGCTGATGGCGCGCGGGGTCTCGCCGTCGGAGCCGAAAAAAGTCGAACGCTCCGGGCCGCTCGCCGGCATCCGCATCTGCGTCACCGGCACGCTGTCGCGGCCGCGCACCGAGATCCAGGCGGCCATCGAAGCGGCGGGCGGCACGTTCGAGAAGAGCGTCAAGAAGGGCACCCACTATCTCGTCGCCGGTGCGGACGTCGGCGCTACGAAATTGAAAGACGCGCAAAAGAAGGGCACGCGCGTCATCGACGAAGCCGCGCTGGAGAAGCTGCTCAGCGACGGCAAAATCGACTGACGTTTTTCGAAACAGCCGCTGCATTACGCGGGCGGGCGCGAAAATCGTTTTTCGCCGGACGCTCGCATACGCCGTGCTCGGCCGCTGCTACGCAGCGTCCTGCGCGCGGCACGTGCTTCGCTCGATTCGTCGCTGGCATCGCCGCAGACGGCGAGCGCTCCTCAACGCCGGCGAAAAACGATTTTCGCGCCCACCCGCTCCATTCCGCTGAGTAGCTCAAAAAGCGTCAGAAGCACCGTTTGGAGCAGGTTTATGGCTACGCAGCGGAGTGGAGCGTGCGGGCTGCGGCATTTTGCCGCCGCGCGCAGTTCCGCAGGAGCGATCGCGTGCGCCGCCTGGCGCACGCCCGCGACGAGGACTGTTTGAGCACGGCGGCAAAATGCCGCAGTCCGCACGCGGAACGCAGCGGTCGTTCAGCGGACTATTTACCGACGAGGAAGTTGGCGATGCGGTTCCAGGTGGGGCGGCAGCGGGCGTCGAGGAGGAGCGACATGTGGCCGGGGTCGATGGGGAGGCCGGTGGAGCGGCCGTGGATTTCGAAGGTGGCGTTGGGGATGCGGGAGAGGACGCCGCGGGCGTCGGCGGGCGGGGACATGAGGCGGTCGCCGGCGCCGACGATGCCGAGGATCGGCGTGGTGACCGAGGGCAGGGCGCGCCAGTAGGAGAAGCCGTCGAGCGAGCGCCAGTCGTCGGCGCGGCACCAGGCGGCGAACTGCGCGATGTAGGGGGCGGGCTCGTCGTCGGTGCCGAGGCGGAGGCGGCGCACGGGCAGGCGGCCGGCGACGCGCGCCATCAGCCGCATGACCTCGATGAGCGCGACTTTTTGCGCGCGCGCGAACGGGCGGCGGCGCCACTCGGGGTTGCAGACGTTGCACGCCATCATCACCAGGCCGTCGAGCGGCGCCGCCGTCGATGAAAAGCGCGCCAGGTGCGCCAGCGTGACGTGGCCGAACAGGCTGTGCCCGACGGCGAAGCACGGCAGCCCGGGAAATTCGCGGCGCGCGAACGCGATCAGCGGCGCGACGTCGGCGACCAGGTCGTCGTAGGACCAGCGGCCGCCCTCGTCGGCGCGCGGGCCGCTCTCGCCGTGGCCGCGCAGATCGGGCCACACCACCGCCACGCCGCGCGACACCAGGTGCGAGACGAAGCCGTTCGAGCGCGGGCGATCGAGCGTGCGGCGATCGACCATCATCGCGTGGCCGGCGATCGCCACCGCCAGCGGCGCGTCGGGCGCGCGCACCTCGCCGCGCAAACGCCACCCGTCGGTGGCGGCGATCTCGAACGGCGCGGCGCGCATGCGCGCACCATCGCACGAGCCGCTGCCGCGCGCCACGGCGGGTGAATCGGCCGCGCTTCCGCGGCGTTCCGAGCTGCCCTCTTGACAGCAAAAGTGAATCAGTTATGAAGTTTCAGAAACTTTTGAAAGTTCAAACATGGAACGAGCCGCCGCCGATCTGAGCGCCACCGCCCTTCGCCTCGAAGGCGCCGCGCAGCGTGGCGTCGAGCCGGCGCGCACGCAGGCGCGGCTGGAGGCGCTCAAGCTGCTGGCCGGCGAGGTGGTGGCGCGCGTCGAGGCGACGCTGCCGCGGCTGGCCGACGGCGGGCCGGGCGTGGCGGGCGCGTCGGCGAAGCATCTGCTGGCGGCCGGCGGCAAGCGCGTGCGCCCGCTCCTGGTCGTGCTGGCGGCGCGCGCGGCGGGCGGACCGTCGAGCGCCGAGGCGCGCGCCGCCGAGCTGGGTCTGGCGCAAGCCGCCGAGCTGACCCACGCGGCGACGCTGCTCCACGACGACGTGCTCGACGACGGCCGGGTGCGGCGCGGCGTGCCGGCGGCGCGCGTGCTGTGGGGCAACGCGGCCTCGGTGCTGGGCGGCGACTTCCTGCTGGTGCGCGCGCTCGAGCTGGCGGCGGCGTCGCGCGTGCCCGGCGCGCTCGACGAGCTGCTCGGCGCCATCGCGCGCATGATCGACGGCGAGGCGCTGCAGCTGGCGCACCGCGGGCGCGCCGATCTCGACGCCGCCGCGTATCGCCGCGTGGTCGACGGCAAGACCGCGTCGCTGTTCGCGTGGTGCGGGCGCGCCGGCGCCCGCGTGGCGGCGCGCGCCACGGCGGTCGAGCCGCTCGGCGAATACGGGCTCAGGCTCGGCCGCGCGTTCCAGATCGTCGACGACGTGCTCGACGTCGAGGGGCGGCCCGAGGCGCTGGGCAAGAGCGTGCTGTGCGATCTGCGCGAGGGCAAGCTGACGCTGCCGGTGCTGTACGCGCTCGAAGGCCGCCCGTCGCTGCGCGCGCGGCTCCAGCGCGGCGCCGAGCTCGACGGCGAAGGCGCGCCGCCCGAGCTGGCCTGCGAGCTCGCGCGCGCGGTGGCCGACAGCGGCGGCGCCGCCCGCGCCCGCGCCGACGCCGCGCGCGAGACCGACGCCGCGCTCGGCGCGCTGGCTCCGCTCGCCCGCGAGCGCGCGCCCGGCTGCGCGCCCTACGTCGAAGCGCTCGAGACCATCGCCCGCGAATTGTGCGCGCGCGTGTCGTGAGGTTGGTCGTGAAGGTGAGGAGGCTCGAATGTACCCGTCGCTGAGAGCGTTCGTCGAGCGGCTCGATTCGGCCGGCGAGCTGGTGCGCATCGCGCGCGAGTGCGATCCGCGCCTCGAGATCGCCGAGATCGCCGATCGCACCATGAAGCTCCCCGGCGGCGGCCCCGCGCTGCTGTTCGAGCGCGTGCGCGGCTCGCGCTTCCCGCTGGTGATCAACGCGTTCGGCTCGGCGCGCCGCATGGCGTGGGCGCTCGGCGTCGACGCCATCGACGAGCACGCGCGCGCGCTGGCCGAGCTCGTCGGCGGGCAGCTCCCCGGCACGCTGTGGGAGAAGCTCAAGATGCTGCCCAAGCTGGCGCGCGTGGCGTCGTCGCTGCCGCGCAGCTTCTCCGGCGCGGCGCCGTGCCAGGAGGTCGTCGATCCCTCGCCCGATCTGCGCGCGCTCCCGATCCTCACCTGCTGGCCCGACGACGGCGGTCCGTTCATCACGCTGCCGGTCGTGATCTCGCACGATCCGGAGACCGGCGCGCGCAACCTCGGCATGTACCGCATGCAGCTCCTTGGTCCGCGCACGACCGGCATGCACTGGCAGGCGCACAAGACCGGCATGCGCCACTTCCTGAAGGCGAAAGAGCGCGGCCAGCGCGTGCCGGTGGCGGTGGTGCTCGGCGGCGATCCGGCGATCACCTACTCGGCCACCGCGCCGCTGCCCGACGGCGTCGACGAATTGGCGCTCGCCGGGTTCCTGCGCCGCCGCGCCGTCGAGCTGGTGAAGTGCAAGACCATCGACGTCGAGGTCCCCGCCGACGCCGACTTCGTGCTCGAAGGCTACGTGGATCCGCGCGAGCCGCTGATCGACGAGGGCCCGTTCGGCGACCACACCGGCTTCTACACGCCGCGCGACAAGTACCCCGCGTTCCACGTCACGTGCGTGACGCGCCGCCGCGATCCGATCTACCCCGCCACCATCGTCGGCCGCCCGCCGATGGAGGACGCCTGGCTGGGAAAGGCCACGGAACGGCTGTTTCTACCGCTTTTACGCCTGACGATGCCGGAGCTGCACGACTACAACCTGCCGGTCGAGGGCGTGTTCCACAACATGGCGATCGTCGCCATCGACAAGCAGTACCCGTTTCACGGCCGCAAGATCATGCACGCGCTGTGGGGACTCGGGCAGCTCATGTTCACCAAGTGCGTGATCGTCGTCGACAAGGACGTGAACGTGCACGACCTGGCGGAGGTCGGCTGGCGCGTGCTCAACAACATCGATCCCAAGCGCGACGTCATGATCTCCGACGGGCCGTACGACGTGCTCGATCACGCGTCGTGCACCGTCGGGTTCGGCGGCAAGATGGGCGTCGACGCCACCGCCAAGTGGCGCGAGGAGGGGTACGAGCGCGAGTGGCCGCGCGTGGCGGCGATGTCGGCCGAGGTGCAGGCGCGCGTCGACCGCTTGTGGCCCGAGCTGAATATTGCTGCGGCGCAACAGAGAATTGCTGCAACGCAAACAAACTTTGCTGCGGCGCAAAAGAATCACGCGGCGGCCAGCCCGAATATTGCTGCAGCGCAAAAAGAATTTGCTGCAGCGCAAAAAAATCACGCGGCGGCCGACTCGAATATTGCTGCGGTGCAAAAATGAGCGCGGGCGTGCAGCGCATGTTCGGGGCGATCGCGCCGACGTACGACGCGCTCAACCGCGTGCTCAGCCTCGGCGTGGACCAGTCGTGGCGGCGGCGCGCGGTGGCGGCGCTCGGCGACGTGCGCGAGCGGCGCGTGCTCGACGTCTGCGCCGGCACGCTCGATCTCACCGCGCTGGCGATGCGCGCCGGCGCGCGCGTGACCGCCGCCGACTTCTCGCCCGAGATGCTTCAGCGCGGCGCGCACAAGGCCGGCGGCGCGCGCCTGGTGGTCGCCGACGCGCAGGCGCTGCCGTTCTCCGACGGCGAGTTCGACGGCGCGCTGTGCGGCTTCGGGCTGCGCAACCTCGACGATCCGGCGCGCGGCCTGGCCGAGGCGCGGCGCGTGCTCGCGCCCGGCGGCCGACTGGTGGTCCTCGACTTCTTCCGCCCGCGGCGCGCCATCACGCGCGTGGTGCAGGCGCTCTACAACCGGCGCGTGATGCCGCTCGTCGGCGGGCTCGTGTCGGGCGACCGCGGCGCGTATTGCTACCTCGCCGAGTCGATCGATCGTTTCGCCACGCGCGAACAGGTCGAGCAGTTGGCGCGCGACGCCGGCTTCGCGCGCGTGCGCGGCGTCGATCTCACCGCCGGCGTCGCGGCGCTGGTGATCGCCGAGGTGTCGCCGTGAGCGCGCACGCGCCGCTCAAGTTGGTGGTGGCGATCGGCGGCGCCTCGGGCGCGCCCTACGCGCGGCGGCTGCTCGACGTGCTGTCGTCGCTGCCGCGCGATCTCGTCCTGCCGCACGTGGTGATGTCGCAGGCGGCGAAGCAGGTGTGGGCCACCGAGATCGGCTCGCCGCCGTCGGAGCTGCCGTTCCCGCAGTGGGACCTTCGCGACTTCTCGGCGCCGTTCGCGTCGGGCTCGGCCGGCTTCGCCGCGATGGTGGTGATCCCCTGCTCGATGGGCGGCCTGGCGCGCATCGCGCACGGCCTCTCGGACGACCTGGTCGGCCGCGCCGCCGACGTGATGCTCAAGGAGCGGCGCAAGCTGATTCTGGTCGCGCGCGAGACGCCGCTGTCGCTGGTGCACCTCGAGAACATGGTGGCGGTCACGCGCGCCGGCGCGCTGGTGCTGCCGGCCGCGCCATCGTTCTACGGCCGCCCGCGCACCGTCGAGGACCTGCTGGACACCGTGGTCGGGCGCGTGCTCGACCACTTGGGATTGCCGTCGCGGCTCGGACCGCGCTGGGGATCCGAGGAGGAGCGATCATGAGCGCGTCTCTCACCGAGCTCGCGCGCGCGGTGCTGCAGCCGGTGGATGCGCCGGCGAGCTTCGTACGCTCGCAGCTGATTGGCCCCGACGAGCCGGACGATCAGGACGACGCGAACGAAGTCGACGAGTGGGTGGCGCTCGACGCCGCGGTGGCGCGGCGCATGGCCGCGGGTGGAAGCATCGTCGTGCTGCGCGTCGGTCCGGGATTCGCCGCGCTCGTCGAAGCGCCGCGCGCCCCCGGCCTCGCGCTCGAGGCGGTGATCGCCGCCGCCGACGGGCTGCGCCTCGACGAGGCCGCCGACGCGGTAGCGCGCGCGCTCGACGCCGGCGTGCCGATCCGCGCCGCGCTGGCGACCGGCGCCACCGGCATCGACGCGTATCGCGCCGCCGCCGCCGCGCGCTATCGACTCGGCACGCGCGTACCGATCCGCGTGCGCTGGGACGACGTGCTCGACGTCAAAGGCGCCGCGCTCGCGCTCACCTTCGGCGCCGACGAGTTGGCCGGTCCGCTCGCGCCGCGCCGCGAACGCCAGCGCCTCGCGCAGATCGGCGGCCCGCCCGAAGACGCCGGCCGCCCCAGCCCCGCCTACGTCGAAACGCTGATCCGCTCGGCTGGAAGGCTTCCCATCCGGAGATCGCGATGACCTTCCTCGAACAGATCGCGGCGCGCCTCGACGCCGGCGAGCGGCTCGGCTTCGCCGACGGCGTCGCGTTGTGGCACGAGCCCAACCTGGCGCTCCTCGGCGCGCTGGCCAACCGCGAGCGCGAGCGGCGCCACGGCGCGCGCACGTTCTTCAACGTCAACATGCACCTCAACGCCACCAACGTGTGCGTCGCCGACTGCAAGTTCTGCTCGTTCGCGCGGCTGGAAGAGGGCATGCCCGGCGCGTACACGATGACGCTCGACGAGGCGCTCGACAAAGTCCGCGCGCGTCCCGCGGACCTCACCGAGATCCACATCGTCAACGGCCTGCACCCGACGCTGCCGTTCTCCTACTACGAAGATCTGCTGCGCGGCATCAAGGCGCTGCGCCCGTCGGTGCACCTGAAAGCGTTCACCGCCGTCGAGATCCACTGGTTCGCCGAGCACTACGGCATGACGTACGACGAGGTGCTGCGCCGCTTGATCGACGCCGGCCTCGGCTCGCTGCCGGGCGGCGGCGCGGAGGTGTTCGCCGAGCGCGTGCGCCGCAAGATCTGCCGCGACAAGGTCGACGCCGACGGGTGGCTCGCGATCCATCACGCCGCGCACCGGCTCGGCCTGCGCTCCAACTGCACGCTGCTCTACGGGCACATCGAGACCGTCGAGGAGCGCATCGATCACCTGGTGCGGTTGCGCGCGGCGCAGGACGTGACGGGCGGGTTCCAGACGTTCATCCCGCTGGCGTTTCACAACGAGCACAACGCGCTCGAGCGGCTGTCCGGCCCGACGGGATGCGACGACCTGCGGCTTTTTGCCGTAGCGCGCCTGCTGCTCGACAACATCCCGCACGTGAAGGCGTACTGGGCGATGCTGGGCGTGAAGACGGCGCAGGTGGCGCAGTGGTTCGGCGCCGACGATCTCGACGGCACCGTCGAGGAAGAAAAGATCTACAAGATGGCCGGGTCGCGCGCGCCCGAGGCGTTGACGCGCGGCGAGCTGGTGCGGTTGATCCGCGCGGCGGGGCGCGTGCCGGTCGAGCGCGACACGCTGTACCAGGTGATCGCCGAGGGCGACGCGCTCGATCGCCCCGAGCCGCCGCGCGCGCGCCGCAGCTTGGAGGTAGTCGCATGAGCTTGAAGATCGTCGCGGCGCCGTTCTTGAACACGCGTCCGCTCGTCGAGGGATTGGCCGACGCGGCCGGCGTCGAGCTGGCGCTGTGCTCGCCGGCGGAGGGCGCGCGGCGGCTGGCCGAGGGCTTGTGCGACGTGGCGCTGCTGCCGATCGCGGCGTACGCGCGGCAGGGCGGGTTGGTCGCGGCGCCCGGCGTCTGCATCGGCGCGCGCGGCGCGGTGGGCAGCGTGCTCTTGGTGAGCGACGCGCCCGTCGAGGAGCTGGACACCATCGCGCTCGACGCGTCGTCACGGACTTCAGTCGTGCTGCTCAAGCTGCTCCTGCGTGCGCGCCGCTCGACACCGCCGCGCTTCGAGGCGCGGCCGCCGGGCGAATTGCCGTCGCTGGTCGAGGGCCGGCGCGGCGCGCTGATCATCGGCGACGCGGCGCTGCAGGCGATCGCCGCGCGCCGCTTCGCGCACGTCTACGATCTCGCCGGCGAGTGGCGCGGGCTCACCGGCGCGCCGTTCGTGTTCGCGGTGTGGGCCGGCCGCCCCGAGATCCTCGACGGGGAAGTGGCCAATTTGCTGCGCCGCACACTAAATCGCGGCCTCGAGCGGCTCGACGACATCGCCGCGGACGCGGGGCGCCACGGCGTCGATCCGGCGCGCGCGCGGCGCTACCTGCGCGAGGAGCTGAGCTTCCGCCTCGACGACGATCTGCGCGCCGGCGCCGACGCCTTCCTGCGCCGCGCCGCCGCCGCGCGCCTGACGCCCGCGTGCCGCCTGCAGCTCGCCGGTGAGCCCGCGCCGCCGAACGATCCTCGCGACGGGCTCGCCGCGCGTCTCGACGCCGCCGCTCACGGCGCGCGCCTCTCGGCCGCCGAGCTGACCGCCGCCTTCGAGCACGCCGATCTGATCGCCCTCGGCGCCGCCGCCGACGCCCGCCGCCGCGCGCTCAATCCGCCGCACGAGGTCACGTACATCATCGATCGCAACATCAACTACACCAACGTGTGCACCACCGCGTGCCGCTTCTGCGCCTTCTTCCGCAACCAAGGCGACGACGACGCGTACGTGCTCTCGCGCGAGATCCTCGGCAAAAAGATCCAGGAGACCGTCGACGCGGGCGGAATTCAGATCCTGCTGCAAGGCGGCCTCAATCCGGCGCTGCGCATCGAGTGGTACGAAGATCTGTTCCGCCATCTCAAGTCGACGTATCCGATCAAGCTGCACGCGCTCTCGCCCGAGGAGATCCTGCACATCGCGCGGCTCGAGTCGCTGCCGCTCGAGACCGTGCTGCGCCGCCTGCACGCCGCCGGCCTCGACAGCGTGCCGGGCGGCGGCGCCGAGATCCTCGTCGAGCGCGTGCGGACGAAGATCGCCAAGCTCAAGTGCACCGGCCCCGAGTGGCTCGAGGTGATGCGCGTGGCGCACCGGCTCGGCCTGCGCTCGACGGCGACGATGATGTTCGCCTGCGGCGAATTGCCGCAGGAGCGCGTCGAGCACCTCTTGCAGATCCGCGACCTGCAGGACGAGACCGGCGGCTTCACGGCGTTCATCTGCTGGCCGTTTCAGCCGGGCAACACGCGGCTGCCGGGCGGCGACGGCAGCGCGCACGCGTACTTGCGCACGCTGGCGATCGCGCGGCTGGCGCTCGACAACGTGCCGCACCTGCAGGCGTCGTGGCCGACGATGGGGCCGGCGGTCGGGCAGGCGGCGCTGCACTTCGGCGCCGACGATTTCGGCTCGGTGATGTTCGAGGAGAACGTGGTGTCGTCGGCGGGGACGGTGTTCTCGATGGACGCGGGCGGGATCGAGCGGCACGTGGCGGCGGCGGGCTTTCTGCCGCGGCGGCGCGACATGCGCTACGCGAAGCTGGCCGAGCCGGCGCGCGAGGCGCCCAAACCCTGCGAAGGCGCGCCGTGATCCTGCACGCGGCGCCATGGGTGGTGCCGATCGCGCGGCCGCCGATCCGCGACGGCGTGGTGGCGCTCGACGGCGATCGCGTGGTCGCCGTCGGCCGCCGCGACGAGCTGCGCGCGCTCGGGCCGATCGTCGAGCACGGCGGCGTGCTCGCGCCCGGGCTGATCAACGCGCACCTGCACCTCGAGCTGTCGCACCTCGCCGGCCGCGTCGCCGGCGGCGACGGGCTCGCGCCGTGGATCCGCCGGCTGCTGATGATCCGCCGCGCCGGCGCCGGCGAGGTCGAGCGCGCCGCGCGCGAAGCGGCGCACGCGATGGCGGCGCGCGGCACCGTCGCCTGCGCCGACGTGACCAACGACGGCTCGACCGGTCCGCTCCTGCGCGCCGCCGGCGTCGACGCGCTGGTGCTGGAGGAGCGCCTGCTCGACGACGGGCGCGCGCCGGCCCGCGCGGGCGCGATCGCCACCGCGCACTCGACGTACACCTGCAGCGCGGCGGCGATCGGCGCCATCGCCGCGCGCTCGAACGGACGCATCCGCTCGATCCACGTCGAGGAGGATCCCGGCGAGGCGCAACTGCTCGTCGAGGGACGCGGCCCGCTCGCCGAGTTGCTCGCCGATCGCGGCGCGGCGCGCGCGCCCGTCGGGTGCCGGCCGATCGATTGGCTGGAGTCGCTCGGCGTGCTCGGCCGCGGCACGCTCTTGGTGCACCTCACCGTCGCCGACGATGCGTCGCTGGCGCTGGCCGCGCGGCGCGGCGCGATCGCGGTGGCCTGCCCGCGCTCGAACCTGCATATCGGCGCGCGGCTGCCGCCCGTCGAGCGGATGCGCGCCGCCGGCCTGCCGATCGCGCTCGGCACCGACTCGCTGGCGTCGTCGCCGTCGCTCGACGTGCTCGGCGAGGTGCAGGCGCTGGCGCACGCCGGCGTCGACGCAGCGTTCGCGCTCGCCTGCGCCACGTCGGGCGGCGCGCGCGCGCTCGAACGTCCCGAGCTCGGCGCGCTGCGTCCCGGCGCGCGGCCCGGCCTGGTCGAGCTGGGCGACGACGCCCGCGCGCTGGCCGATCCGATCGCCTGGATCGCGCACGAGGCCGCCGACGCTCCCGCGCGCCGCATCGCCCCCGCGCCGCGCCCGCCCGAGCCCGCGCGCCCCGCGCTCTCGACGGAGGCGCCGTGATTGCTGCGTTGCAAAAATATTCGCGGCTGGTGGCGCTGCCGCACACCGTGTTCGCGCTGCCGTTCGCGCTCGGCGCCGCGGCGCTCGGCTGGAAGCACGCCGCTCAGCCGTTCACCGCCGCGCGCCTGGCGTGGATCGTGATCGCCTGCGCCGCCGCGCGCAACGCCGCGATGGCCTTCAACCGCTTCGCCGATCGCCGCTTCGACGCGCGCAATCCGCGCACCGCCGGGCGCGAGCTGCCGTCGGGCGCGGTGTCGCCGCGCGCCGCGCTCGCGCTCACCGCCGCGTCGTCGGCGCTGTTCCTCGCCGCCGCGGCGGTGCTCGGCCGCTGGCCGCTCTACCTCGCGCCGCTCGCGCTCGCGATCGTGCTCGGCTACTCGCTGGCCAAGCGCTTCACGTGGGCGACGCACTTCTGGCTGGGCGTCGCGCTCGGCGGCGCGCCGGCGGGCGCGTGGCTGGCGGCGGCCGGATCGTTCGGCGCGGCGCCGCTCGCGCTGTCGCTGGCGGTCGCGTGCTGGGTGGCCGGCTTCGATCTGATCTATAGCTGCCAGGATCGCGCGTTCGATCGCGGCGCGCGGCTCGGCTCGGTGCCGGCGCGCTTCGGCGTGGCGCGCGCGCTGCGCGTCTCGGCCGCGCTGCACGTGGCCGCCGTGGCCGGATTGATCGCATTCGGCGCGATCCTGCATTTGGGCGCGGTTTACGCGATCGGCACGCTGGCGATCGCGGGCACGCTCGTGTACGAGCACCGGCTGGTCTCGCCCGGCGATCTGTCGCGCGTCGATCGCGCGTTCTTCGATCTCAACGGCTGGGTGAGTTTGCTGTTCGGCGCGTGCGCGGTGATCGAGGCGCTGAGGTGATCGTGCTTTTGCGCGCGGGCGCGGACGTGGCGGCGGCGCGCGCCGTCGAGGCGGCGCTGCAGCGCGCGGGCGCGGGCGCGCGGCGCGTGAACGGCGGCGGGCGGCTGGCGGTCGAGAGCGTCGCGCCGCACGCGCCGCTCGGCGACGAGACGCGCGCGCGCCTGGCCGCGCTCGACGGCGTGGAGGCGGTGCTCGACGGCGCGGAGCCGAATCCGCGCGTGCGCGCCGCGCGCGGGCCGGTCGAGATCGCGACGCCTTTGGGGCCGCTCGAGATTGGCGGCGCGGCGGTCGCGCTGGCGTTCGGCCCGTGCTCCGTCGACGACGAGGACGATCTGTGGAAGACGGCGAGCGCGGCGCGGGCGGCGGGCGCGCAGCTGTTGCGCGGCGGCGCGTTCAAGCCGCGCACGTCGCCGTACGCGTTTCAAGGCGCGGGCGCGGGCGCGCTGCGGCTCTTGCGCCGCGCGGGCGACGCGTTCGGGCTCGCCGTGGTGTCGGAGGCGATGAGCGAGGCGTCGCTCGACGCGGTGGCCGCCGAGTGCGAGCTGGTGCAGCTCGGCGCGCGCTCGATGGCGTGCACCCCGCTGCTCAAGGCCGCCGCGCGCTGCGGCCGCCCGCTGCTGCTCAAGCGCGGCTTCGGCGCCACCGTCGACGAGTGGCTGGCCGCCGCCGAGTACCTGCTCGACGGCGGCGCGCCCGGCGTGATCCTGTGCGAGCGCGGCATCCGCACGTTCGAGCCGGGCACGCGCGCCACGCTCGATCTCGGCGGCCTGGCGCTCGCGCGGCTGCGCACCGGGCTGCCGATCTTCGTCGATCCGTCGCACGCCGCCGGCACGCGCGCGCTGGTCGAGCCGCTCTCGCTCGCCGCGCTGGCCGCCGGCGCCGACGGGCTGATCGTCGAGTGCCACGCCGATCCGGGCCGCGCCCGCTCGGACGGCCCGCAAGCGCTCGCGCTCGACGAGCTGGAACCACTGGCGCGCGCCTGCCATCGCGTCGCGCGCGCCGTCGGAAGGGAAATAAAGTTATGTTCAGTCACATGCCCACCAACGACACCATCGAGACGGCCGAGCTCCGCATTGCCGAGGTGATCGGCAAGCTGATGGAGTTCTGGGGCTTCAAAGCGGTGATGGGCCGCATCTGGGCGATCCTGTACCTCGCGCCCGAGCCGCTCTCGGCGGCGGAGCTGTGCGAGCGGCTGTCGCTCTCGACGGGCGCGGTGTCGATGGCGCTGGCCGATCTGCAGAAGTGGGGCGTGGTGCGCAAGTCGTGGCGGCCGGGCGAGCGGCGCGACTTCTACGAGCCGGAGACTTCGATCTGGAAGATGGTGTCGCGCGTGTTCCGCGAGCGCGAGCTCGGGCTGGTGCGCGAGGCGATCGAGGCGTTCGAGGCGGCGATCGAGTTGGTGCGGCAGTCGCGCGCGCGCGCCGGCGCCGACGAGAAGCGGCGGCTCAAGTTCATCGAGGGGCGGCTGGACGCGCTGCTCACGCTGTCGCGCATCGGCGAGGGGCTGCTCACCATGCTGCTGTCGGGCGAGCCGGTGAATCCGCAGCCGATCAAGAGCCTGTTCGATCGCGGAGACAAGTCGTGACGCTGACGCTGGCCTACTCCACCGATCTCGACGACGCGTTCATGTTCTGGGCGCTCGAGAGCGGGCGTTTGGATCCGCGCGCGTGGGGCTTCGACGAAATCGCGCACGAGCGCGCCGATACGCAGACGCTCAACGCGTGGGCGCGCGAGGGGACGCGCGACGTGGTGGCGGTGAGCATCGCGACCGTGCCGGCGATCGCGCGCGGCTATCTGTTGCTGCCGCACGGCGGCTCGGTCGGGCGCGGCTACGGGCCGGTGGTTGTTGCAGCGCAAAATAATGTCGCGCTCGACGGCGCGCGCGTCGGCGTGCCGGGCGAAGGCACGACGTGCGCGATCCTGCTGGCGCTGGCGGCGCCGGGCGCGCGGCGGGTGATCGTGCCGTCGGCGCCGATGGAGCGCGCGTTCGCGGCGATCGCCGACGGCACGGTCGACGCGTGCGCGCTGATCCACGAAGGGCGGCTCACCTATCGCGCGCGCGGGCTGGCGCTCGTGCTCGACCTCGGCGAGTGGTGGACGAAGCGGCGCGCGCTGCCGCTTCCGCTCGGCGGCAACGTGATCCGCCGCGGCCTCGGCGCGGACGCGATCGCGCGCGCGTCGGCGATGCTGCGCGAATCGATCCACTACGCGCTCGACCACCGCGCCGAGGCGCTCGACGAATTGTGCGCCGCCCGCCCCGAGCTCTCGCGCGCGCAAGCCGACGAGTACCTCTCCCTCTACGCCAACCACGACACGCTCGACTACGGCGCCGACGGCCGCCGCGCGATCGAGGTGCTCCTCGCCGACGCCGCCGAGCACGGATTGCTGCCCCGTGCCCGCATCGAATACGCAGAGGGTTGAACCGCCAAGGCGCCGCAGACGCCAAAAAGAAAGATTAGAAATTTTTGTTCTGATCCGTTTGGCGTCTGCGGCGCCTTGGCGGTTCAACCTCTTCGCTGTTACAGCGCGCGGAGGAGGGCGTCGCGGGCGGCGGCTTCGGCGCGCACGCGGTTGGATTTCCATTCGGCGGCGGCGGTCGAGCCGACGCGGTTGGCGATCGCGAAGATGGCCACCGCCGGGATGCGCAGCCGCGCGGCGGCGCGGTAGAGCGCGAAGCACTCGAGCTGCTCGACCTCGGCGCCGCTCTCGGCGAGCCGCGCCGCCTCGGCGTCGGAGGCGGTGACGCCGAGCGGAGACGCGACGTCGACCAGCGGCACGCCCAGCCGCGCCGCCAGCCGCGCCGCCAGCTCGACGTCGGCGTCGGCGATCTGCGCCATCGGACCGGGCGCGTACTCCACCTCGCGCAGCACCAGCCGCGCCGATCGCGCCACCACGATCTGCGGCGGCCCGAGCGGCGGTCCCGGCAGCGCGCCCGCGGTACCGACGAGGATCACCAGATCGGGGCGGGTTTCACCGAGCGCTTTGGCCGCGCCCGCCGACGCCTCGACGAGGCCGATGCCCAGCTCGCGGACGAGAAAATCGCCGCGCAGTCCTTCCAGCTCCGGCGCGTACGCCGCCACGACCAGCGTCGTCACCGCGACCTTCTAGCACGTAGGCGGCGTGCGTGTTAGGGTCTTCGCCAAAACGCTGCAATGCCGAAGATCATCTACCACGACTCGGACGGCGTCGATAAAGCGATCGTGCTCGGATCGGATCCGGTGCTCATCGGGCGCGCCACCGAGTGCCAGATCCAGACGCAGGACGCGATGGTCTCGCGCCGGCACGCGCGCATCTTCTGGGACGGCAACTACCTGATCGAGGATCTCGGATCGTCGAACGGGGTGTACGTCGGGAACGACAAGGTCACGCGCGCGCCGATCCGACCGGGCGACACCGTGACGTGCGGCAGCCTGGTGCTCAAGCTGATGCCGGACACGTCGCCGCGATCGTCGGAGCGCGCGCTCAACCAGATGACCGGCGCGATGCCGCCGAGCGCGATGCCGCCGGGCGCGCCGCCGATGGCCGCGCCGCCGCCCGCGCGTGGGGCGCCGCCGCCCATGGCCGCGCCGATGGCGCCGCCGCCGATGGCCGTGCCGATGGCGCCGCCGCCTCCGCCCGCCGCGCCGCCGCCGCTGACCAGCGCGATGCCGCCGCAGTCGGTGCAGGTCGGGCCGAATGCGGTGCTGCGCGGCGCGGTCGCGGCGCCCTCGGCGGCGACGGGACAGCAGAACGCGCAGATCGTCGTCGAGCTGGAGACCGAGAAGCGGCGCCGCGCCGACGCGGAGAACGCGCTCTTGCAGGCGGAGGAGCGCGCGCGCAACGCCGAGGAGCGCGCGCGCACCGCCGAAGCGCGCGCCGCCGAGGCGGAGAATTCGGGCGGCGACGCGCGCGTGCTCAAGCGCAAGGTCGATCAGCTCACCGCCGACTTGCGGCGGCTGCGCGGCGGGAAAGATCCGGAGCCGGAGGCGCCGTCGGGCGGCGGCGGTGGCGGCGACGATCGCGCCGCGCGGCTGGCGGCCGAGGCGGAGCGCGATCGGCTCAAGCAGCGCGTGGCCGATCTCGAGGCGGAGGTGGCGAGCGTGAGCGGCGCCTCGACGCTCGGGCTGCCGGCCGGCGATCCGACCGAGACCATCAAGCTGCGCCGCCAGGTCGATCAGCTCACCGCCGAGCTGCGCCGCATGCGCGGTGGCCAGCCGGCCGACCCGGGCGGCGACGCGGGAAAAATCGCCGAGCTGCAATCGGAGCTGCGCCGCGCCGAGGCGGAGCGCGACGCGTTCAAGGCGCAGGCGATGCGCGCGCCGTCGCCGTCGGGCGCGGCCAAGACCGATCCGGCGGCGAGCGACGCGGCCATCGCGCTCTCCGACGCGCTCGCCGAGGTGCGCGCCAGCCTGCGCGCGGCCAACGACGAGGCCGGGCTGCTCACCGCGCCCGCCGAGTCGGTGACCGTGGTCGGCGACTCGCTGCGCGCGGCGTCGGAGCAGCTCGAGGCCGCGCGCGAGCAGCTGCGCAAATTGGCCAAGCTCCTGGGCGTGGCGTGATGCGCGCGCTCTCGCTCGTGCTCGCGGCCGCGCTCGCCGGATGCGGCGACGACGCGCAGCCGAACGGCGACGGAGGCGGCGCGGCCGATCTGTCAGCGGTCGCCGACGGCGGCGCCGATCAAGCGGTGAGCGCGCCCGACCTGACGCTGGTCGACGCGACGTGCGCGCTGCATCGCTTCAGCGGCTTCTTCACGGGCAACCCGACCGAGCAGCGGCTCGACTGCACGTGCGGCTGCATCATCGACGACTTCGACAGCAACATCGTCAACGGCTACTGGGGCAAGCCGACGGCGGGGAACGCGACGCTCGAGCCGATGGCGGGCGTGGGCCTCGCGATCGCGCTGGCCACGCCCGACGGCGGCGGCGCCAGCGTCGGCGCGGTCAACTCGCTGAGCCCGGTCGAGCCGTTCTGGCTCGACGGCGATTTCGATCTGCTGGTCGACTACAGCTTGAGCGGGCCGCTGCCCGACGACGCGCACGTGCTGCTCACCGTGCAGGACACCAGCGCGACCGGCCACTACATCGTCGGGCGCGAGCGGCTCAGCGGCACGGGCGACGTCTACTCGGCGACGCTCGGCGGCATCGCGCCGGTGACCATCTCGACCACCGCCGCGTCGGGGACGCTCGAGCTGCAGCGCAACGGCTCCTCGATCAAGGCGCTCGCCGACGGCAGCGCGGTCTCGCAGTTCACCGGCGCCGGCACCGCGCGCGTGCAGCTCATCCTCACCGGCGCGCTCGCCAGCTGCCCCGGCACCGGCTGCGCGTTCACCGTCACGTTCCACAACGCCCGCATGATGCGCGGCGCGATCACCGACCGCCCGTAACGATCAGGTTTTCTCGTCGAGGAATTGGGTGAGGGCGTCGTGGAAGGCGGCGGGGGCCTCGAGGTTCGAGAGGTGGCCGGCGGCGCCGATCTCGACCAGGCGCGCGCCGCGGATGGCGGCGGCGAGGGCGCGCGCCTCGGCGGGCGGCGTGAGCGCGTCGTCGGCGCCGACCAGCACCAGCGTCGGGCAGTCGATGCGGGCCAGCTCGGCCGAGCGATCGGGGCGATCGCGCATGGCGGCGAGCGCGGCGGCGATCGCCTCGGGCGCTTGCGACGCGCCGAGCGCGCGCACCTCGGCGCGCAGCGTCTCGCTCGCGCGCGGCGAGAGCAGGCGCGCGGGCATCGGCTCGACGAACGCCGCCGCGCCGTGCGCGCGCACCTTGGCGATGCCCTCGTCGCGCGCGCCTTTGCCGTCGGGCGAGTCGGCGCCGGCGCGCGTGTCGGCGAGCACCAGCCGGCCGAGCCGCGCCGGGTGGCGCGCGGCGAACGCCAGCGCCACGTAGCCGCCGAGCGAGAGCCCGAGCACCGTCGCCATCGGCACGCCGAGCGCGTCGAGCAGCCGCGCGGCGTCGTCGGCCAGCGCCTCGAGCGTCACCGGCTCCGCGCCGAGCGCCGATTCGCCGAAGCCGCGAAAGTCGAGCGCGATCACCCGCTCGCGTCCGGCGAGCGCGCGCGCGGTCTCGCTCCACATGCGGCGGTCGAGCGGGAACGCGTGCAGGAGCAGCAGCGCGGGCCCGTCGCCGTGCGTCTCGTAGCCGAGCTCGAGCGCGCCGATCGTTCGTCTCATTCGTTCACCAGGTCGCGCGCCGCCGCCGGCTCGCTGAACACCATTCGATCGTCGAGGCGCAGCGCGCTGAGCGAGCGGCCCCACACGCAGCCGGTGTCGAGGCCGATCGCGTTCGAGCCGACGTGCAGGCCGAGCGCCGACCAGTGGCCGAACACCACCGTCGCGCCGGCCCGGCGCGCCGGCGCGCCCGACGGATCGGCGGCGGCGAACCACGGGCGGCAGCCGGGCGGCGCGCCGTCGGGCGGACCGTCGTACGCCAGGCACAGCGAGCCGTCGGCGCGCAGCGTGCGCACGCGCGACAGCACCCACAGCGCGCTCTGCACGCGCTGAAATCCGGCGAGCGACGGCGTCCAGCGCACGCCCGCCTCCGGCTCGCGCCGCGCCACCGCGAGAAACTCGCGCGCGCCCGTCGACTGCAATTCGCGCTCGACCGCGCGCGCCTCGCGCTCGGCGTCGGCCACGCTCCACGACGGCAAGAGGCCCGCGTGCACCAGCACCCACTCGCGCTCGACGTGCAGCATCGGCTGGTGCCGCAGCCAATCGCACAGCGCCGCGCCGTCGGGCGCGCTCAGCACCGGCTCGAGCGTGTCGCGCCGTTTGCGCGGCGCCACGCCGAAGCCGCGCCCGATCAGGTGCAGGTCGTGATTGCCCAGCACCACGGTCGCGCGATCGCCGAGCGCGCGCACGCGGCGCAGCACCTCGAGCGAGCCGGTGCCGCGGTTGACCAGGTCACCGACGAGCCACAGGCGATCGCCCGCCGCGAAGCCGACGCGCGCGAGCAGCCGCTCGAACGTCGTGTAGCAGCCCTGGATGTCCCCGATCGCGTAGGTCGCCATTTATGCTGCACCGCACACGGATTTGCTGCACTGCACACTAATTCGCGCGCCGCGGCCGCTTCTCCCGTCGCTGCGCGCGCGGCGCCGGCGGCACCAGGCACTCGGCGCGGTGCCCGATCAGATCGGCGCGCCCCGCGGCGACGAGCGCCTCGCGCACCAGCTCGTGCTGCGCCGGATCCCAATAGAGGAGCAGCGCCTTCTGCAGCCGCTTCTCGCGCAGCCCCTTGGCCGTGTACACCGGCTTCATCGTCAGCGGGTCGAGCCCCGAGTGATACATGGTCGCCGCCAGCGACATCGGCGTCGGGATGAAGTCCTGCACCTGCCGCGGCCGATAGCCCTTGCGCTTGAGGTATAGCGCCAGCTCGATCATGTCGGCGAGCGTCGAGCCCGGGTGCCCGCTGATGAAGTACGGCACGAGGTACTGATCCTTGCCCGCCGACTCCGACGCGCAGCGGAACTGCTCGGTGAAGCGATCGTAGCTCTCGATGCCCGGCTTCTTCATCAGCGTCAGCGTCTCGCCCGAGACGTGCTCGGGCGCCACCGAGAGCTGCCCGCCGACGTGGTGGCGCGTCAACTCGTCGAGGTACTCGCCGCCGCGCTCGCCGTCGACGACCAGGTCGGTGCGCACGCCCGACGCCACGTGCACGTGCTTGATGCCGGGCTCCTGGCGCACGCGCTTCATCAGATCGATCAGCGGGCCGTGATCGGTCTTGAGATGCTCGCAGATGCCGGGATGCACGCACGAGAGCCGGCGGCACTTCGATTCGTATTTTTCCGACTCGCAGCGCATCTGGTACATGTT
>DASREC010000590.1:0-14951 GCA_035652295.1 Polyangia bacterium
CCGCGCCCTCAAAGACGTGCTCGATCCGTCGCGCATCCTCAACCCGGGGAAGATGGGCCTGTGAGCCGGCCGCTGTACGCGTCGCGGCTCGAGGCGGCGGTTGGGGCGCAGCACCTCGACGTGCACGACGGGCGATCGGTGGTGCGGCCGGGATCGTCGGCGGAGATCGCGGACGTGATCCGCGTGGCGCGCGACGCGGGCGTGGAGGTGGCGCTCGGCGGGCGGCGCGGCGTCGCGCTCGATTTGTCTCGTATGCGAAACATCCTGCACCTCGACGAGACGTCGCTGCTCGTGCAGGTGCAGGCCGGCATCACCGCCGAGGCGCTCGACGCGCTTTTGGCCGAGCGCGGGCTCCAGCTCGCGCCGCTGCCGACGCCGTCGCGCGGGCGCACGCTCGGCGCGCTGCTCGCCGCGCCGCGCCCGTCGGAGGCGTCGCCGCGCTGGGGCCGCTTCGTGCAGACGTGCGCCGGCGTGTCGGGCCTGCTCGCCGACGGCACCGAGATCGCCACCCGCGTCGCGCCGCGCAAGGCGACCGGCCCCGATCTCATGCACGCGCTCGTCGGCGGGCGCGGCACGCTCGGCCTGATCTCGAGCGCCACGCTCAGGCTGCACCGCCGCGGCGAGATCCGCCACGACGCCGCGTGGACCTTCGCGTCGGCGGAAGGCGCGCTGCGGGCCGCGCGCGCGCTGCTGGTGCGCGGCGGCCGCCCGCTCGATCTGCAAGTCTCCGCGTCGCCGCCGACGCTGTCGATCACCGTCGACGGACCGCAGCCGATGGTGGACGCCGAGCGCGAGCTCGCGGCGCGCGTGGCGGCCGAGCACGGCGGCGCGCAGGTGCCGCACAAGCCGCCGCCGCAGGATCACGATCCACCGCACGAGCGCGCGGTGCCGATGGAGGCGATCGAGCAGCTCGGCAAATCGCTCGATGCCGCGCAGGCGCCGTCGGTGCGCGTGATCGGCTGGCATCCCGCGGGCGCGGCGTTCGTCGATCCTTCGCGCGCGCCCGACGGCGCCGGCGCGCTCCACCCGCTCGTCGCCGCGCTCAAGCGGCGAATGGATCCCGACGGAAGATTCCCGTCGTGGCCGGGAACCCATGCCTGATCTCGAGACCTCGCTCTCGTACTGCACCTACTGCCCGAAGCTGTGCCGCCACACGTGCCCGGTGTCGAACGCCGAGACGCGCGAGACGCTGGTGCCGCAGACCAAGATGGCCACCATGCGCCGCCTGCGCCTCGCCGACGGCGAGCGCTCGGTCGCCGACACCGAGCCGCTCTACGGCTGCACCGGCTGCGGCGCGTGCACCGAGGCGTGCCTGCACAAGATCGCCGTCGGGCCGGCGCTGTTTCGCGGGCGCCAGGAGGCGGAGGCCGACGGGCGCGGCCACCCGGCGCTCGCCGGCTTCGTCAAGCGCTTCGAGGCGCACTCGCTCGCGGCGGGCGCCGAATTGCGCGCGCTGGTGCCGGCGTCGCGCCGTCCGGCCGAGGCGCAGGTGGCGTTCATGCCGGGCTGCGAGCAGCCGTCGCTGGCGCGGCCGATGCTCGAGCTGTGTGATCGCGTGGGCGCCGAGTACGTCGCGGTCGCCGACGGGCCGCACGCGTGCGGCGGCTATCCGCTGTTCGCCGCGGGACAGTTCGACGCGTTTCGTTTGCACGCCGAGCGGCTCGCCGAGTCGCTCGCCGGCTACGCGCGCGTGGTGGTGCACTGCCCGGCGTGCGCGTGGGCGATGCGCACGCAGTACCGCGAATTCGGCGTGCCGCTCGCCGCCGCCGTCGAGCACTCGACCGAGTTTCTGCAAGGCTTCGCCGAGCGATTGCCGATCAAACAAAAAGCCGCGCCGGCCTTCTATCACGATCCCTGTTATCTCGGCCGCCACCTCGGCCTGTACGATCCGCCGCGCCGCCTGCTCGGCAAAGCCGTCGACGGGCTGCGCGAATTTTCGCGCGCGCGCGGCGAGTCCGAGTGCTCGGGCGGCGGCGGCCTGCTGCCCGTGACGATGCCGAACACCGCCGACGCGATCAGCGAGCACCGCCTCGAAGAGGTCAAAGAGGCCGGCCTCGCGCGCGTCGTCACCGCCTGCGCCACGTGCAAGCGCCGCCTCGGCCGCTCGGGCGTCACCGCGATCGATCTCATCGAGCTGCTCGCCGACGCAACACAATAGCCGGGACACGAAGTGGACCCGGCTATCCGCGCTGCTTCCTGATATTCTCCCGCGCATGCCGGGAACCGTCGTCATCGTCAATCCTCGCTCCGCGGGCGGCAAGACCGAGCGGCAGTGGCCGCGCCTGCGCGAGATCATCCACGAGGCCTACGGGCCGTTCGAATCGCACTTCACCGAGGCGGCGGGCGACGGCACGCGGCTGGCGCGCAGCGCGCTCGAGGGCGGCGCCGAGTTGGTGGTGGCGATGGGCGGCGACGGCACGATCAACGAAGTGGTCAACGGCTTCTTCGACGGCGAGCGCGCGATCGCGCCGGGCGCGGCGTTCGCGGTCCTGCCCGCGGGCACCGGCGGCGACTTCATCAAGTCGCTCGGCACGTCGAAGGAGGTCGCGGCCGCCGCCTCCGCGCTGCGCGAAGCCAAACCGCGCGCCATCGACGTCGGCCGCTTGAGCTTCGTCGCCACCGACGGCGCGCCGGCGGTGCGCCACTTCATCAACATCGCGTCGTTCGGCATCTCGGGCCTGGTCGATCGCTACGTCAACGCGTCGTCGAAGTCGCTCGGCGGCACCGTCAGCTTCGCGTGGGCCACGCTCAAGGCCGGCATGAAGTACAAGAACGCGTCGGTGCGCCTGCTCCTCGACGACACGCCGGCGCGCGACGGCAAGATCTACAACGTGGCGGTGGCCAACGGCCGCTACTTCGGCGGCGGCATGAAGGTCGCGCCCGACGCGTCGCTCGACGACGGCCTGTTCGACGTCGTGACCATGGGCGACATGGGCATGGGCGATCTGCTGCTGCGCGGCCTCGACATCTATTCGGGCAAGCACCTCAAGAACCCGAAGGTGAGCCTGCACCGCGCGCGCCGCGTGGAGGCGCAGCCGCTCGACGGCGCCGAGGTGCTGCTCGACGTCGACGGCGAGCAGCCCGGCCGCCTGCCCGCCACCTTCGAGCTGGTCTCGAACGTCTTGAAGGTGCGCGCCAATTGAAGCTGCGTTTCACCAAACCGGTTTTGATTAAAAGCGGGATTGCGCTGTTTTGCGGAATGCTGCTGTTTCTATCGTGCGCCGATTTCGATATCTGGCCGTTCACCTGGTTCGCGCTGGTTCCGGTTCTGGGCGTAATCCTCGACGAGAAAACCGAACGGCCGGCGTTTTATGGGTTCCTTTGCGGATTGGTGGCGAACGGCGGCGGGTTTTATTGGATTGTCGGGTTTTTGCAGCGCTTCGGCCATCTACCGTTAATCGCCGCGATTCCGATATTCTTGTTATTGGTCTCCTATCAAGCGATCACGTTCGCGGTCTGGGCGTGGATCGTCCGCCGCCTGCACGATCACCTGAAGCTCGGCGTCACCTTCATCGCGCCGGTGGCGTACGTCGCGGTCGAGCTGGTGGTGCCGTACGTGTTCCCCTGGTACCTCGCGATCACGCAGGCGTGGGTGCGGCCGGTGATTCAGATCGCCGATCTCACCGGCCCGCTCGGCGTGTCGTTCCTCCTGGTGATGGTGAACGGCGCGCTGTGGGAGCTCTTTGCTGCGTTGCGGAATAAATCACCCATGCCGCGCCGGCGCCTCGCGATCGCCGCGATCACCGTCGCTGCGTGCCTCGGTTACGGCGCGCTGCGCATGCACCAGGTCGGCGCCTCGCGCGCAGCCGCGCCGAAGTTCAAGGTGGGCGTGGTGCAGGCCAACATCGGCATTCACGAGAAGTGGCACGCCAACCTCGCGCACGAGCAGCTGCAGACGCACCAGCAGCTCGCCGCCGATCTCGAGCGTCACGGCGCCAACCTGATCGTGTGGCCCGAGTCGTCGTACCCGTACGGCTTCGGGCGCGACCAGGCGCACGACTGGCCGTGGGGCGATCGCCGCCGCGCGCAGACCGGCTTCACGACGCCGCTCTTGTTCGGCACGCTCACGTCGTCGGGCCAGGGCGACGCTTACAACTCAGCCATGCTGCTCGATCAAAGCGGCAATGTGCAGGGCTTATTCGACAAAAACATCTTGATGGTCTTTGGCGAATACATTCCCTATTACGAGCAAATGAAATGGCTCAAACATTACATCCCCGAGATGTCGAACTGGTCGCGCGGCACCGACGTGACCGTGTTTCCGCTCAAATTACCGACGGGAGAGCAGATCAACATCGGCCCGATGATCTGCTACGAGGACATCTTTCCCTCGTTCGGCCGCCGTTTGACCAAAAAGAATCCCAATCTATTAATCAACATTACCAATGACGCGTGGTTTGGCCGCACGTCGGAGCCGTATGAGCATTTAGCGTTATCGGTTTATCGCGCGATTGAAACCCGCGTCGATCTGGTGCGCGCGGTCAATACCGGCGTGAGCGCGTTCATCGATTCGACCGGGCGCGTGTACAAGACCAGCCCGTCGGTGGATCCCGACGAGACGCCGGACGCGAAGCCGGTGGCGCTGCTCGACGAGGTGGCCGCGCAGCAGCCGTTCACGCTCTACGCCACGCTCGGCGAATGGTTCGGCGGCGCGTGCCTGGCGCTCTTGCTCGTGCTCGGCCTGCGCGCACGCGCGCGCGCGGGAATGCCGGTGCGCTGGAAGCTGGTCGCCGTCGGCGCGGCGGCGCTCGCCGGCGCGATCGTCGCCGGCACGATCATCTTGTGCGGGCCGGGGCAGGTCGGCCTGGCGCTGGCGCTGCTGGCGCACCGCACGCTCACGCCCGGCTCGGCCGACGTCGCGTTCTCGACGGCGCTCAGGCTGTTTCCCGTCGCGGCGCTCGGCTGCGCGGCGGCGGGCGTGGCGATCGCGCGCCAGAACTGCGGCAAGGCGCCGCTCGAGTCCGCGCTCGCGGTGTTGGCGATCGTGGTGGTGCCCGCGCTCGCGTTCGGCACGCTCGAAGGCGAGCAGGCCGGGCTCGTGCTGACCGCGCTCGCCGGCATCGGCCTGGCGGCGCTCGGCGCGCGACTCTACGCGCGGCGCCTCAAACCCGCCGCCGCCGGCGAAACGCCGCCGCCGAAGAAAAAAAGAAAACGCCGCTGATCGCTACTGCAGCTTGAACGGATAGGTGATGATCATCTTCTCACCTTTGAAGCGCGGCATCTGGAGCGCCTTGAGCGCCGTGCGCAGGCAGTAGCCCGTCGGCGTCTTGTCGAACGGCGGCAGCACCAGCACCGTCTCCAGCTTTCCGTCGCCGCTCACCACCAGCCGCACGATCGCGGTGCCCGCCACTTCGAACTCGGTGTAGCAGTCGTGGACGCGGCTGCGCAGCGTCGACATCGCCTGGTTGATCTGGATGGTCGAGAGCTGATCGGGCAGCGCCGCGTGCTCCTGCGCGCGCTGCTGCTCGGGCGTGAGCTCGGTGGGGCACGTCGCGTCCGGCATCGGCTGCGCGTCGGCGGTCGACGGCGGATCGGACGCGATCACCTTGCCGTTGCAGCGATCGATCACCCGGTGCGCGACCGGCACGAAGGTGATGCCGTCGAACGGCCCGCTCTTCCACTGCGGCCCGAGCTTGAACACGAACTGCACGCGCAGCCGCGACGCCATCTTCTTCTGCCAGCTCTCGGCGGTCTTCTCGTCGGAGAGCGCCACGTCGTCGAAGCCGACCTCGAGCCCGACCGCCTTGCCGGCCTTGATCGCCTTGGGCACGCGTGTGGTCACGAAGTGCGGCTTGTCGTCGCCCTCGAAGCGCAGCGGCTGGCCGCACGCGATGCAGCCGGAGATCTCCATCTCCAATTTTTTCTCCGAGGGATCGTAGGGATTGAACGACAGCGCCGATTCATCGCCGAGCGCGACCCAGGTCTGCTCGCGGTTGGATTGGATCAACGAATCGCGCACCGATGCGCACTGGCGCGCCTCGAACTCGTCGTCCTTTTTGCAATTGGCGAATAACGGGCCGAATAGATCTTTCAAATCGGCGACCGGCTGCGCGTTGGCCATCGCGTCCTCGAACGTCGCCGCCTTCGGCTCCGCCGCCGTCGCTGCCGTCGCCAACGTGACGAACGACATGAACACACACACGCTCACCAACCGAATCATCGTGCCCCCGTTTCCGTTCAATCGATAAACGGATTCCGAAAGTAAATTCGTCGTAAACGATTTTGTCTCAAGCCCGCGAGAAAGACGCCGATTTCATAACAGGCTCCATTCTCGCAATCAACGGCTATTGCGCAGACGAGTGAATGGGGATTACGATCAAATGGGGGTTCGCATGAGCATTCGCGTTTCCCTAGCCCTCGGATCGATCCTCGCTGCCGGCTGCGGTCAGTACGATCTCGCGCCGCCGGATCCCGCGCAGACCAACGCGCCGGAGGTGCTGTACCTCGTGCACCAGGAAGTGATGGCGGTGCGCCTCGACGGCACGTATACGCGATCGCTCGGGCGCGTCGGTGACGACAAGCACCGCACCGGCAGCCCGCGCTGGCTGCCCGACGGGCGCGTGGCGGTGCTGGCCGACGACACCGGCGGAATCTTTCCCTACGTCGGGCCGCACCAGGGCTTCGAGTGGACGCAGCTCACGCCCGACAACGTCACCATCAACGACTCGCTGTGCGGCGTGAGCGTCGACGGGCAGCCGCGCGTGATCTACACGACTACGCCGTTCTTGCCGACGCGCACCACGCTCCAGCGCGCCAACCCCGACGATCAGCGCGTCGATCAAGTGGGCCAGGTGCGCAACGGCGTGTTCGCCAACCCGGCGCCGTATGACGACGGGCGCGTGCTGGCCGTGCGCATGGTCGCGGGGGTCACCACCATCGAGATCCTCGACGTGTCTGGCCCGGCCAACCGCACCGGCGCGAGCGAGACCGTCGGGCTGCCGGTGGTGAGCCCGCTGTTCGCCATGTCGCCGGCGCGGCTGCCCGACGGGCGCGTGGTGTTCATCCGCGTCGACAGCCGCGACATCTACGACCAGCCGATCGGCGAGATCTGGGAGATCCCGCTGTCGGGCGATCCGCGGCCGACCGGGCTCACCGACGTCGCGGCGCTGGTGGTGGTCGACGACAAGGTGATCTACGAGCTGGTCTCGGACGCGACCGGCCACACCGAGCTGATGATCAGCGATCTCTCGGGCAAGATGTCGTCGAACCTCACCAACACGCCGTTCGTCGACGAGCACCTCGGCTGGAGCAACTGATCGTTTCGATGTGATCGTTTTCGATCAGAGGCGCAAGCTGACGGCGCGGCCGGCCTCGATGGTGACGTGGCGGACGACGGCGCGGGCGCGCGCGCGCTTCTTGAGCTTCACCGCGTAGTCGCCCGGCGGCAGCTCGACCACGCACGGCGCCGGCGGGTACGACGTAGCGCCGATGGTGACGCTGGCGCCGCTCGGCCCCTCGACGGTGAGCGTGCCGGTCTGCGGCAGCGGCGTGGCGAGCGGCTGGGCAGCGACGCGCGGCGCGGTGGCGGTGATCGGCGCGGCCGACGACGCGCCGCCGATCGAGATGGCCAGCACCAGCGCGAGAATGGTCGCGGCCGCGCCCGCGGCGACCAGGCCGGCGCGCGGCGTGAGCAGCCGGCGCCGCGCGCTCGCGAACAGGCCGTTCGGGCGCAGCGATCGATCGGTCCAGCTCCCGCCCGTGCGCGCGAGCGGAAGCGGCGGCAGCTCGGGCACGTCGTTCCACGCCAGGTCGCCCGACGACGACTCCTTGACGAACGGCGCGGTCGGGCGGCGGTCGTCGGGAAACGGCCCGGTCGCGCGCTGCTCCTCGGAGAACAGCGCCGGCGCGGTGGTCTCGGCCTGCGTCCCGCCCGCGTCGCGCGCGTCGGCGGTGGTCTGCGACGGCGCGGGCCGCCCGCTCGGCGTCTTGCCCACCTCGGTCGCCTCGTCGCCCGGCCCGACCCACGCGCCGAGCCGCCGCAACTCGTCGGCCAGCTCCTCGGCCGAGTAGCCCGGCGCGCGCTTGTGCAGCGCCGCCGCCAGGCTGCGGCGAAATGCCGCAGCATCCTGAAAGCGCCGCGCCGGATCGTCGGCCACGCCGCGATCGATCACGTCGAGCACGTCGTTCGGGATCTTCCCCGCGCCCATGCGCCGCGACCAGCGGAACACCGGCCCGAACGACGTCATGCGCTTGGGCTCGCCGTCGAGATCGCCGAGGAGCAACTCGGCCAGCACGATGCCCACCGCGTACAGATCGGCGCGATGATCCACCGGCCGCCCCTCGAGCTGCTCGGGCGCCATGTAGCGCAGCTTGCCCTTGACCGCGCCGTGCCGCGTGCGGCTGATGCGCCCCGCCGCGCGCGCGATGCCGAAGTCGGAGAGCTTGACCGCACCCGAGCGATCGATGAGCACGTTGGCCGGCGACACGTCGCGGTGGATGATCTTGCGCGAGACGCCCGCGCGATCGACCGCGCCGTGCACCGCCTGAAGGCCGCGCAAGATCTCGCACGCGATGTAGAGCGACATCTCGAGCGGCAGCTTGTTGCCGGGCAGCGCGCGCAGGAGCGAGCGCGCGTCGCAGCCGCAGACGTACTCCATGACGAGGTAGAACTGCTCGCCCTCGCGCCCGACGTCGAGCACCTGCACCACGCACGGGTGATCGATCGCGCCGGCGATGCGCGCCTCGTCGAGCAGCATCTCGACGAACTCGGGCTCCGACGAATATTCGGGGAGCAGCACCTTGACCGCGACGTCGCGCTCGAACCCGCCGATGCGCGACAGCCGCGCGTGGAACACCTGCGCCATGCCGCCCTTGCCGATGCGCGTCACCAGCTGGTAACGGTCGATCGCCTGGAGCTCGCGGTCGGACGGCATGCGGCCCTCTCGAGCCAGAACCGTGCCATGCAAAGCCTGCGTCCCGCCTTACGCCGCTTGGGACTCCGGGCCCCTCCGGCGGGGTTGATTGTCCGCAGTAGCGAACTGGTTTATGGTCGTACCATGCGCATACTCGCGATCTTCGTTCTCACGCTGAGCGCGGCGGAAGCGCGCGCGGAAGACATGCCTAAAGCGCGCGCCTACTTTCAGGCGGGCGTCGACGCGTACGACGAGGCCAAGTACGAGGTGGCGCTGCGCGAGTTCCAGCACGCGCACGCGCTGTCGCACAACCCCGAGCTGTACTTCAACATGGCCGCGTGCGAGGAGCACCTCAATCACTTTCAAGCGGCGTCGCTCCTCCTGCGGCAATACTTGATCGAGAAGCCGGCCGCCGACGATCGGCCCAAGGTCGAGGCGCGCATCAAGGTGCTCGACGAGCGCGAGGAGTCGATCCACCGCGTCGAGCCCGAGCCGCCGATGCCGCGCCCGCACCCGGAAGTCGCGCCGCCGCCGCCACCGCCCGCGCCGCCGCCGAAGAAGAGTTATCTCGGCGGCTTCATCGCGCTCGGCGTGACCGGCGCGTTCGGCGTCGCGGCGATCGCCACCGGCGCGTACACGGTGTCGAACCACTCGTCGCTGGCGTCGGGCTGCGGCATGACCGCGGCCGGCTGCTCGCAGTCGGATCGCGACGGGCTGCACACCACCGCCGTGATCACCGACGTGTTCATCGGGCTCACCGCCGCCGCGGCGGTGGCGACGGTGGTGCTGTTCGTGCTCGAGAGCCGCGCGCCGAGCGCGCGCACGCGAGCGGCGCTGCGCGGTCTCGGCAGCGGGTGGGCGTTCTGATGCGCCGCCTATTAATGATGCGCGCGCTCCTGGCCGTGGCATTGGGCGCGGGCGCGGCGAGCTGCTCGCTGATCTTCGACGGCAACGATCTGCGCGGCAAGAACGGCGACGGCGGCGTTCCCGGCGACGGCAGCATCGGCGACGGCAACGTGCCGCTCGGTGACGGCGGCATGCCCACGGCGATAACGTTCAACCCGACGACCGCCACCGTCAACACCGGCGGCGTCGCCAGCGTGGCCGTCGCCGATCTCAACGGCGACGGCCATCTCGACCTGATCATGGTTTCGTCGCAGGAGAACAAGGTCGCGGTCATGCTCGGCCACGGCGACGGCACGTTCTCGTCGCTCAACCCGACGTTCGACGTGTGCGCCACGCCGTCGAACTCGCCGTCGGGCGTCGCCGTCGCCGATCTCAACAAAGACGCCAAGCCCGAGATCATCGTCGGCTGCTCCCCGTCCACCACCAGCGACGGCGCCATCACCATCCTCGCCAACACCAGCGCGTCGACCGGCGCCGGCACCACACCCACGTTCACCGCCGCCACGCAGACGGTCGGATTCCAGGTGGGCGGCGTGAACGCGGCCGATCTCGACGGCGACGGCAACATGGATCTCGTGCTCACCGCTCGCACGACCCCGCCGACGCTGGCGTCGACCTCCGCGTGGGTCTCGGTGCTCTACGGCGCGGGCACGGTCACGTTCGGCGCGCCGACCAACTACGACGCGTTCGACGATCCCGGCGGCACCAGCGTCGCCCAGATCGTCGTCGGCGACTTCGACGAGGACGGCAAGGTCGACGATCTCGCCGTGGTGATCGACGGCGGCAACAACATCCAGATCATGCTCTCGACGGGCGCGCGCGCGATGCTGCTCGCGCCGGCGCACGACCTGACGCTACAGACCAACCAGGTGTCGGCGGTGGTGGCCGGCAACTTCAACGGCGACCGCGCCAAGCCCGACGACTTCGCCTACGTCGAGAACGCGTTCTTCAACCCGCCCTACACCATCACGCCGCTGATCAACGCGTTCAGCGGATCGATGCTGCCCACCGCCGACGGCGGCACCGTCTTCGGCAGCACCAGCAACACCTACAACACCGACGTGAACCCGATCGAGACCGCCGCCGCCGACTTCAACCACGACGGCAAGCTCGACCTGGTGGTCGGCTGCCTCGATCCCGGCGCCAACGACACCAACGTCGACGTGTTCGTCAACACCGGCTCGGGCGCGTTCGCCCAGAAGCTGGCGCTGCCGGCGATCACCGGCTACTCCGGCAACTCGATCGCCGTCGGCGACGTCAACGGCGACGGGCTCGACGACATCATCCTCGCCTCGAGCAACGAGCCCACCGTCCAGATCCTCGTCAACACCTCGCACTGACGGGCGGCATCGGGTATGTTCGGCCCCCAACGAGGAGGACCGGCATGTCCAGCATCGAAGTCGCCGCCGACGGGACGGTAAAGACCCCCGATCGCCCCATCATCCCCTTCATCGAAGGCGACGGCACCGGCCGCGACATCTGGCGCGCGTCGGTGCGCGTGTTCGACGCCGCGGTGGAAAAAAATTACGGCGGCAAGCGCAAGATCGAGTGGAAGGAAGTGCTCGCCGGCGAGAAGGCGTTCAAGCAGACCGGCAACTGGCTGCCCGACGAGACCGTCGAGGCGTTTCGTCACTACAAGGTCGGCATCAAGGGCCCGCTCACCACGCCGGTCGGCGGCGGCATCCGCTCGCTCAACGTCGCGCTCCGCCAAATGCTCGATCTCTACGTGTGCCTGCGCCCGGTGCGCTGGTTCCGCGGCGTGCCGTCGCCGGTGAAGCGCCCGGAAAAAGTCGACATGGTGATCTTCCGCGAGAACACCGAGGACATCTACGCCGGCATCGAGTGGCAGTCGGGCTCGCCCGAGGCGAAGAAGCTGCTCGCCTTCCTGCAAGCTGAGTTTCCGAAGGAGTACAAAAAAGTCCGCTTCCCCGAGACCACCGCGATCGGCATCAAGCCGGTGTCGCGCGAAGGCTCGGAGCGCCTCATCCGCGCCGCGCTCGACTACGCGATTCGCCACCAGCGCAAGTCGGTCACGCTGGTCCACAAAGGCAACATCATGAAGTTCACCGAGGGTGGATTTCGCGATTGGGGCTATGAGCTGGTCAAGCGCGAGTACGCCGGCCGCGCCGTCGGCTGGGACGACTGCGGCGGCAAACCGCCGGCGGGGCAGATCCTGGTCAAGGACTCGATCGCCGACATCACGCTGCAGCAGGTGCTCACGCGCCCCGACGAGTTCGACGTGATCGCCACGCTCAACCTGAACGGCGACTACCTCTCCGACGCGCTGGCGGCGCAGGTCGGCGGCATCGGCATCGCGCCCGGCGGCAACATCAACTACAAGACCGGCCACGCGGTGTTCGAGGCCACGCACGGCACCGCGCCGAAGTACGCCGACCAGGACAAGGTCAACCCCGGCTCGGTGATCCTCTCGGGCGTGATGATGCTCGAGCACCTCGGCTGGAACGAAGCCGCGCAGTCGATCGTGCGCGGCCTCGAGAAGTCGATCGGCGACAAGACCGTGACCTACGACTTCGCGCGGCTGATGGAAGGCGCGCGCGAGGTGAAGTGCTCCGAGTTCGGCGACCTCATCATCCGCAACATGTAATTCCCTCGTGGCATAATCGCGGGCGATGGGCTCGCGCAACTTCAAGGACGACGACACGACCAGGCCGGACAACGCGCCCGCGTTGAACCTGGACGTGAGCGACGCGCCGCTCGGCGCGCCCGGGCTCGCGGACGCGCCGACCGCGCCGGCGGTGACGGCGCCGGTGCGCGCGCACGGCGGCAAACCGGCGTCGGCGCGGCCGGGACGCGTCGAGGAGGCCGGCAGCGACGAGCTGTGGGCGATCTACGAGTCGGCGCTGCGCGCGTGGGGCAAGATGACGATCAAAGGCGCGCCGGCCGACCTCGAGCACGCGGTGGTCTCCGGCTGCTCGCAGCTGCGCGCGTACCTGCAATCGCTCGGCACGCCCGCGCGCACGCCCGACGATCACCGCCGCGCCGCCGACGACGAGCGCCGCATCGCCATCCTCGCGGTGCAGCTCAAAGCCGCGATCGACGACTACGACGCCTGGCTCGCGCAGCCCCAATGAAGCTCACCTCCCTCGACGAAGCGTGCAGCGCGCTGGTCGCGATCGATCTCGCGCGCTCGGCGCCGCCCGGCCCGTGGACCGCCGCGCAGGTCCTGATTCACTGCGCGCAGAGCATCGAATATTCACTGTCGGGTTTTCCGCGCAACAAGTCGCGGCTGTTTCAATCGGTCCTCGGACGGCTCGCGCTCGGCAAGTTCCTGCGCCAGGGCTACATGCGCCACAACCTGAAGGCGCCGATTCCCGGCGCGCCGCTGCCGGAGGCGATCGATCCCGAAGCGGCGCGCAATCGACTGCTCAAAGCCATCGCCGATTTTCAAGCGCACGACGGCGCGTTCGCGCCCCACTTCGCCTACGGCCCCGTCGAGAAATCGCGCTACGACCGCGTTCAGGCCATGCACATCGCCGATCACCTGGCGAGCTTCGCTTAATCTATAATCGGCGGGTACTCGTGCGCCGCTTTGCACCATGGCTCGCGCTCGCCCTCGCCGGCTGTCCCGCGGCGGACAATCCCAATCCCTGCCCGAATGGAATCTGCACCGGCGCCGTCGACGGCGGCACCGGCGCGCCGCCCGATCTCGCCGGCGCGCCATGCGTCGAGTCGTGGCTGTGCGACTCGTGGCAGCCGGCGGGCAACAACCTCTATTCGCGCAACTGCACAGACAACAATCGTTGCGGCACCACAGTCCACAAACCGCCGGTCGGCCCGATTCCGCTGCCGGCGCTCGATCTCGACTATTTCAAATGCAAGGTGGAGCCGATCCTCGATCGCGGCTGCGCGATGATGGACTGTCACGGCACCAAGGCGAGCGACTCCTCGCGGCTGTTTCGCGTGTTCGCCCGCGGGCGCCGACGGAACTCGGAGATGGTGCCGCCGCTGGCGAGCTGCGCGGAGACCACGCCGCAGAACCTCGAGCAGGTCGGCTCCGGCACCATTCAATGCCACGGCGCGAGCGCGCACACGGCCACCGAGTGGCAGATGAACTTCGACAGCGCGCGCGCGCAAATGCTCGGGTTCACCAATCCCGATCAAAGCGACCTGCTATTGGAGCCGGTCAATGGCGGCAAGAGCCACAATGGGGTTCATCTCTTTGCCGATAAGAACGATCCCGATTATGTGACCATAAAAAACTGGCTGTCGGGCGCAGCGCTCGGCGCGGTCTGCGACCCGCTCAATTGAGGAGGGAGGCGAACATGCAGCGCATCGCGATCGCCGCCGTCCTCTTGTTTCCCGTCGCTGCGCGCGCGTGGGACTCGGCGGAGCTCTGGTACGATCCGGCCAACGGCGGAAACGCGGCGCCGGGCGCGATGAACGCGATCGCGCCGGGCAGCGGCGGAGTCATCGGCACCGGCGGCGGGCGCGACTACTACATTACTTGCGCCAATTGCCACATCAGTGACCAACAACAACAGGGCGTAATCGACGTGCAGGTGGCGTTCAATCCGGTCATGCCGACCATGAGCGGTCAATCGCTCTATGAAGCGGGACAGCTCTATCAAGTCACCGTGCAGCTGCTCCACGAGCACGAGGGACTGAGCGGTTGCGCGGCGTCGACGAACGGCAACCTCAACAACATGGCCGCCGCCGTCGAGGATTCGTCGGCGAAGCCGGCCGGCGTGCTGGCCTCGGACAGTGGACAGAGCGCGGACGCGTGCCCGAGCGCGCTGCCCATGGTCGCAAGTGGCACCACCATGATGTATGGCGATTGCCACGCGGTGTTTTCAATCAGCGACAAGACCACGGTCAATCGCGCGTCGTGGACCTTCAATTGGACCGCGCCGGCCGCGGGCGCGGGGCCGCTGGTGATGACCTGGGCGTGGTCGACGGCGATTGCAAAATGGACTCACTCGGCGACGACGTGAAGATCGCGCGCGTGCCGCTCGCCGAAGCCTCGGCAGCGCGCGCGCCGTCGCGGCGCCCGTACGCGCTCGCGCTTCTGCTACTGTTGCCCGCTTTGACGCTATTCAAACGTAAACGGCGCGAGGTGCACTGATGCGTCGACTATTGCTATGTGCAGTGTTGGCGGCGGGCTGTGGCGGCGAAATGGATCCGCTCGGCGAAACCGAAGAGGCCAACACCATGGTGTGTCCGGCCAACGTCGTC
>DASREC010000591.1:0-21803 GCA_035652295.1 Polyangia bacterium
ACTTTTACCCCGGTTCCGTCGTGCGACTGGCTTGGTGAGTGACTGTAATCGCATGGCTTTTCTAAGGCGGAGGGACACGTGACGCGGCTCGAGCAGACCTCGTTCTGGTTCGGCTCTCCTTCGGTGGCGGTGGCGCGTCCGGTGGCGCCGCGCCGGGCTTCGCGCCTGGCGGTGGCCGAGCCCGAGCCGACGCCGAGCGACGACGATTCGGCGCGCAAGGCGCTCGAGGTCTCGATCGCGCGGCACGTCCCCGACGGCCGGCTGGCGCTCGCCGTCACCGACAACCGCTACACCATGATCTCGGTCAAGCGCGAGAAGGGCCTGTTCCGCCTGCGGCTGCACCACATGTTCCTGCACGCCGAGGACGAGGTGGTGCGCGCGCTCGGCCGCTACGTGGCGCTCAACGATCGCGAGGCGTCGCGCCTGCTCGGCCAGTTCATCGACATCAACCAGCGCAAGATCCGCCGCGCGCGCCGCTCGCGCCCGGTCTCGGTCACCATCGAGACGCGCGGCGAGGTGCACGACCTGCTGGCGATCTACGACTCGCTCAACCAGCGCTACTTCGCCGGCTGCATCGACGCGCGCATCACGTGGGGCCAGCGCCAGGCGCCGGGCGCGCGCAAGCGGCGGCGCAACTCGATCAAGATGGGGTCGTACTCCGTCGAGGATCGGCTGATCCGCATCCACCCGTCGCTGGATCGGCCGTTCGTGCCGCGGCTGTTCGTCGAGTGGATCGTCTACCACGAGATGCTGCACCAGAAGCACGACATCCCGGTGGTGGGCGGGCGGCGGCAGTTTCACACGCCCGAGTTTCTCGCCGAAGAGGCGATCTTCGAGGAGTTCGATCGCGCGCGGCTGTGGGAGCGCGAGAACCTCGATCGCCTGCTCCTCTATTAATAGTAGGCGCTAGTCGCCGATGCTCTGATCCAGGTTGGCGTCGAGGACGCCGAGATCGATCGGCTCGGTCATGCCCGGGCAGCACACGTCGTCGACGTAGGGGCAGCGCTGCTCGGTCGTCGGGCCGGCGTCGGGATCGCCGGAATTGGCGCCAACGACGTCGGGCGGATCGCCGGCCGCGGACGACGCGCAGCTCGAGCCCGCCGGCAGGCAGCGCGCGCCGACGCCGGGGCAGGGCGCGACCGCGCGGCCGACGCACTCCTGCGCCGGCTCGATGCACACGTCGCCCATCACGCACTCGCACGTCGGCATGTCGGTGCTCATGGTGAACACGCAGTCGCGCTGGCAGGGATCTTTTTGCCCCGGCAGCGGCCGCACGCAGCTGCACGTCGTCGAGAAGCACGCGGCCGGCGCGCGGCAGCCGGCGTTGGCGAGCGCGGCGGCGTCGGGGTTGATGCCCACGGCGCCGCAACCGGCGGCGAGGAGCAGCACGAGCGGCAGGCTACGCATAGAGGCGGGATATTGATCCACGACGCTCATCTCATGCAAGCGCGATTGACGATATCGTCGGCGTCAGGGCGCGATCACGCAGCGCGCGTGCGGCACCGAATCGGCCGGCGCGGGCGCGGCGCGATCGATCACCAGCTGCGGATGCGCGCGCATGTTGGTGGCGGCGTCGAGCACCGCGGCGCAGTTGCCCTCGGGATCGATGCGCCAGCACGGCGGCGCGTCGTGCGCGTCGGGACACCACGGCAGCGGGTGCGACGCGACGGTGCCGTCGGGGTTCATGACGTCGTCGCTCACCTGGCAGTCGGGCTGCGTCGGATCGCCGAGCGCCGCCGGGATGCAGCCGTTGCCCGCCTGGAACGACGTCACCGTCGCGGCGAGATCCATCATCGCCGGGCGATAGTCGGTGTCGCAGATCGACGCGCCGAGCTTGGCCTGCGTCGCCGACACCACCGCCGCCAGCCGCACCGCCGGATCGGCGAAGAACGAGCTGTCGCTGACCGACACGCACGAGTGCTGGAGCACGGTGCCGCAATTCACGCCGTCGACGGGGCCGGCGCACGGCACGTACGTGCCGGGCGGCGCCTTCAGGTTGGCGGTGAGCACCATCACCGGCGCGGGCGGGCCGGCGACGGCGAACAGGAACGCGTCGCCGGGAAACGGCTTGACGCCGCCGGCGCTCTTCGGCAGGCGGAAGAAATCGAGGTAGCGCCCGACGGAGTAGAGCTTGCCGTCGGTGACCGGCACGCAGGGGTCGAGCGGCGGCGTCGACACGCCGTAGGGCGGCGGCGCGGGCGGCGTGCCGCACTCGAGGCCGAACTGGGTGCAGCGGTACGACAGCAGCGGGCCGTAGGTGCCGACGGCGTTGGGATCGAACAGGTCGCCGTCGGGCGGCGCCGAGCAGTCGTCCTCGTCGGTGAGAAACATCACCGCCAGGAGCGCCTGGTCGCGCAGGAAGCCGGCGTTCTCCGGCGGGCCGACCGGCGGCGGCGAGAGCGCGAGGTAGGCCGCCTCGAGCGGCTGCTCGAAGCCGCAGCCGGCGTCGCCCACCTGCGCCAGGCAGCGCAGCGTGGTGGCGAGGTCCTGTCCCTGCGGCAAATTGCCGCTGCCGGTGAGCTGATCGTAGTCGATGAAGCGCGCGCCGCCGGTCGGCGGCCGGCAGTCGGGCGTGGCCGCGGCGCCGAGCGCTTGCAGCCGCGCGCCGTCGCCGCCGGGCCGGCACTGGCTGCCGAGGTTGAACGACTGCGCGCCGAGATCGGTGGTGACCACGCCGACGTGAAAGTGCGCCGGCTGGCCGTTCGGCGCGTTCGAGCCGAGCAGCGCCAGCAGATCGGGAAAGCGGCGCGCCAGCTCGGCCTGCTTGGGCGCCATCGACGGCGAGTTGTCGATGACGAACAACAGATCGATGTCCTGCCGCGCGACGCCGAGGCGCAGCTCGACCCAGCGGCCGTCGCCGTTCGCGCCGATCACCTCGCGGTCGGTGCACGCCGCAAGCGCGAGCGCCGCAAACGCGACGCGCGCGCGGGTCATGGCAGCGGCTTGACGGTGGCCTCGACGACGGGGAGGAAGATGCTGCGCGGGTAGCGCGCGCGGAAGTCGGCGGCCCGCTCGCGAGCGGCGTCGGGCTCACCGGCGGCGACCAGGGCACGGATCCACAGACTCTCGCGCTCCTCGGCGAGTTGTCCGCGCGGGAACTTGCGCTGGTGGCGCTCGACGGCGGCCAGCGCGCGCGCGGCGTCGCCGTGGCCGAGCGCGGCGCGCCCCTGCTCGAGCAGCGCGCGCTCGGCGGGCAATTCGTCGACGGGCTCGCCCTTGTGCGCGAGCGCGCGCGAGCGCGACGGCTCGGCCGCCGCGGGCGCGGGATCGATCGCGTTCGCCGTCGTGATCGCGCTCGACGGAGCGACCGGCGCGATCGCCGGCGCGACGGGCGGCGCGGCTTCGAGCGGCGCGGGCGGAACGGGCGCGGACGATTTTTCCGTCGCGCTGTTGCGCGCGTGCTGCACGCGGGTGGCCGGCTGAGTGGCCTTGCGCGCGACGTGCACGCCCAGCCCGACGGCGGTGACGCCGGCGACGCACATCACCAGCTTGGCCGGCAGCGACAAAAGTTTGGGCGCCGCCTTGAGCAGCGCGCCGTGCGCCCCCGACGCCTTGCCGACGCCCGCCGCGACGCTGCCTGCCGCCGCCAGCCCGACCGACAGCATGACCCGCGAGCGCACGCGTTCGCGCGCTCCCGCCGGCGGCGACGCGCCGCGCTCGGCCTGGAGCAGCTCCTCCAGCTCCGGATCGAGCGGTCTCAAGTCGCTGTCACTCATCGTCCGCCGTCCCATGCCCTCGCCGGCGCCGGTGCCGCCGCACCGCCTGCGCGAACTGCTCGCGCGCCAGCCGCAACCGCGAGTATAGCGTATTGAGCGGCACCGAGAGCACCTGCGCGATCTCCGGCATCGAGTGCCCGTCGAGATCGTGCATCACGAACACCGCGCGCCGATCCGGCTCGAGCGCCTCGAGCCCGCGCATCACCAGCGCGCGCTGCTCGTTCTGCGACACCTGCTCCTCGGCGCTCGCCTTGTCGTCGGTGGCCTCGTGCTCGCTCGGGATCTCGTAGCGGTGCTGCGCGCGCCGGCGAAAATCGGACGACACGCGAAACGCGATGCCGAACAGCCACGGCTTGAGTGGCCGCGACGGATCGTAGCCGGCGCGCGAGCGATAGAACGCGACGAACACGTCGTGGCTCAAGTCCTCCAGGTCGCGCTCGGGCACGCCCAGGCGTCGCAAGGTCCGCCACACGTAGTCGAACTCGGCTTCGTACACGGCTCGAAAGTCGTCGAACGGTTGCGCCACCATCGGCGCAGACGGCTCGCAGGCGACCGCCTCCGCTTTCTCCACGACAGGCGATTGGGATCGCTGTGATGGATCCGTCATCGAAAATGTCCCAGGCCGGCGAACTGGAACACGCCGGCGACGGGTGGGGTGGAGAAGACTTGGGTGTCGTTGGCGATCAGGACCGTGCTCACGATGGGGGCCACCAGGTCGGCGGCGATGAGCACAGCAAAAATGCGGCCAAGCGGAATCTCGAGCGCGGCGCGCACGCCCGCGGCGACGTACGGCGACGAGCGCTCGAAGCTGAGCGCGAAACCTTCGCCCTTCGAGACCATCGCGGCGACCGTGAACAGGCCGCAGGCGGCGAACGCGCTGTAGTGGAAGCAGGGCACGAGTGTCGCGCCGTAGAGGCCGGTCGAGACGCCGCCGCCGTTGGGCGTGGCGGCGCTGGCGGGGACGTCCGCGCGAATCTCGACGTTCGCCGACCAATATCTGGCGCGCAGCCCGACGTGCAGCGTGAAGCCGAACGCCACCGTCGGCGCGGTGCCGACGGCGGTGATGAAGCCGGTGCCGATGCGCGGCCGCAGCTTGGGCGGCTGCGGCGCCGGCTTGACCACAGTCGCGGGCGGCGCGGGCGCGGGCGGAATCGGCGGCATGATCGGCGTGGCGGTCTCGAGCTCCTGCGGCGTTTCGCCGCTCGCCTGCGGCTCGGTCTTGGCCGGCGCGACCTCGGTCGCCTGAGGCCGCTCGGGCAGCGCGCCCAGCTCCTCGGCGAACGCCAGCGGATTGATCGCCATGCTGATCGACAGCTCCACCGTCGACGCGAGCTGATCGCACGCCGTGCCGCGCGCGGTCAGCTCGCGCGCGTGCGTCACCTCGCCGTGCTCGTCGACCAGCTCGATGCGCGCGTGCAGCCCGTGGCCGCTCGGCCCGAAGATCACCGACACCGCCGACTCCGCCGCCGGCGAAAACGGATCGTAGCCGAGCCGCGCCGCCACCGCCTCGCGCACCGCCGCCTCGTCGGGACACTTCTCCGCGCCGGGCAAGCGCACGAACTCGAGGTGCGCGCTCGGTGGGGCGGCGCGCGCGGCGCCTTCCGTGGCGGTGGCCGCGCACATGATCGCCATCACCCACCCCACGAGCCGCACCTTCAATCGATAGCACGCTCGCTTGATCTTTGCCCGCACGCGCGCAATGCTTTGCCCCCTTCCTCGACGGAGACTCGCCATGATCCGCAAGCAGGACGCGCTCGACTACCACTCGCAGGGACGCCGCGGAAAGATCGAGGTGACGCCCTCGAAGCCGCTGCTCACGCAGCGCGATCTCGCGCTCGCGTACTCGCCCGGAGTCGCCGAGCCGTGCCTCGAGATCGCGCGCGATCCCAACCTGGTCTACGAGTACACCGCGCGCGCCAACCTGGTCGCCGTCGTCTCGAACGGCACCGCGGTGCTCGGCCTCGGCGACATCGGCCCCGAGGCCGGCAAGCCGGTGATGGAGGGCAAAGGCTGCCTCTTCAAAAAGTTCGCCGACATCGACGTGTTCGATATCGAGATCAACGTCAAGGATCCGCAGGCGGTGATCGAGGTCGTCGCCGCGCTCGAGCCGACGTTCGGCGGCATCAACCTCGAGGACATCAAGGCGCCCGAGTGCTTCGTCATCGAGGAGGCGCTGCGCGCGCGCATGAAGATCCCGGTGTTCCACGACGACCAGCACGGCACCGCCATCATCTCCGGCGCGGCGCTGCTCAACGCGCTCGTCATCCAGCACAAGAAGATCGAAGACGTCAAAGTGGCGATCAACGGCGCGGGCGCGTCGGCGATCGCGTGCGCCAACTTCTACCTCTCGCTCGGCGTCGCGGCCGAGCACGTCACGCTGGTCGACTCCACCGGCGTGGTCTACGCCGGGCGCAGCGACAACATGAACCGCTACAAAGAAAAGTTCGCGCGCCGCACCGAGCTGCGCACGCTCGCCGACGCCATGCGCGGCGCCGACGTGTTCCTCGGCTGCTCCAAGGGCGGCGTGGTGACGAAAGAGATGGTGGCGTCGATGGCCGATCGGCCGATCGTCTTCGCGCTCGCCAATCCCGATCCCGAGATCGGCTACAAAGAGGCGTGCTCGGTGCGCAACGATCTCGTCATGGCGACGGGGCGCTCCGACTTTCCCAACCAGGTGAACAACGTGCTCGGCTTCCCGTTCATCTTCCGCGGCGCGCTCGACGTGCGCGCGCGCGAGATCAACGAGCCGATGAAGGTGGCCGCCGCGCGCGCGCTCGCCGAGCTGGCCAAGCAGGACGTGCCCGAGAGCGTGGCCGAGGCGTACGGGCAGAAGACGTTTCACTTCGGCGCCGACTACATCATCCCGAAGCCGTTCGATGGCCGCGTGCTGTGGTGGGTCGCGCCGGCGGTGGCGCGCGCGGCGATGGAGTCGGGCGTGGCGCGCGTGCAGCTCGATCTCGACGAGTACCGCGACGCGCTCAAGCGGCGCATCGGCGGCTCGCACGCGGTCTTGCGGCGGATCGTCTCGCGCGCGAAGGAGTCGCCGCGCAAGATCGTCTTCCCCGAGGGCGAGCAGCCGAAGGTGCTGCGCGCGTGCCGCCAGATCGTCGACGAGGAGATCGCGCACCCGATCCTGCTCGGCTCGCAGAAGCAGATCGCGCAGCGCATCGCCGAGCTGGAGCTGGGCGATCTCGCCGAGCGCGTGCAGATCGTGACGCCGCGCGAGTACGATCACTACGATCGCTACATCGACGAGTTCTTCGCGCTCCGGCAGCGGCGCGGCGTGACGCGCGAGTTCGCCCGCCGCGTGATGGGCCGGCGCAACCCGTTCGGCATGATGATGGTGAAGTCGGGCGACGCCGACGGGCTGGTGTCGGGCTTGACGATGAGCTTCCCCGAGACGATCCGCCCGGCGCTGCAGATCATCGGCACGCGCGGCGACGTCAAGCGCGCCACCGGCATGTACCTCATGGTGCTCAAGAACGGCGACGTGAAGTTCTTCGCCGACGCCACGGTCAACATCGATCCCGACGCCGAGACGCTGGCGGAGATCGCGGTGCAGGTCTCGGACGCGGTGCGCGAGTTCAACATCGTGCCGCGAGTGGCGATGATCTCGTTCTCCAACTTCGGCTCGGCGCAGCACCCCGAGTCGGAGAAGGTGGCGCGCGCCGTCGAGCTGGTGACGAAAGCGCGGCCCGATCTCGAGATCGACGGCGAGCTCCAGGCCGACACCGCGCTGATGGTGGACGAATTGAAGGAGCGCTTCCCGTTCACCCGGCTCACCGACGCGGCCAACGTGCTCGTCTTCCCGAACCTGGCGGCGGGGAACGTGGCCTACAAGCTGATGGCGACGCTCGGCGGGGCGATCGCGGTGGGGCCGATCCTGCTCGGCGTGCAGGCGCCGATCACGGTGCTGCCGCGCAACGCGCCGGTCGAGACCATCGTCAACATGACCGCGTTCACCGTCATGAAGGCGCAGGGGCTCTACGGCCGCCGCGCCGTTCTCTAGGCTAAAAGCGCGAGGATCGCCGAATGGCCGCGTTCGGCGGCCAGCGCGTGCGGCGTTTTGCCGTCGTCCGACTGCGCGCGCTTGTCGGCGCCGTGCTGCACCAGCACCTCGATCAATTCCTGATCGCCGACGGCGGCGGCGCCGTGGAGCGGGGTGTAGCCGTGCTGCTGTTTGGCGTTCACGTCGGCGCCGCGGGCGATGAGCAGCTCGATGAGCGAACGCGAGCGGCGCGCCACCGCCGAGTGCAGCGGGCGCACCTGCATATTATTTTGCGATGCAGCATTGACGTCGGCGCCGCGCTCGATGAGCAGCATCGCCACGGTGGTCTTGCCGAAGAAGCAGGCCAGCCCGAGGGGCGAGTGGCCGTCGGGCGAGTAGGTCTTGACCAGCTCGCCGTCGGCGGCGACCAGCTGCTCGACGATCTCGGCGCGGCCGAGCGCGCACGCCTCGAACAGGCCGATCGGCGCGCCCGCGGCTTCGAACTCGTCGGCGACCGCCGGCTTTCCGGCGTAGAGCGCGAGCAGCAGGAACGAGAGGTCGTTCTTCTTGGCGGCGGCGAGCGAGGGATCGGCCTTGAGCAGCTCGCGGACTTTTTCCGCGTCTCCCGCCTTTACCGCGTCGACCAGCTCTTGCACGCTAGACTCCGTAGATGCGCTGGAGGTGCGCCTTGCACAGATCGGTCGGGTCGCCGGAAGCGCGGCGCGCCTCGGCGCAGGCGTCGCACGCGTCGGCGTCGGGGAACGTCTCCTCGACGCGCGCCAGCACCTTGAGCTTCTCGACCTCTTCGTTGGGAAACTTTTCTTCCGCCATTTATTTGCCCGGCTCGAACCAGATCGCCGACGTGGTGAGCCGGCCGGCGCCGTCGCGCGCGGTCCAGACGTACGCGGTCGGCTGCGTGACCGTCTCTTTGTACTCGGCCTCGCTCACGTCGAGCCACGATCGCACGGGCGAGCCCTCGCGGTAAAGCGTGACCTCGCCGAGCTTGCGCGAGAACGCGATCTTCAGATCGACGTCGCCGGTCTTGCGCACCTCGCCGAGGCCGCGGCACTCGACGGTGAGCTTGCCGAGCTCGTAGGTGGCGACGGTGCGGCGCGCCTGGACGGCGGCGATCACGTCGGCGAGCGACGCGCTCGCGGCGCGCACCAGCGTGGCCGCGGATAATTCGGGGCGCGGCTCGGCGGGACGCGGCATCACCAGCTTGAGCAATTTTCCGGCGGAGCCGAGGCCGGCCAGGCGCGAGCGGGCGCGCTCGACCGATTTCGGGCCGTGCGTGTCGGCGCCCGTGGTCGCGGCGATGTGCAGCCCGAGCCCGCCGTACGCCGTCGCCTCGCGGTAGCGCGACTCGAAGTCGATGGCGATCGCCGACAGCGCCTGGCCGTTGTAGACCTCGAGCGCGTCGACCTTGCCGCGATTTTGCGGCGACTCCCAGAGGCCCTCTTCCCACATCATCGGGCCGGGGCCGGGATGGTTGACGATGCACAGACCGCCGTCGGCGTGCACGCGATCGCAGGCGGCGGCGAGCGGCGTGCCCGACGGCACCAGCTCGGTCATGCCGAGCACCGTCAGGTGGTTCAGGTTGCCGGGCGCCGAGCGGCCGAGCACCTGCGTGCGTGATTGATAGTTGGGGCCGGGCGCGACCGTCAGCTCCTCGCCGAGCGCGATGGTGAGGCCGGGGACTTCGAGCTTCTCCTCGGCGGCGCGCTGCGCGTGGAAGTTGGCGGCGGCGTCGGCGCCGGTGTTCACCGTCGAGTGCGGCGAGTGCACCGAGAAGTCGAAGCCCTCGGCGCGCAGCGCGCGGTGCAGCGCGAGCGGCGTCTCGGCGCCGTCGTCGCCGACGCGATCGCGCGCCGCGTGCGCGTGAAAGTTGGCGCGGATCCAATGAGGCGCGCGCTCGTCGCCCGAGCTCGGCGACGCGATCGCCGCCACCGCCAGCGCCGCCAGGCCGAGCGTCACGTGGAGCTTCGGCGGCATCATTAATTAGGTTCTAGCAATCAATCGGCCGCCGGCCACTCATAAACGAGCCGCGCGACCGCCCGGCCGCCCACCATGTGCTCGTCGATGATCTCGCGCACGTCCTCGACGCGCACGCCGACGTACCACGCGCCCTCGGGATAGACCACGATGGTCGGCCCGTCGAAGCACGGCCCGAGGCAGCCGGCCGCGCTCACCGCCACGCTCGACCAGACTTCCGGATGCGACGCCAGGCCGGCTTGCAGCGCGCTCAGGATCTCGTGGCCGCCGCGCGTGCCGCACGACGGCTTGCCGCCGACGGGCCGCTCGTTCACGCACACGAAAAAGTGCCGCGCGAACCTACTCAACGCAGGCGTGCGTGCGCGGCGGCGAGCGCGTCGGCGATCATGCGCTCCTGCTCGGCGGGGATCGCCCAGCGCGCTTGCGACTCGGGCGCGAGCTCGTCGATCGGATCGAAGTAGAGAAAATATTTGTCCGGCTTCACCGACGGCGCGGTGAACACCGAGACGCCGGTCTTGCGATCGTAGTAGTCGTACGAGTGCGCGTCGCGCTTGCCGCCGCCGCCCGGCGCGTCGACGACGAACGTGGGCGTGTTGAAGCCGGCCGTCGAGCCGCGCACGTGCTTCTCGAGCATGAGCGCGGTGTCGAGCGTGGTGCGCAGGTCCTCGACGCCGCGCACGAGATCGTGCTGGTAGACGTAGTAGGGGTGGACGTTGATGTGGCCGAGGCGCTTCACCAAGAGCTTCATGGTGTCGACGCCGTCGTTCACCTTGCGCTGGAGCACCGCCTGGTTGCGGACCGTTATACCGCGCTCAAACAGCCGATTCATCGCATCCTGCGTGATCCCGGTGATCTCGTTCGGATGGTTGAAGTGGGTGTGCACCACGACTTCTTTGTGCAGCTTGCGGCCGTTCTCGACGGCGCGCGTGATCGCGTCGAGCCACGGATCGTCGGTCAGGATCTTTTGCGGCATGACCGCCGGACCCTTGGTGGCGAAGCGGATGCGGCGCACGTTGTCGATGGCGAGCAGCGCGTCGGCGATCTCGCTGATCTGCTCGGCGCGCAGCTGGTAGGCGTCGCCGCCCGAGACCACGATGTCCTCGAGCTCGGGGCGCGAGCGCACGTAGGCGAAGATCTTCTGCCAGCGATCGGCGTGCGCCTTGACGTGGAATTTCTCCACCTCGTCGGTGTCGATGCCGACCGCGTAGCTGCGCGTGCAGAAGCGGCAGTAGACCGGGCAGGTGTCGAGCGCCAGGAACAGCGCCTTGTCGACGTAGCGGTGGGTCAGCCCGTCGACGGGCGAGTCGGCGCGCTCGTGCAGCGAGTCGAGGCCGAGCTTGGGATGATCGGGGAGCAGCTTGGACGCGAGCGGGATGAACTGCACGCGCAGCGGATCTTGATAGGGGCTGGTCCAGTCGATCAGTGACAACAGATACGGCGACACGCGCACGCTCATCGGCGCGCGCTGAAAACCGACCGACGCGTCCTCGATGAACTGCGGCGTCACCAGGTCGCCGAGCGCCGCCAGCAGCTTCGGGACGTTGGTGATCGAATGTTTCGCCTGCCACCTGTGATCGAGGAAGTCGCGCTCGGAGACCTCGGCGTACGCGGGGATCTTGCGCCAGAACTCGCCGCGCAGGACGTGGCGGTGAGTGAGCGTCCGCTCGTCGACGGGAGGCTTCAGCTGCGGTGTGCGCGGCGGCTCGCTGACGACTTTGAGTTCCATTTGCGCGACGTTTTACACTAGCACGCGTCACAACAGCAAGACGTCGGAATTCCAATTGACTTCGTTTTTCGCGCCCCCTATTCTTGAGCGCCTGCCGGGCCACCGACCAACCGCTGGGGGACACTTTTGACGGCGCAGCATCACATCATCAAAGAAGCGGGCGAGACGATCGGGCAACTCCTGCAAGCCATCTTCAAGGAGAATGGCTACAAGCGAGTGCACCTGGTCGTCGCCGCTCCGAAGCAAGAGGCCATCGAGGGCAAGCTGCCCGCCGTCTGCGTCTACCTCTACAACATTTCGCTCGACGAAGAGGGCATCGGCTCGAACCGCACCGGCGCGTTCCTCGACACCGTGACCGGGGCGGACGGACGCCCCGTCGAGGTCGAGCGGCGCATGCCGCTCTGGGTGCGGCTCGACTATCTCGTGTCGACGTGGGCGCAGACGCCGGAGGAGGAGCAGCTCCTCATGGGCGGTGCGATCAAAGGGCTGCTCGAGCACCCGACGGTGGCGGGCACCGACCTCAAGGGGGAGTCGTTCAAAGAGGAGCAGTACCTGCCTATCTCGATGTCGCAGAAGTTGGACGAGGGCGTGCTGTCGCGCTTCTGGGCGAGCTTGAACCAGCCTATGAAGCCGGCCATCCAGTGCTGGACCACGGTTCCCATCTTCCCGTCGGGAGATGTGGAAATCCGCCGAGTTCAGGAAAAGGACGTCCGCTTCTTCGATCTCAACAAGCTGAATCGGTTGAAACGCTAGCAACTCTGTAACCGAGTCGCCGATAACCATACCGCAGGGGATCGGTATTAACCGAACCCTCGGCACCAGCGTGGCGCTCTGGTGATAACCGTAGGAGGGGCAGAAATGGCTACCAGTTATCTCTCACCGGGCGTTTACGTAGAAGAAGTAGATCGCGGGTCCAAGCCGATCGAGGCGGTCGGCACCAACACCGTGGGTTTCCTCGGGGAATCCATGATGGGACCCACCAACCAGGCCGTGTTGATCACCAACTGGTCGCAGTACACCAAGACCTTCGGTGACTTCACGCAGTCGACCCACCTGGCCCATGCCGTTTATGGGTTCTTCAACAACGGTGGATCGCGCTGCTTCGTCGTCAACGTCGGCGCTCCGGCGTCGCTGGACATTGCTCCGGCGCAGCCCGAGGCGACGGGTCCGGCGAAAGAAGGCGACAAGGCCAAAGAGGCTCCCAAGGCTGCGCCCAAGACGGGCGGCGGCGGCGGCGAGGCGCTCTACATCGGCAAGGACAACGGTCCCGGCGCGCGCTCGGGTCTCAAGTGCTTCGAGGAGATCGACGAGATCTCGCTCGTCGCGGCGCCCGGCCAGATTTCGCCGGCGGTGCAGGACGCGCTGCTCACGCACTGCGAGATGCGCAAGGATCGTTTCGCGATCCTCGACTCGCCGGAAGTCATGCAGGGCGGCGTCGACAAGCTGCCGCGCCCGCGCGACTCGAAGTACGGCGCGTACTACTTCCCGTGGATCCAGGTCTACGATCCGGAGCGCGGCAACGTGTACGTTCCGCCGTCGGGCCACGTGGCCGGCGTCTACGCCCGCGTCGACAACGAGCGCGGCGTTCACAAGGCGCCCGCGAACGAGATCGTCCGCGGCGCGCTCGGCCTCAAGTACACCATCTCCAAGGGTGAGCAGGACATCCTCAACCCGAAGGGCATCAACTGCATCCGCATGATGATGGGCGGCGGCATCCGCATCTGGGGCGCCCGCACGTTGTCGTCGGATCCGTCGTGGCGCTATATCAACGTTCGCCGTCTCTTCATCATGGTGGAGACGTCGATCGAGCGCGCCACGCAGTGGGTGGTGTTCGAGCCGAACGATCACCGCCTGTGGAAGCGCGTGACGCGCACCATCTCGTCGTTCCTCACGCTCGTGTGGCGCAACGGCGCCCTCATGGGTGAGAACCCCGAGAAGGCGTTCTACGTCAAGTGCGACGAGGAGACCAACCCGCCCGAGGTCATCGACGTCGGGCAGCTCATCGTCGAGATCGGGCTGGCTCCCGTGAAGCCGGCCGAGTTCGTGATCTTCCGGATCGGCCAGATGCCGGCCGGCGGTGGAGTGGAAGAGTAGTCAAAAAGGAATCAGGGGCGTGGGCCCCATCCCCGGGGGCGGGGCCCACGCCCTGAAGTTTAACAGGAGGAGACGAAATGCCGATTACGAGTGACAAGAGAGGTTACGTAGCAGGCAAGTACGGGATCGAGCTCGACGGGATCGTCGCGGGCTGGGTCTCGTCGGTGGAAGGTGGTCACGCGACCAGCGACGTGGTCAGCGAGAAGGTTGGCTCCGATCACATCGTCAAGAAGCACATCGCGGGCGTGAAGTACGAAGACATCACGGTCAACTGCGGCACCGGCATGTCGTCGAAGTTCTACGACTGGATCAAGGCGTCGTTCGATCACAACTACGTCCGCAAGGACGGAGCGATCATCACGGCGGACTTCAACTACAAAGAGTACACCCGCCTCAACTTCTTCAAGGCGCTGATCACCGAGATCGGCTTCCCGGCGCTCGACGCGGCCTCGAAGGACGCGGCCAAGATGTCGATCAAGTTCTCGCCCGAGTACACGCGCATGGTGGCCAAGGCGGGCTCGAACATCGCGGGCGGCACCTTCAAGAACGACCAGGCGATCCAGAAGAAGTGGTTGCCGTCGAACTTCAAGCTCGTGATCGACAAGACCGACTGCACGCGCGTCAACAAGATCGAAGCCATCACGGTCAAGCAGAAGGTCGTCGACAACCCGACCGGCGAGCTGCGCGATTACGAGCGCGAGCCGGCGCACCTCGAGATCCCGAACCTGGTCGTGACCCTCGCCGAGTCGCACGCGAAGGAGTTCTACGACTGGCACGAGGACTTCGTCATCAAGGGCAACAACGGCGACAACATGGAGCGCGGCGGTTCGCTGACGTACCTGACGCCGGACCTGAAGACGGAGCTGTTCACCATCACCTTCGAGCACCTCGGCATCTTCAAGCTGACGCCCGAGAAGGTGGAAGCGGGCTCGGAGAACATCCGGCGCGTCAAGGCCGAGATGTACTGCGAGGATATGAAGTTCCAGTACAAGTCGTCGGCGTGGACGTAAAGCCAATCCGGTCGGCGCCGGGTGAATACCCGGCTGCCGGCTGGAGGGGATAAAACGAGACGATGGCCTTCCAGACCGAATATCCGTTTACGCTCCCCAAGGGTTTCGTCGACGCTCAGGGGACGTTGCATCGTGAAGGCGTGATGCGCCTGGCGACGGCCAAGGACGAGATCGTCCCGCTTCAGGACTATCGCGTTCAGGGCAATCGCGCGTACCTGGTGATCATCCTGCTGAGCCGAGTGATCGTCCGGCTGGGTGAGATCAAGTACATCGACACCGAGATCATCGAGAACCTGTTCTCGACGGACCTGGCCTACCTGCAGGAGTTTTATCGTCGCATCAACGAGGAGGGGGCTCCGAAGGTTCACGCGAAGTGCCCCTCGTGCCAGACCGAGTTCGATATCGATCTGCTCGGCGGAGGTGATGGCCGCGCTGGCGGCTCGGGGGGATAGCGGGCTACCCCCTGGAGCAGCTCTACCAGGAGGTAGCGTACGTGGCGTATCATTTTCATTGGGCGCTGGACGATATTCTTTCGATGGAGCACGACGAACGGCATATCTGGCTTCGTGAGATCGCGCGCATCAATAAAGAGATCAACGAAGCGCGGAAGAGAGGCTGAGAGCGGAAGATGAGGGCGGTTAGAGAGCTGAGGCCACCGGGCGTATACCCGGCTACGGAAGAGCCGAGAGCCAAACCGCTCACGGTCTCGGACACCCGCGTGGCCGGTTTCGTCGGCCTGGCGGCGAAGGGACCGCTCGACGAGCCGATCCTGCTCGGCGGGTGGAACGAGTTCGTCGACGTCTACGGCAACTCGGGCGAAGGCTACCTGGCCCGCGCCGTCGAGGGCTTCTTCTTGAACGGCGGCTCGTCGTGCTACGTGGTGCGCATCGCGCATCGGCCGCGCACCGGCGAGACGCCGGGCGCCGACCACCCTTCGTGCGGCGAGTTCCTGGTCAAGGACGGCTGGGACAAGCCGACGCTTCGCGTTCGCGCACTCAACGAAGGACGTTGGGGCAACAACATCTGGGTCCGCTTCGAGCAGTCGACCGCCGCGCGCACGCTGCTCACGCTCGATCTCGAGGTCGGCTCGGGCGAGGCGCGAGTCAACAGCGTCAAAGGCTTCGAGCGTGGCGCGCTGGTCCGCATCTACGATCGCGAAAATTCCGATTACGTGATCATCACGGACGTGGAGGATCGGACGGTCCGCTGGGCGTCGGCGACGCCCGTCAACCGGAAGTACCGGGCGGCAGGACCGACCTATCTCGAGATCCTCGAGTTCGACATCTACGCTTCGCTGCGCGATCGCCGAGAGGCGTTCCGCGGCCTGCAGATCTCGCCGCTGTCTCGGCGTTACGTTCCTCGGGTGGTCAACGAGGAGTCGCAGCTGATTCGCATCGAGGATCTGCAGTCGAAGGCGCCTCTGCCGCACAATCTCCCGCAGGCGGGCCCGCCCACCAAGCTGTCCGGTGGACGGGATGGGATCGATGTGCTGACCGCGGCCGATTTCATCGGGGACGATCAAGGCCCGACGAATCGGACGGGGCTGATGGCGCTGGCCGGCGTGGATGCCGTCGGGATGCTGTGCGTGCCCGACGCGATGCTCGCGTATGCCCGGACTCCGGGACCGCAGGCGGATCGTGACGTCCAGATCATTCAGGACGCCATGATCAACATCTGCGAAAACCTGAAGGACCGGTTCGCCATCCTCGATTCGCCTCCGACCAAGGACATCGAGGAGGTCCGCAAGTGGCGCCGACGGCTCGAGTCGTCCTACGCGGCGCTCTACTATCCTTGGATTAGCGTGCAGCAGAACGGCGACGGCGCGCGCATGGTGCCGCCCTCGGGCCACGTCGCGGGCGTGTTCGCCCGCTGCGACAAGCAGGCGGGCGTCCACAAGGCGCCGGCCAACGAGGTCATCAACGGCGCGCTCGGGCTGCGCTTGAACATGAACGAGGATCACCTCGGCATGCTCAACGGCGACGGCATCAACGCCATGCGCAGCTTCCCCGGACGCGGCATCCGCATCTGGGGCGCGCGCACGTGCACCGACGATCCCGATTGGCGCTACGTGAACGTGCGGCGGCTGTTCATCATGCTCCGGCGCTCCCTCGAGGAGGGCACGCAGTGGGCGGTGTTCGAGCCGAACGATCCGCGCACGTGGGAGCGGCTCGCCGGAAGCGTCACCGAGTTCTTGAAGGATCTTTGGGGGCAGGGGTACTTCGCCGGCGTCGGGCCGGAGGACTCGTTCTTCGTTCGCTGCGACGGGCAGCTCAACAGCAACGAAGTTCGAGACGAAGGAAAGCTGCTGATCGAGATCGGGGTCGCACCGGCGATTCCCGCCGAGTATCTGATCTTTCACGTCGTGCAGAAGATGGGCGACCAGGCGTCGGAAGGTCAGGGCGAGTAACGGAGGAGCATCATGGCCGATCGCGTACAGCCGTTTGGAGCTTACTTCTTCACCGTCGAGATCGACGGGGAGAGCATCTCGTACCCGTTCCGCAGCTGCTCGGGCCTCAAGTCCGAAGCGGCGGTGGTCGAGGTCGAGGAGGGTGGCTTCAACGGCACCACCCGGAAGCTGATCGGCCGCACCAAGTATCCCAACATCGTGCTCAAGCGCGGCTTCTGCGGCGCGATGTCGGAGCTCTACAAGCTGCGCGGCATGTTCATGAACGACCTGCCGGGCGGCGGCAAGGGCAAGCGCTTCTCGGGCGTCATCACGCAGAAGGGCCCCGACGGGAGCTGCGCCAAGTGGCGCTTCTCGCGCGGCTGGGTCTGCAAGTGGGAAGGGCCCGACTTCGACGCCTCGAAGAACGAGATTTCGATCGAGTCGATCGAGATCGCGCACGAGGGCCTGGTGATGTTGTCGCAAACGAAGGAAGGCAAGTAGCGCCCCATGAGTAAGCCCGCGCCGTCGTCGCAGCTCCCGCTGTTCGTGCCGCGCGTCGCGCTCGCGTCGGAGCGCACCGCGACGCAGCTCGCCCGGCGCATCATGGCGCCGGTGCGCGCGATCGGCGCGCGCGCCACGCGATTCGCCGATCGCGTCGTCGGCGGTTGGCTGGGGACGGCGGAGCGCTCGACGGTGGCGTCGGCGGAGCGGCCGGTCGCGCGCGTCGTGCCGCAGGCGGGCATGCTGATGCCGCGGCCGTGGTACGAGCTCGACGAGGAGCCGGCGATCGCGGCGCCGATCCGTCGCAGCGCGGCGCCCGAGGCCGCGGCCGCTGCGGCGCCGATCGCGCGCGAAGCCGTTGCGCCGGCGATTCAGACTGCGGCGGCGGAGCGCGCGCCCGAGCCGACGCTCGCCGAGCGCGGCGCTTCGATCACGCGCACGCAGCTCGAAGCTCCGCCCGAGGTTCGCGTCGCCGCCGCCGAGCGCGCTCCGACCGACGCTCGCCGCGCCGAGCCCGCGGCGCCGACCTCGACGGTCGCGCCGCCGGTCGTCGCTGCGCCCGCGCCGATCGCGCCGCCGACGGTCGCGCCGCCGATCGTCGTTGCGCCCGAGCCGATCGCGCCGCAAGCCGCCGCGCCGCAAGCCGCGGTTGCGCCGTCGACCGCGACTGCTTCGCCTCCGATCGAGAGCGCCGTGTCGACGGCGCCGACCGCGGCGGGCGTCGATGCGCCGGCCGCGCCGCGAGCGCAAGTCTACGAGCCCGTCTCCTCCTCGACGGTGAATCAGCCGATCGCGGCGCCGCCCGTCGAGACGCGCGCCGCGGCGCCGGTCGCCGCCGAGACGCGCGAGCTGCGCGCGGCGGAAGCGCTCGGGCTGCGCGCGGTCGCGCAGGCGCTCGAGACGCGCGCCGCCGCCGTCGAGCCGGCGCGCCCGCTCTCGGCGATCGCGCGCGCGCTGAACCACGCGAGCTGGGTGGACGCGCAGCTGCGCGTGTTGTCGTCGCCGGCGGAGACCGCCGAGCCGCGCGCGCTCGCGCCTCAGTCGGCGAGCTACGTCTGGGTCACGCCGGCCGCGCCGGAGATGCCGGCCGCCGCGCGCCCGCAGCGCCGCGTCGAGACGCCGGCGGTCGAGCACGAAGCGACGCGCGTCGAGACGCCGGTCGCGCCGACGCTTCCGCTCGTGGCGCCCGTCGAGACGCGCCCGGCGATGGCCGCGCCAGAGCTGGCCGCGCCTGCTCCTGCGCCGTCGCCGATTTCGCCGTTCGGCATGCCCGACCTGCGGCTCGAGGCGGCGCTGCCGCAAGCCGCGGTGCCGTTCGCGCCCGCCGCGCGGCTGACGCAATTTCTCGATCGTCTCGTCGGCTCGCAGGCGGGCCGCGACGTCGAGGCGCTGCCGGTCGCCTTCACGCGCCAGGCGCAGCCGGCGAACGCGCCGCTCGTCGAGACCGCGGCCGCGCCGACCTTCGCGCCGATCGCGCCGCCGCTGTCGGAGCGCGCGCCGACGCGCGAATTCTTGCGGCTGCCGGATGCGCCCGCGCCCGAGACCGTCGAGGCGCGCCCGATCGCGGCCGCTGCGACGGTGGAAGATTCGCCGGCGGTGGCGTCGCCGATCGCGGCGTCGCCGAGCACGGCGGAGCCGCGCGCCGCGGTCGAGCCGCCGCGCGCGGAAGCCGCGCCTGCGCCGGCGCCGACGGTGACCGCCGCCGAGCGCGCCGCGACGCCGATCGCGCCGGCTCCGGTGATGACGGCCGAGCGCCAGACCATGCGGCCGGGCGCGATCGCGATGCGCGCCGAGCAGCTGGCGAGCTTCGTCGACGTGCGCGCCGCCGCGGCGTGGGGCGAGCCGCTGCCGACGGTGCGCGCGGCCGAGCGGCCGGCGCCCGCGTTCGCGTACGTGGCCGCGCCCGCCGACGAGCGCCGTCCCGCGCCGACGATGGAAGCCGCGCGCGCGATCGCCGCCGAGCAGCGCGCGGCCGCCGTCGAGCAGCAGCAGCGCGCCGCCGCGCGGGCCGCGCAGCCGGCGCCGCTCGTGACGCCCGCCGAGGTTCGTTCGCCCGCGCCGCCGACGGAGACGCGTCGCGCGCCGGCGGCGGAAGCCCCGCGCGTCGCGGCCGCGTTCGAGCCGCGCGCGCGGTTCGAAGCGCGTCCGGCGCTCGAGGCGCGCTCCGAGCTCGAGCTGGTGACCGCGCTCGCCGCGCGCCCGACGGGACCGGCGGCGATCGCGCAGTTCATCGATCGACTGGTGGGCGTGGGCGCGGTGCGCTCGACGGCGTCGCTGCCGCTCGACCTCGCGGCGTCGCGCGCTCCGGCGCGTGCGCCCGCGCGCGAGTACGTTCACGTCGAGGGCGATCGCGCGGTTTCGCCGGCGGCGCGTCCGGCGGCGAGCGTGGGCGCGGCGGCGGCGCGTCCTTCGATCGCGGCTGCGCCCGTCGAGGCGGCGCGTGCGACGGCGAGCGCGCAGGCGGTGAGCGGCGCTCCGGCGGCGGCTCGCGCCGAGACGCGCGCGGCGACTGCGCCGGCGATGACCGTGCTGCGCCCGGGCGGGATCGCGGTCTGGGCCGAGCAGATGGCGGGCTCGATCGGCGTGCGCGCGGCGAGCTTGTCGATCGACTTCGTCGATCCGTCGCGGCTGCCGGCGCTGTCGAGCGGGCGCGCGTCGGGCGAGCTGACGTACTTGTGGCCGACGGTGACCGGCGATGCGCCCGTCGAGCGGAGCGCTCCGCGCGCGACGCAGGCGGCGGCCGCGGCGGCGACGGGGAACGTCGAAGCGCCGCGCGCGGCGGCGAGCGCGAGCTTTGCGCCGGGCGCCGCGCTGTCGCAGGAGGAGTGGTCGCTGGTGGCGACCTTCCCGTCGGCGGCGACGGCGATTCAGGTGGCGAGCGCGCGTCGCGCGGCGCAGTGGTCGGGCGGAGCGCCTGCGCGCACGCTGCTGACCGCGTCGCCGCAAGCGGCGCCGGCACGCGCGCTGCCGTCGGGGAGCATGACGTCGGGGAGCGTGACGTCGGGCGGCGCGGGGCCGAGCGGCTCGTCGGGCGCGGCGGCGTCGCCGGGCGCGCGTGCGCCGCTGGTGACGCCGGCGCTGGCGGCCGCCGAGCGTTCGCTCGAGAGCGCGCCGCGCGGGTTCGAGACGCCGGGCGAGCGCGCGCCGATCGCGGCGCGCCCGTCGGCGCAGGCGGCGCGCGGCGGGGCTCCGTCGGAGTACGTGGCGCCGTCGGCGAGCGCGCCGGTCGAGAGCAGCCGCGCGATGCTGCCGGGCGGACGCATGCCGCGCGGCAGCTTCACCTGGCCGCGCAGCGCGGGATTTTCGCCGGCGACGTCGGAGTGGACGCCGTCGCGCGCGCAGTCGGCGGGTGACGCCGCGGCCGAAGCGGCGCCGGGCACGCCGCTGTGGGGCGCGATGCGCCCGCTGGTTTCGCTGGCCGGCGGCCGCGCCGAAGCGCCGCGCGCCGAGCAGCCCCGCACCGCCGGCTCGCTCGACGGCGCGCTCGAGTTCGCGCGTCCGTTCCTCGAGCTGATCCGCGGCGGCGTGGCGCCGTCCGAAGGCGGCGGCGCCTCGTCGTCCTCGTCGAGCGTCCGCTTCACCGAGCAGTCGCAGCCGCTGGTCTCCGCTGCGCCGTCGAGCGAAGCCGCCGCCAAGATGGTCGAGGCGGTGCGCTCGCCTTCGCAGGTCGGCGGCGCGAGCGACGACCGCGTCTCGCTCGCGGACCTCACGTTGATCTCGGTGGCCTCGGCGACGCAGCAGGTGGCCGCGGCGGCGACGGGCTCTTCGCCGACGACGTCGGCTCCCGCGGCCGAGTCGCACGGCGGCGGCGGAGGCGGCGGCGGCAAGAGCGGCGGCAAAAAAGACGATCCGAACGAAGTCGAACACCTCGCGCGACAGGTCTTCGACGAGCTGCAACGGCACATCGAAATCGCGCGCGAACGGAGTGGGGATCCATGGGAAAGCTAGAACGGGCCAAGATCTACGTCCTCGATGGCGACGGGAAGGCCGGCACGAAAGCCGATCCCACCGACGGTATCGACGTGTGCTTCAACCCCAAGGAGTACTCGCTCACCAAGTCGGTCGCGTGGGACACCGAGAAGGCGTTCTCGGACGCGCCGCACCCGGAGTTCACCAAGCCGGCGCCGATGCAGCTGGCGGTGACGCTCCAGTTCGACACGTATGAAGAGCGCAAGTCGGTGCGCGACAAGTACACCAAGAAGATCGAAAAGCTCGCGCTCATGCGCGTGCAGCTCAAAGAGGGCGCGAGCAAGGACGACATCAAGAAGGCCAGCCCGCCGGTCATCCTGTTCGTCTGGGGGCGCTTCACGTTCCGCGGCGTGATCACGTCGCTGGCGTCGAAGTACACCATGTTCCTCGCCGACGGGACGCCGGTGCGCGCCGAGCTGGC
>DASREC010000592.1:0-3511 GCA_035652295.1 Polyangia bacterium
GAGAGCGATCCCGTGCAGCCGCGCTCGGTGGTGCTGCGCGCGTCCAAGTCGGGCGGCGACCCCACCGTGCTCGCCAACCACACCGGCCTCATCCTCTCGCTGGTGATGGACGCCGACCAGCTCTACTTCGCCGGCGACTCGCGCGCCGTCTACTCGCTGCCGAAGATCGGCGGCGCGCCGAAGATGATCACCACCTCGAACTTCGCGCCGACGCGCGCCATCTCCGCCGATGCGACGTTCGTCTACTGGTCGAGCTACGACAACCTCAACGGACAACACAACTGGCTCGAGCGCGCGCCCAAGAGCGGCGGCGCGGCCGAGGCGCTCGTCAACTTCGGCAGCAACAGCGTGAGCGGCATCGTCTCGCGCTTCCTCGCCGACGGCTCGTTCATCTACGCCGCCGACTTCGGCATGATCCGCCGCTTCGCGAAGTCGAACGGCGCCGAGGTCGAGCTCTACGACATCACCAACCCGGCGAACCCGACGTTCGGCGATCGCATGTCGGGCTTCGCTCTCGACGACGGCGCGGTCTACTGGTCGAGCTCGCCCAACGACGCGCCCGATCTCGTCGCCGAGCACTCGTGGCTCGCGCGCGTCAACAAAGACGGCTCGGGCGCGCGCTCGATCTTCGACAGCAGCTCGGTCATCGCCCAGCTCGTCGTCTGGGGCGACAGCGTCTACTTCGGGTGGAAGGGCGCCCTGTACCGCGTCTGCAAGCAGTAGCTCAGCCGCCCTGCGCGACCGCTTGCGCCTGCGCGGTGCGTTTGCGCGACGGCGGCGGATCGGCGGGCGCGGCCTTGAGCGGCCACAGGTGCAGCATCGGCTCGGGATCGATGAACAGCTCGGGCTCCTCGAACTTCGGGCGCACGCTGACGGCGAAGTGCAGGTGCGGCCCCGAGTGCAGGACGCCGGTGTCGCCGATGGTGGCGATCGGCTCGCCCGCCTTCACCGGGATGCCCGGCTTGAGATCGTCGCGGATGGTGTCGAGGTGCATGTACGAGGTGACGATGGTGCCGCCCTTGTGACTGATGCGGATGAAGCGGCCCTCGTTACCGCGGCGGCCGCCCTGCTCGGCGTCGCGCACCACGCGCTCGACCACGCCGTCGTGCGAGCAGATGACCGGCTCGCCGCGCTGCGAGCCGAGGTCCACGCCGCAGTGACCGCCTTCGCACTCCTCGGGACGCAGCCCCTCGCGCGCGGCGCCGAAGCGGCGCGTGTTGCGCTCGGGCAGCCGGCGGTGCGGCCCATATAAAGGATGAAACCAGAGATCGGTCTCGGCGATCGCCGGCTCGAGCACCGCCATCGCCTCGGCGGTGGTCGGCACGTGCGGCGGCTTCGGCGGCGCGACCGGCAGCGACGCGGCGGCGCGCGGGAGATTGCGCTCCATCAAGCGCACGCCGATCACCAGCGCCAGGCCGACGCCGACGAACACGCCGAGCGCCTTCAGCGCCGAGCGGCGGCGCGGCGGCGGCGCGGGCTCGGGCGCGGGCTCCTCGCGTTTCTCCTTCAGCTCCTTGCACGCGTTCGAGCAGTACGCGCGCACCTTGCCGTCGAGCACGGCGATCGCGCGCGCGCGCAGCGGATCGAACTCCACGCCGCAGACGGGACAAGTGGCCGGCTCGATCCTCATTCCGCCCCTGTTTCACCTCGGTACAACCCTTTCACGTTATCTCCGCCGCTGGTCGAGGTCAATCACGCCAATGCGCGGTTGACGCTTTGGCATGTCGCGTTATAGTCCGCCGGATCGTGCCGCCCGTTAGCGACCGCGCCGCCACGCTGAAGAGGATGGAGGCGGAGCCCTTCGACCTGCTGATCGTCGGCGGCGGGATCAACGGCGCGGGCATCGCGCGCGACGCGGCGCTGCGCGGCCTCAAGGTGGCGCTGGTCGAAAAGTCGGACTTCGCGTCGGGCACGTCGTCCAAGTCGTCGAAGCTGGTGCACGGCGGCCTGCGCTACCTCGAGCACGCGCAGTTCCGCCTGGTATTCGAAGGCACCAACGAGCGCGCGCTGCTCATGCGCGTGGCGCCGCACCTGGTGAAGCCGCTCGAGTTCCTCGTGCCGTCGTACAAGCGCGACAAGCCGGGGCTGTTCGTGCTCGACGTCGGCTTGTGGATCTACGACGCGCTCTCGAAGTTCTCGTCGCCGCGGCTGCACCGCACGGTGCGCGCCGGCCGCGTCGCCAAGCTGGAGCCGGGCCTGCGCCGCGAGGAGCTCGAGGGCGGCCTGCTCTACTACGACTGCATGACCGACGACGCGCGCATGACGCTCGAGAACATCCTCGACGCGCGCGCGCTCGGCGTGCCGATCCTCAACTACACGCGCGCGGTCCAGCTCCTCACCGACGGCGATCGCATCGTCGGCGCCGAGATCGAATCGGGCGGCGCGCGGGTGAAGGTGCGCGCGCGCTGCGTGGTCAACGCCACCGGGCCGTGGTGCGACCAGGTCCGCGAGCTCGCCGGCGAGCGCCCGATCCTGCACACGTCCAAGGGCGTGCACCTGATCATCGACGCGCAGCGGCTGCAGACACGCCACGCGGTGGTGATGAAGCAGAAGCGCCGCGTGGTGTTCTGCATCCCGTGGGGCGATCGCACGGTGATCGGCACCACCGACACGTTCTACGACGGGCGGCCCGAGGACGTGCGCGCCGACGGCGCCGACGTGACGTACCTGCTGGGCCTGGCCAACTACTATTTCCCCGACGCCAAGCTGACGCCCGACGACGTGCTCGCGACCTACGCGGGCCTGCGCCCGCTGGTCAAGCCCGACGCCGACGTGGCCAACGCCTCGGACGTGTCGCGCGAGCACCACATCGTGTCGCGGCCGGGGCTGGTGACCGTGGCCGGCGGCAAGCTGACGACGTATCGCCGCATCGCCGCCGAGGTGGTGGATCGCGCGGGCGAGCAGCTCGGCGGCGTCGGTCCGTCGACGACGAGCGAGCGTTCGCTGCCCGGCTCCGAGGGGCTGACCGACTACGCGGGCGTCACCGCGCTCGCCGACGAGCTGGCGTCGGGCGGCGTGGTCGACGGCGCGGTGGCCAAGCACCTGGCCAACACCTACGGCGTGCGCGCGCGCTCGGTGGTCGAGCGCGTGGCGCGCGACCCGAGCGCCGGCGCGCGGCTCGATCCCGAGCTGCCGTACATCTTCGCGCAGGTGGACGTCGCGGCCGAGGAGGAGCTGGCGTTCACCGTCGAGGACGTGCTCGGCCGCCGCGTGCCGCTGCTGCTGCGCGCGCGCGATCAGGGCCTCGCCGCCACGGCCAAGGTCGCCGAGCGCCTCGCCCAGCACCTCGGCTGGGACTCCGCCCGCATCGCCTCCGAGTCCGAGCACTACCGCTCGGTCGTCGCCACCACCCGCCGCTTTCACGACGATCCCGTTTAGCGCGTGCTCGTTCGTACGCGCTGCGTTTCGCGCGCGGGCTGCGGCAATTTGCCGCCGTGCTCAAACATTCTCGGTCGCGCAGACGCGCCCTGCGAAACTGCGCGCGGCGGCAAATTGCCGCAGCCCGCACGCT
>DASREC010000593.1:0-9416 GCA_035652295.1 Polyangia bacterium
CGGTGAGCGCCACTTCGCTCGCGCCCGCGCTCTTCGCCGCGGCCTTCACCGCCTCTTCGATCTGCGCGCGGTGCGGATGCGCCGGCGTCGGCAACTGCAGCTCGATGGTCGCCTTCGCGCCGTCGGCCTCCGCCTTCTTCACGTAGCCGAGCGCCACCACGTCGCGGTCGAACAGTGGATCTTTCACCTGCGCGAGCGCGGCGCGGATCGAGTCGCCATTCATGGTCGATGCCCCAGCTTGGTGCGTTTGACTGCGAGGTAGTCCTGGTTGTGCTCTTGCGCCTCTCCCCAGTGCGGCACGCGCTCGACCACGCGCACGCCGGCTTTCTCGAGGCCCGCGACCTTGTCGGGGTTGTTGGTCATCAGCGCCACCGAGCGCACGCCCAGATCGCCGAGGATGGTCGCCGCCAAGTCGTAGCTGCGCAGATCGGCCGCGAAGCCGAGCTGCTCGTTGGCCTCGACGGTGTCGGCGCCCTGCTCCTGCAGTGCGTAGGCGCGGATCTTGTTGCCGAGGCCGATGCCGCGCCCCTCCTGCCGCAAGTAGACGATCACGCCGCGCCCCTTGGCCAGGATGGCGTCGAGCGCGCGATCGAGCTGCTCGCGGCAGTCGCACTTGAGCGAGCCCAGCGTCTCGCCGGTCCAGCACTCGGAGTGGACGCGGGCCAGCACCTGCTCGCCCTGCAAGTCGGCGAGCGCGCCGGCGACGATCGCCAGGTGCTCTTTCGCCTCGGAAGTGCCCGCGGGAGTGCCGGGCTCGCGATAAACCACCACGGTCACCCGTCCGGCGCGCACCGGCATCGCCGCTTCGGCGTAGCGCGTCACCGACGGAGAATCTGGGCTCATCGAACGACTACCTCGGCTTGACGGGTGGTCATCGTAGTTTACAATATTGCATTGTCAACGCGGTTTTGCCGCGATAAGAAAGCCCTCGATGTCGTTGCGTCCCGTCGTCCGGTTTCCCGATCCGATGCTGCGCCAGCCGACCGCGGAGGTGAGCGCCATCGACGACGCCACGCGCACGCTGGTCGCCGACATGATCGAGACCATGTACGCGAAGAACGGCGCCGGCCTGGCGGCGATTCAAGTCGGCGCGCCGGTGAAGCTGTTCATCGTCGAGGCGTCGATCGCCGGCGGCGACGCCAACGACCTGCCGATCGTCTTCATCAACCCGAAGATCGAGTGGCTCTCCGACGAGCAGGAGACCTCCGACGAGGGCTGCCTGTCGTTTCCCGGAATCTACGTGCCGGTCAAACGCGCGCTCAAGGCCCGCGTGCGCGCCATCGGCCTCGACGGCAACGAGTTCGTCGCCGAGGGCGAGGGCCTGTACGCGCGCGCCATGCAGCACGAGAACGATCACCTCGACAATCGGCTGCTGATCGATTTCGTCGGGCCGATCAAGCGGCAGATGATCAAGCGCAAGCTCGAGCGCATGACCGAAGAAGAGGCCGCCGAGCTGCAAGGCGTCGGCGAATAGCGCGCGCATGAAAGCCGTGCTGGCGCTGGTCGCAGTCGCGACGCTCCTCACCTTCGTCGGCGGCATCGGCTGGGTGGCGTGCCGCATCGCCGAGGCGGATCCGGCGCGCATCGTCTTTCAGTGGATGTTGGTGGTGGCGATCGCGGTCACCTTCGCGGCGCTCGGCGTGGCGCTGATCGTCGGCGTCTATCACCTGTACCTTTATTGGTTCACCGACAAGCGGCCGCTGAGCCTGTTCGCCACCACGTCGAAGGACGACAAATGATCGGCGTCGTGCGCGTGCGCAACCTGCAGTTTCAGGGCTCGCACGGCGCCACCGCGGCGGAGCGGCGCTCGACGCGGCGGTTCCAGGTCGACGTCGACATCCGCGCCGAGCTGTCGCGCGCCGTCGAGAGCGATCGGCTGCAGGACACCATCAACTACTACGACGTGTGCGCGCTCCTCGTCGAGATCGGCGAGTCGAAGGCGCACCGGTTGCTCGAGCGGCTCGCGGGCGCGATGATGAGCGCGATCCGCGAGCGCTGGCCCGGCACGCAGATCGAGATCGAGGTGCGCAAGCTGCACCCGCCGTGTCCCGGCAATCCCGACTTCACCGCCGTCCGCCTGTCCTCCGACTGACGCGCGTCACCGACCAGCGGTCACTGACCAGCGGTCACTGACTTGCGGTCATCGGCTTCGTCCACCGGGCGGCAGCCGTCGGGGGTGAGGCGCAGCTCGACGCCGTCGAGGTTGCGCTCGCGGCGCCAGCGCGCCCGCCACTCGGCGTCGGCGCGCCCCAGCTCCGTCGACGGCGGCTCGTGGAACAAGAGCTCCTTCTCGATGCGGTGCCAGTTCGCGGTCGCGCCGAGATCGGCCAGGATCGAGTGGATGCCCCACTGAATGCGGTTCACGAACACGAAGTCGCGCGGCATGTTGAGCAGCTTCGCCAGCCCGGCGAACTTCCCCTCGGGCTTGAAGATGAGCCCGAACGATTTGGCGTTGTACTCGCGCGTGAAGGTGAACGCGCGGTCCTCGTGAAACGGCTCGTAGAAGTAGCCGAAGTAGTCGTAGATCACCTCCGCGTCGACGGGCGCGTCGGCCTTGAAGAAGCCGAGCGCGATCAGCTGTGCGCGAAACTCGGCGCGCCGCCCGTCGAGGTGCAGCCGCAAGAGCGACTTCCACTTCTGCACCATGCCTTCGGGGAAATACTTCACGCAGCCGAAGTCGAGGAACACCATGCGCCCGTCGGCGTCGAACAGATAATTTCCCGGATGCGGATCGCCGTTGAACACGCGGAAGCCGTGGATCGAGCCGAACACGAAGCGGTACAGGATCTCGCCGTAGCGCGCGCGCCGCGGCTCGTCGAGCGCCACCACGTCGGCGAAGCGCCGCCCGTCGACGAACTCGGAGGTGAGCACGCGCGCGGTCGAGTGCGAGTCGACGACGCGCGGCACGCGGATGAACGGGTGGCCGTCGTAGAGATCGGCGAACGCGCGCTGATTGCGCGCCTCGAGCGCGTAGTCGAGCTCCTCGATCACGCGGCCGCGCAGCTCGTCGACGATCGGGCCGACGTCGACGCCGGGGTAGAACATCATCGCCATGCGGTACATCAGCTCGGCGTTCGACAGGTCGGCGCGGATGGCGTCCGCGACGCCGGGGTACTGGATCTTGACGACGACCTCTTCGCCCGTCGGCAGCCGCGCGCGGTGCACCTGGCCGATCGACGCCGAGGCGAGCGGCGTCTCGTCGAAGCGGGCGAACGCGCGCTCGAGCGGCTTGCCCAGCTCGCGCTCGGCGACGTCGCGCAGCAGCGCGAAGTCCATCGGCGGCGCGGCCGCCTGGAGCGACGCCAGCGCGGCGCGATACTCGGCGGGAATTTGATCGCTCACGAAGGAGAGCATCTGCCCGAGCTTCATGAACGCGCCCTTCATCTGGCCCATCGTCTCGGCCACGCGTTTGGCGTTGGCCAGGCGCTGCGCCTCGTCGAGCCGCGCGCGCCGCGCCTTGCCGGCGAACAGCCGCCGCGCGCGCGCGCCGAGCCAGCTCGCCGACAGCCGCGCGCTCAAGCGGCCGATGCGCCACAGCCGCGCGCCGCGCCCGCCGTCGACATGACCGCCGCGGCCGCTGCCGAGCAGGATCACGATCAGCGCGGCGAGCAGCGCCGCACCGACGACGGAAGAAAAAATCAGCAGAGGCATCGCACCGGCTAGGATGCGGAGGATCGCACGATCGCTACCGTTTTACACGGCGCATTCGCCCTGGCCGATGGCCACCTTGAACGCCGCGTCGTCGCCGTTGTCGAGGTAGTCCTCCGGCTTCGCGGTCGCCGGATCGAACGCGGCGAGATCGGCCACCGCCCGCTTCACCATCGCGGCGTCGACGCGGCGGAAGAACGCGAGCGGCTTTTCTCCGTCGCCGCGCTCGCGGCGATACAGCTCGAGCAGGCGCACCACCGCGTCGGGCACGCGGCGCGCCGGCACCTTGACCACCTGGCGCCCGAAGGTCGCGCCCGCGCCGTCGATGCCGCCGCCGAGGTGCAACTGGTACTCGGGCACCGCGGTGCCCTCGACCCGGCGCATGGTGCCGTGGAAGCCGAACGCGGCGACGTGGTGCTGGCCGCACGAGTTGGGGCAGCCGGAGATCTTGATGTCGAGCTCGCGCGCGGCGTCGACGAGGCCGTTGGCGGCGACCAGGCGATCCGAGACCGCGGTCGCCAGCTCGCGCGATTTGGTGACCGCGAGGTTGCACGTGTCGGCGCCCGGGCACGACGTGACGTCGTAGATGGTGCGCGCGCCGGGGCGGCCGAGGCCGAGCGCCAGCAGCTCGGCGTGCAGCGCAGTGAGGCTGGCCTCGGGGATGAAGCGGAACAGCAGGTTCTGCTCGTTGGTGAGGCGCACCGTGCCGTCGGAGAATTGGCGCGCGAGGCGGGCGGCGCCGCGCAGCTGCGCGCTGGTGACATCGCCGCGCTCGAGCCGCGCGATCACCGCGAAGTAGCCCGACTGGCGCTGCTTGATGCAGTTCGAGCGCAGGAACTCGGCGAACCCGTCCTCGGCGGCCGACTCGCGCCGCGCGGCGCCGAGCCGGAGCACGGTGTCGGGCCGCACCTCGTCGGAGGCGTCGATCGGATTCACCGCGCGCCCCTCGCGCTCGACGAGCGCCAGCTCTTTTTCGTACTCGGCGCGGAAGCCGTCCATGCCCAATTTGCGGATGACGTACTTGAGGCGCGCGCGGCTCTTGTTCTCGCGGTTGCCGGTGCGATCGAAGACGCGGATGACCGCCTCGATCACGCCGAGCACGCGATCGGCCGGGACGAACGGCTCGAGCGGATGCGCGTCCTCGGGCGACGTCGAGAGCCCGCCGCCGACGCGCACGCGAAAGCCGCGCACGCCGTCTTCGACCATCGCCAGGAGCGCCACGTCGTTGATCGCGCCCTGCGCGCAGTCGTCGCCGCAGCCGGACACCGCGATCTTGAACTTGCGCGGCAGCGCCTGGCAGATCGGGTTGCGCAGGAAGTGGCGCGTGACCGCGCGGCCGTAGGGCGTGACGTCGAACGGAGCGCCGCCGCAGACGCCGGCGAGCGCGCACGCGGTCACGTTGCGCACCGTCGAGCCGCACGCCTCTTTGGTGGTGAGCCCGGCGTCGTCGAGGATGCGCATCGCCTCGGGCACGCGCGCGAGCTGGACGAAGTGGAGCTGCACGTTCTGCCGCGTGGTGACGTGGCCGAAGCCGCGCGAGAACTCGTCGGCGATGCGCGCGATGGCTTCGCACTGCGTGGCGTTCAAGACGCCTTGCGGGATCTTGACGCGCAGCATGTTGACGTCCGCTTGCCGCTGTCCGTACGTGCCGCGTCCGAGGCGATAGACCTTGAACTGGTCCGGCGTCATCTCGCCGCGTTCGAACTTCTGCAGGTGATCGACGAACTCGTCGATGTCGCGCGGATCCGAGAAGCGCAGCACAGGCTCACTACCCATGCCCTACAGAATCGCGTCGCGATCCCGCCCGGTCAAGGAGATTCTTCCGATTCTTGACCGGAATACCGTAGTATCTTCAGCCCAACGGTATCGTTATTCTTTCAGCGCCTCTTTGCCGATCTTCCGCACGTCCGCGCCGGCGTCCATCCAGTCGTTGTACGCCTTGGCCACGTCGCCGAAGTCATTCGACCGCTTGCCCTTGCGCCCCTTGCGCATGCAGTCGTCGAACGCCTCCAGTTCGCGGCTGTCGGCCGCCAGCTTCTTGATCGTCGCCGCCATGTTCTTGGTCGGCGCGCCCGGGATCTCGTTGAGCAGCAACTTGCCGCACTCGTCATTGATGCGCGTGGCGTACGCCGGGTTCTTGCACTCCTTGAACAGGTACTCCACCACCGCCTGCCCGTCCTTCATCGTGTCGACCGCCGGAATCGCGCAATGCAGGAACTGGTCGTACTGGATCACGTCGTTCCCCGGCTTGCCGCCGGCGAACATGTGCCACGCGTTTCCATCCGACTCGACCTTCTTGCCGATCTCCATGTCCGCGACCTGCGACGGCGCGATCTTCGCCCACGCATCGAACGCGCTCGCGAGCCCCTTGAGCGACTCGCCGTACTTCTTCACCGACTCGGCGTACTCCGGCGGCCCGGTGAGCGCGTCGACCTTGTGCTTGGCGTCGATCGCCTTCGGCGTGCACTCCTCGCGGACCTTGGTCGGATAGTTCTTCGCGTCGACGCCGAAGCGTCCGGTGATCACGCCGCCGAGCCCGGGCCCGAGCTGCCGCGCGTCCACCTCCTTCCCGAGGATGCAGTTCCAGAATTTGCCGACGTCATCCTTCTCGATGTCGGCGAAGCTCTGGATGAACGCCGCGTGCATCTTGCGCTCGTCCTGCTTCTTCATCATCTTCCAGACGAAGAAGCCGCCGACGCCGACGACCACGACCAGGCCGACGAGCAGCGGCATCTTGGAGCCCTTCTTCTTCAGCGCGAGGCTGGGATCGAGGGCGTTCGGATCGACGGCATTCGGATCATCATCGGGTGGGATGTTCATGGGGCCGCGATATTAACAACTGCCGCGCGCGAGATCCAGAAGCGCGTCAGCGACGAGCTTGCGTGCCATTTCTTTACGCCAGCCGAGCTGGAAGTCGGTGTTGTCGAGCGGCTTGGCCAGCTGCGCCGCCAGCTGCGCCGCCGCCCGCACCACGTCCGCGTCGGCGAGCGATTTTCCGACGAGCGACTCGCCCGCGGCGCGCGCCTCGTGCGGCCGCGAGCCGACGCCGGTGAGCACGATGCGCGCCTCCTCCACCACGCCGCCCGCCGACAGCCGCGCGCGCGCCGCCACGCCCAGCACCGGAAAATCGAACGAGCCGCGCCGCCGCAATTTCTTGTAGACCGCGCGCGTGCGCTCGTCGCGCGCCGGCAGGTGGATCGCCGCCAGGATCTCGTCGGGCCGCTTGGCCAGGAACCGGATCCCGTCGTCGTGGAACAGCTCACTTGCGGCAATTCGCCGCTCGCCCGCCGCCGACACCAGCGAGACCTCCGCGCCGATCGCGCACAGGACCGGCGCCGTATCCGACGACGCCACCGCCCAGCAGCGCTCGCTCCCCGGCGCCACCCAGCAGGTGTCGCCGTCCTTCTTCAGGCAGAAGTCGATCGCCTTGCGCCACTCGAAGTTCTGGCTCCAGTAGTTGCAGCGCGTGTCGATGCAGAGGTTGCCGCCGAGCGTCCCCATGTTGCGCAGCGGCGGCGTCGAGATCAGCGCCGCCGCGTTCGACAGCGCCGGCCACAGCGCGCGCACCGCCTGGTCGCGCTCGAGCCGCGTCAGCGACGTCATCGCGCCCAGCGAGATCCCGCCGCGCGCGCCGTTCGCCGCGCCGTCGTGGATCGCGCGCGCGTGCAGCGACTCGATCCCGCGCAGCCCGATCACGCGCCGCGGAGTCTGCTGCCGCCGCTTCATGTTGGGAAACAGATCGGTCCCGCCCGCCACCACCGCCGCGTCCGCGCCCCAATCGGCGAGGATCTTCGCCGCCTCGTCGAGCGCGCGCGGCGCGAAGTACTGAAACCGCGGCATCCGCATCATGGGCGTCCTCCGCGATGGCTCGTGGCCGCGCCAAAAACTTTGAACGCGTGTTCAAATTTTCGCGCGCTCATGGCCGCACGGCGTCTTTCTGGTCCCGCTTGCGCGGCTTCTCGTTGAGCGCCTTTCCGTCGCCGCCCTCCCACGGCGGCGGCACCACCAGCGCCGGCGGCCACGCGATCTCTGGAAACCTGGCCGGCCCGAAGCGCCGCGCCGGATCGCGCAGCGCCTTGAGCACCTTCTCCGGCGTCACCGGCACCTCGTCTACGCGCACGCCGACGGCGTCGAACACCGCGTTCGCCAGCGCCGGCATGATCGGCAGGAGCGGCCCCTGCCCGACCTCCTTAGCGCCGAACGGCCCGTTCGCGTCCGGCTCCTCGATCAAGTACGTCTCCACCTCCGGCATGTCGAGCGTGCCGGGGCTCTTGTACTCGAGCATCGACGGAAACTTGTGCACGTTGGCGCGCGACCGCTTGGGCGGCAGCCGCCGGTACTCCTGCTCCTCCATCAGCGCCTCGCCGAGGCCCATGTACACCGAGCCCTCGACCTGCCCGCGCACCAGCACCGGGTTGAGCGCGCAGCCGATGTCGTGGCCGATCCAGATCTTCGGCACGCGGATCCAGCCGGTGTCGGGATCGACCTCGACCTCGACCACCGCCGCCGAGAACGAGTAAGCCGGCGACGGCCCCACGCCCGCGCCCTTGTAGTCGCCCGGCGACTTGGGCGGCCGATAGCTGCCGACGGTGCCGAGCGTGCCGAACTTCGCCTCCGCCAGGTTCACCGCGTCGACGAACGACATCCCGCGATCCGGATCCTCCGCGTCGAACACGCGCCGCGCCGCGAACACCAGCCGCGGCTTCGGCACGCCCAGCTTCTCGCCCGCCGCCTCGGCGAGCAGGTCGCGCGCGCGCTCCGCCGCCTGGATCGCCGCGTTCCCCATCATCAGCGTCACGCGCGACGAGTAGCTGCCGAGATCCACCGGCGTGAGATCGGTGTCGCCGGTGACGCAGCGGACGTCGAACGGATCGATGCCGAGCACCTCCGCCACGCACGCGACCAGCACGTTGTCCGATCCCTGCCCGATCTCGGTCGCGCCGCAGAACGCGGTCACGCCGCCCGAGCGATCGAGCTTGAGCTGCACGCCCGAGTGCGGCAGGTGGTTCCAATAGATCGGCAGCCCCGCCCCGCACAGGTACGAGCTGCACGCGAGCCCGAGCCCGCGCCCGCGCCCGAGCTTGCGAAAGCGCGTCTTCCACTGCGATCCGTCGACGACCGCCTGGATGCACTTGACCAGCCCCGTCGAGTTCACGCGCAGCCAGTTCGCCGTCAGGCTGTTCGGCGGCACCGCGTTCCGGATGCGCCACTCCGCCGGATCGAGCTTCAGCCGCTCGCAGATCTTGTCGATCTGCACCTCCAGCCCGAAGCGCGGCTGCGGCGTGCCGTGCCCGCGCTTGGGTCCGCACGGCGGCTTGTTGGTGAACACGCGGCAGCCGCGAAAGCGGTAGCGCGGGATCTGGTAGGTCACCGTCTGCAGCGCGCCGGTGTAGAAGGTCGACGCTACGCCGTACGAGCCGTAGGCGCCGCCGTCGAGCAGCGTCTCCAGGTGCTGCCCGCTGATGCTCCAATTCCCGTCGCTGTTTTTTTGAACGCCGGTTCTAACTTTCATCAGCACCGGGTGGCGCCCGCGGTGGCAGTAGAAGACCTCTTCGCGCGTGAGCGCGATCTTCACCGGCTTGCCGGTCAACAGCGCCGCCTTGGCGCACGCGATCTCGTGGTTGAACGGATCCGACTTGCCGCCGAAGCCGCCGCCGTTCGGCGTGGCGATCACGCGGACGTGAGCGGCCGGCAGCGCGAGCGTTTTGGCGAGCGCACGATGAAGATAGTGCGGCGTCTGCGTCGACGACCAGATGCACAACTTCCCG
>DASREC010000594.1:0-15017 GCA_035652295.1 Polyangia bacterium
AAGCCGCACGCGCTCGCGCCCGGCAGCTACGTCGTCCTCCCCGGCAAGACGCGCCACGAGCTGGTCTGCGATTCGGGCGAGTGCCTGGTGCTACAGCGGCGCTCGGGGCCGCTCGACATCAATTGGGTCGCGGCGCCGAAGTAGTTCATACTAGCGCTGGATGCTGAGCCGGCTGGTCCTCACCGTCGGTGTGCTGAGCGCACCGGCGCTCGCACGAGCCGGCGAGATCGCGTGGGTGCGCGCGGGCGATCCGGCGCGGCAGACGTGCGGCGCGGCGCCCGGCGGATGGAACCAGCCGGCGTTCGATGACCGCGCGTGGGACGAGGTGGAGCCGCCGCCCGACGGCGGCGCGGGCGGCAATCCCGACGGCGGCACCGGCTGCGCGGGCACGCGCTACCAGCGCTGGCGCTTCGACGCCGGCGCGGAGCTTCAGAAGCTGGCGACGCTCACGCTGCGCATCCGCTACTCGCACGGCTTCGCGGCGTACCTGAACGGCGTCGAGATCGCGCGCCGCCGGCTCGACCCCGGCGCCGGCGCTGCCGCGCTCGCCACCGACTATCACGGCCCGGAAGCGGAACGCGTCATTTTGCCGTTTCGCGCCGGTTTACTGCGTCCGTCCGGAAACGTGCTGGCGATCGAGGTGCACCCGCGCACCGCCGGACGCGAGGCGCTGGTCGAGGCCGAGCTGTCGGGCGCCGACGGGCCACGCCTGGTCCGCGGGCCGTACCTGCAGCAGCTCGGCGAGCGCGGCGCGACGGTGGTGTTCGACACCGATCTGCCGACCGTCGGCGCGGTGCGCTGGGGCGCGAGCGAGGAGTACGGCTTCGCCGACGCCGAGCCGACCGCGCGCACGCACCACGTGCTCAAGCTGCGCGGGCTCGCGCCGGGCGAGGCGTACCACTACCGCGTCACCGCGCGCGGCGCGCCCTCGCCGCTGGCCACCAACGGCAATTTGCCGCAGGCGAGCGACGCCGTCGACGCGGGCGACGCGCGCTTCCACACCGCGCCCGGCGCCGGGCGGCCGCTGCGCTTCGTGGTCTACGGCGACGTGCGCTCGGGCCACGACATCCACGCCGCGCTCGATCGCGCGCTGCTCGACGAGGATCCCGATCTCGTGCTGGTCACCGGCGATCTGGTCGACCGCGGCTCCGACGAGGGCGACTGGGAAAAATTTTTCGAGGTGGGCGCGCCGCTGTTGCGGCAGCTCGCGATCTTTCCCGCGGTCGGCAACCACGAGTACGCGCGGCTCGGGCGCGGGCTCGGCGCCTATCAGAGCTTTTTTCCGACGGAGAAGGGCGGCGAGACCTACTACAGCTTCGACCTCGCGGGCGTACACTTCGCGGCGCTTGACTCCAATCAATATCGCTCGCCGCAGCAGCTCGCGTGGCTCGATCGCGATCTCGGCGAGGCGCAGAGGCGCGGCGCGCGCGCGCTGTTCGTCTACGCGCACGAGGCGCCGTACGCCACCGGGCTGCACGGCGACAACCCGGTGGCGATCCACGACTACGTGCCGGTGCTCGAGCGCCACCACGTCACGATCTTCTTCGGCGGGCACGATCATCACTACGAGCGCGGTCGCGCCGGCGCGCTCGACTACGTGATCACCGGCGGCGGCGGCGCGGAGCTGCGGCCGCAGAAGTGCGGCGTCGCCGGCAAGCGCCCGTGCCCGCCGCGCGTGCTGGCGCTGTACAACGAGCACCACTACGTGATGGTCGAGGTGATGCCGAGCTTCGTGCGCGTGTGCCCCAAGCGTCCCGACCAGACGCCGCTCGAGGCGTGCACCACGCTGCCGCTCAAGAACTGAGAGGGAAGATGCCGCTGCTCGACGACTCGACGGTCCTCATCACCGGCGCCTCCTCGGGCATCGGGCGCGAGCTGGCGCGGCTGGCGGCGCCGAAAGCGCGCGCGCTCGTGCTGGTGGCGCGGCGCGTGGATCGCCTTGAGGCGCTGCGCGACGAGCTGGCCGCCGCGCACGCCAAGCTGAAAGTTTTTCTCGAGCCGTGCGATCTCGCCGACGTCGCCGCGGCGGGGCGATTTCTCGACGGGCTCGCCGCGCGCGTCGGCGACGTCGACGTGCTGATCAACAACGCCGGCGTCGGCGACTTCGGCCCGTTCGATCGCGCCGACTGGAAGCGCACCGAGTCGCTGATCGCGCTCAACGTCACCAGCCTGGCGCTGCTCACGCACCGGCTGGTGGCGCCGATGGTGGCGCGCGGGCGCGGCGGCGTGCTCAACATCAGCTCGGGCTACGGGTTCGCGTTCTCGCCGGGATTGGCGTCGTACGTCGGGTCGAAGCACTTCGTCACCGGGTTCACCGAGTCGCTGCGGCTCGATCTCTCGGGCACCGGCGTCGTGGTGAGCCAGTGCTGCCCGGGGCCGGTGGCGACCGAGTTCGAGTCCGTGGCGGCGGGCGAAGAGGGGGCGATTCCCAAGTGGGCGCAGATCAGCGCGGCGGCGTGCGCGCGCGCGGCGATGCGCGGGTTCGAGCGCGGGCGCGCGATGATCGTGCCCGGGCTGCTGATGAAGTTTTTGCGATTCCTCGTCGCGGTGAGCCCGCGCTTCATGCAGCGCCTGGTGCAGGCGCCGATCGCGCGCCGCTTTCGCAAGCAGCTCGCCGAGAAGCAGAAGCAGCGCGAGCTCAGCGCGCCCCGCGGATAGGACGCGGCGGATTCTTGCCCGTGCGCAGCGCGACGAACTCGTCTTCATCCTTGCACAGCAGGTACGGATTGGTCGTGCGCTCCCAGCCGATGGTCGACTGCGGCGTTTTGCCGTAGTCGTGGCCGGGGTACACGCGCGTCTCCTCGGGCAGCGCCGCCAGCCGCTGCAGACTGCGCCACAAGATGCGCGGATCGCCGCCGGGAAAATCGGTGCGCCCGCAGCCGCCGATGAACAGCGTGTCGCCGGTCATCACCGCGCCGCCGGCGAGGTACGAAATTCCCGCGACTGTGTGGCCGGGCGTCGCCAGCGTGCCGATGCGCTCGTCACCGACGGGGATCTCCTCGCCGCCGGCGAGCGGCACCACCTCGGCCGAGGGCGCGGCCGCGCGCGCGGCGTCCGCTTCGCCCGCGCCGACGTAGAGCCGGGCGCCGGTCGCGCGCGCCATCTCCTCCGCGCCGTCGGTGTGATCGTGATGGGTGTGCGTGATCAGGATGGCAGCGATCTCCCAGCCGCGCGTCTTGGCCTCGCGCAAGAGCCGGTCGACCTCGTACGCGGGATCCACCACCGCGCACTTGCGCGTGCCGACGTCGCAGATCAACTCGTTGAAATTACTTAGCATCCCAACTTCCGTCTGGAAAATTTCGATCATCGTCTTGACTCTCCCCAAAGGCAGCTTAAAGAAAACAGAGTCGACGCCGCTGTTATGCTGTACCCCCCTGCGGCGTGGTGGTGGCGTCGACAATTCTAACTCTGAGCCGGCGTTGATGGTGCCATCCCCCCCCTGTGGCCCCACCAACGCCGGCTGTTTTTTTGCCCGCGCAGCGACGGTAGCCTGCTAGCTTCTCTCTAGCCATGCGCATCGTCGATCGCCTGAAGAGCGGCACGCCGTGCTTCTCGTTCGAGTTCTTTCCGCCCAAGACCGACGAGGGCGTGCACGCGCTGTTCGACGTCCTGCTCGAGCTCGTCGATCTCGAGCCGGGCTTCGTGTCGGTCACCTACGGCGCCGGCGGCTCGACGCGGCAGCGCACGCTCGACCTGGTGTCGCGCATCAAGCGCGAGACCGGCATCGAGGCGATGGCGCACCTCACGTGCGTCGGCCACTCGCGCGACGAGTTGCGCGAGATCCTCGAGCGGCTGCGCGCGGCCGGCCTCGACAACGTGCTGGCGCTCAGGGGCGATCCGCCGCGCGACGCGGCGTCGTTTCAGCCGGCGCCCGACGGCTTCCGCTACGCCTCGGAGCTGACCGGCTTCATCCGCGAGCGCGCGCTGCCGTTCTGCATCGGCGGCGCGTGCTATCCCGAGGGTCATCCCGAGTCGGAGAGCCGCGCGATCGATCTCGACAACCTCAAGCGCAAGATCGACGCGGGCGCCGAGTTCCTGATCACGCAGCTGTTCTACGACAACGCCTTCTACTTTCATTTTCTCGAGCGTGCGCGCGCGGCCGGGATCACCTGCCCGATCGTGCCGGGCATCATGCCGCTCACCACGTTCGAGCAGATCGAGCGCATCACGCGGATGTGCGGCGCGACGGTGCCGATGCGGCTCAGGCTGGCGCTGGAGAAGGTGCAGCACGATCCCGAGGCGATCGTGCAGCTCGGCGCGGCGCACGCGACGGTGCAGTGCGTGGAGCTGCTCGCGGCCGGGGTGCCGGGCATTCACTTCTACACGCTCAATCGTTCGCGCGCGTCGCGCATGATCATGACGGCGCTCAAGGTCGCCGCGAAATGACGGTCAGCTCGCTGCGGCAAATTGCCGCAATTTACGCTGCGGCAAATTGCCGCAAGCCGCGCTATTGCGGCGGCGGGCCGGGCGGCGGCACGGCGTAGTCGACGGCGTGCAGCGCCTTGACCACGTCGCCGCACGACGCGCCGGCGGCGAGCGCGGCGGTCTGCTTCTCCATCTCCGCCTGGATCGCCGGCGTGGTCAGGTACTGATCGCGCACCACCTCCGGCTGCTCCTTGGCGAACGCCGGCACGTTGCACTTGTCGGCGTACGCCGCGCGAAACGCGTCGTACTTCGCCAGCCGTGCCTCGTCCTGCTTGGTCCCGTGCATGGTGAAGAACACCACGCCGCCCACGCCGAGCGCGAGCGCGATCACGATTCCGAGGTTGCGCCCCATGTGCGAGGGGCTGCCGATCTTGACGTTCCCGTCGGCCGCATCTGCCATTCCCATCGTCGCCCTCCATCCGCGCGCGTCCGGCAGACGCGCCCACCTCGCAACCTGCGCCCGACGGGGGATCCTGTCAAGTTCGGGTGCGTCAGAAGCCGAACAGCGCGGCCAGCGACGCGAGGATGGCGATGGCGCCGCCGGCGAGGACGTAGGTGGTGAGCGCGCGCCGCTCGCGCCGCTCGACGAGCGCGCGCCGCTCGGCGACGACGATCGAGACGCGCGCCGCGCAAACGCTGCACAGGTAGCCGGTGCCGAAGCTCGCGATCGACGCCTCGCCCGTCGGCAATTCGCGCTTGCAGCCGCCGCAGGTCACCACCATCGGCGCGCGGTGCTTGCCGTACTTGCAGCCCCAGCACTCGTAGCCGCCGCCGTCGGCGGTCAGCTCGGTCTGATCGATCGGCAGCTCGACGGCGCACTTCACGCACTGCACGCGCAGCGTCGACTTTCGATACATCACTTCACTCGAAACGTGATTTGCACGGCGCCGACGTTGTCGGCCGCGTCGACGGCGCGCACCGCCAGCGAGTGAGCGCCCGCCTGAAGGCCGCTCGGCAGCTTGAACGAAAAGTCCTCGGCCGTCTCGTCGAAGATCCCGTCGCGCGGCGCCACCGGCTGCCACTCGCCGCCGTCGACCGAGAACGCCAGCTCCGAGATCGCCGAGAAGCTGTCGCGCGCGCGCCCCGACGCGAACGGGTACGCCACCTTCACGTCGGCCAGCTCCGGCTTGCGGTTGTCGACGAGGAACGGCGAGGAGGTCAGGCTGTGCTCGAGCGCCTCCTCGCGCGGATTGGCGCGCTCGTCGGAGGCGACCACCTTGACCACGTAGTTGCCGTCGGGGATCGACTCGGTGTTCCAGTCGTACTCGGCGCGCGTGATCGGCTCCGGGCCGCCGAGCGGCTTCCAGTTGACCTCGCTCTCCTCGCGAAAATAGAGCCGGTAGATCAGCTCGTCGTCGTCGGGGTTCTCCACCTTCCAGCGCAGCTTGACGACGGGCGAGCGCGGCTTGCCGGCGCGCAGGCTGATCGGCACGCGCTTCTGCGTGGCCTCGTCACCGACGGTGAGCTCGGTGACGCGCGGCCGCTGATTCTGCGGCAGGTAATAAACGGTGAGGTCGCGCAAAACCGTGTGCGGTGCAGCAAAATTCACCCGCACCTGCAGGTAGCGCCCGTCGGGCGAGCCGATCTTGCCGCCGCCGCCGTCGCCGAGCTTCTCGCTGCGCGACGGTCCCTGCCACGCGCTCCACGTCTTGTCGGGCTTGGAGGTGTTGCCCGAGCGCGTCTGCAGCGCCAGCGCGCCCAGCCCCGACCAGCGCAGGTTGCCCCAGCGCGCGGGAAACTGCGCGTCGAAGACCTTCGTCAGGTAGTGCGCGTCGCGCGGCGGATCGCTCGAGAGCTGATAGAGCGCGCCCGCGTCGCCGGTGCCGAGCACGCGCGCGTCGGGCGGCCCGTCGAGCGACATGGTGAGCACCTGCCGCTCGGGCAGATCGAACGCGGTGATGACGGTGCGATCGGGGCGGATCAAATACACGCGTCCATTGGACCCCGCCGCGGCGTAGACGTTCCCGTCGGCGTCGACGTGCAGCGCGGTGAAGTAGCCCTCGGCGAGCGCGTGCAGCTGCTCGACGCGCCCGTCGGGATCGACGCGGTACACCGCGCCCTTGCCCTTGCGGTCGCGGCTCGGCAGCGACGACGGCGCGCTCGCGATCGCCGGCGCGGGCGGCAGCACCATCTTGGTCCCGCGCGGCGCCAGCGGCCCCGACGAGTCGAGCGAGGCCGAGCCCGATTTCTGGAACGCGTTGACCGCCACGTAGAGCGTCGGGCCGCGCCGCGCGATGGCGCGCACCTCTTCGCCCTCGAAGTCGTGCAGCGCGGTGATCTTGGCGCCCGCGGGATCGGGGACGATCTTGTAGAGGATCGCCTGATCGGCCGAGCCGGCGTAGAGCGCGCCGTCGTCGCCGCGCACCAGCGACAGGAGATGTTTTTCGCCGGTGTCGTAGACCAGCTTCACGCGCGAGGCGAGCGGGCGATCGGGGCCCTTGAGATCGATCGAGAACAGGCGGCCGTTCGGGCCGGTCGCGGCGTAGAGCGTCTGCCGGCCCTCGTCGTACGCCAGCGCCCAGACGTGCTCGGCGTCGAGCTTGGCGACCTCTTTGGTGCGGCCGTCTTTCTCGACGGCGAACACGCGCCCGCCCGGCATGACGCCGGCGTACAGCGTGCCGCCCGGCCCGATCGCCAGCGACGTCACCAGCACCGCGTCGAGCTTGGCCAGCTTGCGCGCCTTGCCTTTGGCGTAGGCGTAGATCGCGCCCTGGTCGCCGGTGCCGACGTAGATCGTGCCGTCGGGCGCCGCCACCGACGAGTAGACCACCGCCTCGCCGATCTCGACGCGCGACGCGCCGAAGCCGGACGACGCCTCGCCCAGCGACGACAGCAGCACGCCGGTGGCCTCGCCCTCCTCGAAGTCTTTGTAGTTGGTGAGACGCCAGGTTCGCGTGGTGACCGCGTGCGCCGTCGCCAGCGCGACGCACACCAGGACGGCGGGAAGTAGTTTGCGCAAACGGGCTCCTACTGATTTTGATCGTTCTTCACGCGCACGGTGATCTCTTGCTTGCCCTGCACGATGCCGTGCGTGGGCACCACGAAGCGCGAGGCGCGCTTGAACGTGTCGGCGCGGCGCGTGGACGCGTCGGGGCGGAGCGTGTCGATGATCGAGCCGGGCAGATCGGGGATCACGCTGCCGCGCAGGGTCACGCCCTCGTCGGGCGTCTCCAGGCTGACGACGATCGAGCGCGCCGGGTAGCTCTTGCGCAGGTTCTCGATCAGCCCGCCGAGATTCTCCGGCGGCGCGACGTCGGGCTTGGTGCCGTTGCCCGCCGTGGTCACGACCTTGATCGTCTGTCCCGCGAGCGAGCGCGGCACGTCGAACGGCACCGCCTGCACGTACTCGGGACCGTTGTACGGGCGCAGCGTGACGTAGAGGCTCGGCCGCGAGCCGGGCTCGAGCTCGTCGGAGTTGAGCGAGATGCCGACGATGTCGGCGACGTCGGCCTTGTACTCGACGTCGACCGCGACGTCGATGCGATCGAGGTTGGCCGGCGCGAACGGGTTGAACAGGATGTCGCCGATGGCGCGCAGCCCCGACGAGGCGGCCAGCGTGCGCGGCGAGACGCCGTCGGGCGAATAGAGATGATCGGTGAGCTCGAGCGGCTTGTAGCCGCGCACGTTCAATTTCGAGCGCACGGTGATGGTCGCGTCGGCCACGTCGCTGGCGAAAGTCTGCGCCGCGTTGGCGATCACCGTCGACGACAGCATCGGCGTGAGGAAACGGTGGCGCACCACCTCGGCGTGGAACGTGTGCTCGCCGCGCCCCGGCCCGCCGACGGTGATGTTGACCGGGATCATGTCGGCGCGCTGCGCGGTGTCGCCGACGATCCCCGACTGGCGATCCTGCGTCAGCGATCCGATCTCCTTGATCGGCGACGCCATCTTGAACGACGACGACAGCGCCGAGAGGAACGTGTGGATCTCGGCGGTGGCGATCGGCAGGTAGATCTCGCCGACGTTGAACATCGGGTGGCCGAACGCCAGCACGCGCGTGCCGTCGACGTGCGTGACCGTGCCGGTGGCCGCCGCGCTCACGTCGCCGCGGATGAGCTGCACCGCGATCGAGCCGCCGTCTTCGAACTGCGCCGGGCCCGGCGTATCGGAGCGCCCCGCGCCGCCCGCTTGCAGCGGCACCATATGATAAGGAGCGAACGCGTCGGTCAGCTCGGAGAACGCGCCGGCGGTGAAGCCGGCCAGCGACAGCGGCACCGACGCGCGCGCCAATCGCGGCTCGGCGCCGTCGACGAGCGCGGGCGGCAGCGGAAAGCGCGAGAGCAGCGGCGACTGGCGGCGCTCGTCGGCGCGGCGCGCGATCACGTCGTCGAGCGATCGCGCGGTGGAGCGCGGTTGATGCTGCGGCTCGTTCGCCGCCTCCGCCATCGGCGTGCGCTCGCGCCCGCGCAGAGGACGCTTCGCCTCCTCGAGCATGCTCTCGATCGGCGTCACGCCCGCGATCGGATCCTTGGCGAAGTGCCAGCCGTACGCCAGCGCGCCGGCCAATTTCCCGTCGAGATAAATCGGCGAGCCCGACATGCCCGCGACGATCCCCGAGTGGAGCAGCCGCGGATCGTCCGATTGGATCAAGATGATGTCCTGCTTGGGCAGGAAGTTGTGGAGCACGCCGATCACGCGAATGTCGAAGCGCTCGGGCCGCGTGCCTTGAAACACGGTGAGGCCGTAGCCCTTCATGCCGGCGTGCACGTCGGCGAGCGGGATGATCGGCTGGTGGCGCGCGGCGGCGGAGACGGTGGGGCGGGTGGCCTCGGCGGCGGCGCTCGCGCTCGAGGCGGCGCCGGGCGCCGCGTGCGCCGTCGCCGAGAGGCCGGCGGCGACGACGAGCGCCCAGATGCTGCGAAGAGTCATGAGCCTCAAGTGTAGGAGGCGATCTCGGAACGGTCAAACCACGGCGCGCTTTCCATGTGGAAGGCGACGAACAAAAAAGCGACCCCGTTGATCGTCGACGGCGAGACGAGCATCGTGCTGATGATGGCCGCTTCCCGTCGAGCGTGGTGGATCGCGTGCGCGTGCGCGCTCGTCGTGCACGGCTGCGGCGCGGGCGGCGACGCGCTGTGCTCGCTCGACGGCGAATGTCCGCTGCACCAGCTCTGCGACGTCGGCGGACGCTGCGTGACCGGTTGCTTGAACGACAACGACTGCGCCGGCGGCGCGTGCGACGATCACGGGCGCTGCGTGGCCGGCTCGCGGCTCGACGGCGGCGCGCCGCCGAATGACGCTCCTCCGCCCGCCGGCGCGAAGGATCTCGCCGCCGCGTCCGACCTCGCCGCCGCGCCCGCGTGCGGCGACGGCGTGATCGACATCGGCGAGCAGTGCGACGACGGCGCCGCCAACAGCGACGCGCCGTCCGCCGCCGCGAAGTGCACCACGCAGTGCCGCGCGCGCGCGTCGTGCGGCGCGCTCGCCGGCTCGACGGCGCAGGCGATCGATCCCGCGAGCGGCCACTGCTACGTCGCGTGGCCCGGCCCGCTCTCGTGGCAGGCCGCCGCGCGCGCGTGCGAGTCGAACGGCGGCGCGCTGGCGTCGATCACCTCGAGCGCCGAGGACACGCTGGTGCGCGGCCTCGCCAGCGCGCCGAGCTGGATCGGCGCCTCGTCGCCGCTCGACAAGGCGCAGTTCACGACGTGGGTGAGCGGCGAGCCGATCGCGTACACCGGCTTTGCGCCCGGCCAGCCGTCGAACGGCGCGAAGAAGGAGTGCCTCGCGATCGCCGCCGCCGGCTGGCAGAACGACGCGTGCGGCTGGCCGACGAGCGGCAACCTCCAGGCGTCGGCCGCGCACGCCGCGCCGTACGTCTGCGAGTCGGCGTGCGGCAACGGCGCCGTCGACCCCGGCGAAGAGTGCGATCCGCCCGGCGCCGCGTGCACCGCCTCGTGCAAAAAGATCCGCGCGTGCACCGAACCCGGCGCCGTCTCCTCGACGGTGAACGGCCACTGCTACTTCCTCGCCGGCACCGCCGCCGCCTACGCCACCGCGAAGCTGGCGTGTCCCGCCGGCACGCACGTCGCCACGCTCAACGCCCCCGAGGAGACCGACGCCGCGATCACCGCCTCGACGGCGCAGGCGTGGATCGCGCTCACCGGCACGCCGGGAAACTTCGCGTGGGAGAGCGGCGAGGACTTCAACTCGCGCCGCTATCACGGCTTCATCGCCGGCGAGCCCAACACCGCCAACGCGCCGGTGTGCGTGCGCGTGGTCCCCGGTGGCTGGGCCGATCAGCCGTGCAGCTCGACCTTCGTCACGCTCTGCGAACGCGAGTAGCTAGCGCGCATACGAACGGGCGGCGCGAGTGCACGCCGTGCGCACGCGCGGCGGGCCGCTGTGCAGCGCTTGCCACGGCGGTGCGCAAAATCCGCGTGCTCCCGTCGGTCCGCCGTTTGCGTACTGCGCCCGCCATGAACACCAGGCTCGCGGGCGACACGCAGCCGGCCGGCGGCGAACGCCTGCGTTTTCCGGTCGGCGAAGTGCTGAGCGGCGTCTATCAACTGGAGCGCGTGCTCGGCTCGGGCGGAATGGGCACGGTGTACCAGGCGCAGGATCGCGTGCTCAACCGCAAGGTGGCGATCAAGGTCGCGCGCGCGGGGCTCGACTATTCGCTGCGCAAGGAGGCGCAGGCGCTGGCGGCGATCCAGCACCCGGCGATGGTGACGGTGCACGCGCTCGGGCGCTGGGGCGAGGTCGAGTACCTGGTGATGGAGCGCGTGCTCGGCATGAGCCTGGAGGCGCACCTCGGGCAGCGGCGCCTGTCGGGGCAGCCGTTCTCGGCGGCCGAGGCGCTCGACGTGCTGATCCGTCTCGCCGACGGGCTGGCGGCGGTGCACCGCTTCGGCATCTCGCACCGCGACGTCAAGCCGGCCAACGTCATGCTGGCGCCGTCGGAGCGGCTGGTGCTGATGGACTTCGGGCTCTTCTGCGCGCAGTTTCAGCGCGACGTGGTGATCGCCGGGACGCCCGAGTACATCGCGCCCGAGGTGATCGCGCAGCGCGTGGCGCCGGGCGCGTGGCACCTGGTCGACGCGTACGCGCTCGGCGTGATCGGCTACCAGCTGCTCGCCGGGCAGCCGCCGTTCGTCGGCGGCGGCGCGCACGAGGTGATGCGCCAGCACCTGCATGCGCCGGTGCCGGACGCGGGCGCGGTGCGCTCCGACGCGCCGCCCAAGCTGTGCGCGCTGCTCCGCGAGCTGATGGCGAAGGAGCCGAGTGAACGGCCGCAGAACCTCGATCTGGTGCAGTGGCAGCTGCGCGGGCTGCGCGCGCGGCTCGACGAGCGGCGCGGGGCGGACCGGCTGTCGGTGATGATCGTCGACGATCACGCCGATACGCTCGAGCTCTTGCGCTGGACGGTGCAGATGGAGGCGCCCGACGCCGAGATTCGCACCGCCGCCGACGCGGAGGCGGCGCTCGCGGGCGTGCGCAAGAAGGTCCCCGATCTGCTGCTGCTCGATCTGCGGCTGCCGGGCTTGAGCGGCATGGAGCTGATCATGTACCTGCGCGGCGCGGGGCTGGCCGATCGCTGCATGATCGTCGTGCTGTCGTCGCGCGCCACCGAGGAGGATCAGCGGCTGCTCGCGTCGCTCGGCGTCAACCGCTTCCTGCCGAAGGATCACCGCATGCGCGGCGAGGTCGCCACCTTCGTGCGCGAAGCCCGCCGAGATCTCCCGCACCGCGCCGCCGGCGCCGGGAAATGAGAACCGGCTGACTCATAAATCCGGTTTATGGATCAGCCGGCGTTGACGCGGTCGCCGCCGGCGCGGGCGGCGGCTTTTTGCGCGCGCGTGGCCTGCGCCAGCAGCGTCGAGAAGGTGAGCCGCTCGCCGCCTTGCGCCATCACCACGCCGATCGACGCCGTCGCCGGCGCGCCCGCTCCCGAGCCGGTGCCGCCGCGTCCCGCGCGCACGCGCTTGCGGATGCGCTCGGCCACCAGCCGCCCGCCCTCGAGATCGGTGTGCGGCATCACCACCAGCACGTCCGCCTCGCCGAACGCCACCGGAATGTCGATGTCGCGGATCGCCGAGCGCGTCGCCGCCGCCAGCACGTCGCGATCGCCCGCCGCCGGCGCCTCGTCGAGCGACGCCAGCAAGAGCGAGAGCGGAAAGCCGTAGCGCTGCGATCGCTTCAGCTCGATGCCGAGCAGCCGCTTGAACAGCTCGAACTGCACCAGGCGCGAGCCCTCGGGCACGCCCGCCGACTGCACGTCGCGCACCGCCTGGTCGCGCTCCTCGGCGTTGCGCTGCGCGCGCATGTACGTCGCGCGCAAGCTGATCAGATCGCGCACGACGTAGAGCAGCTCGAGCCGCTTGAGCGGGCGCACCAGCCAGTTGTCCGCGCCCGCGCGCCGCGCCTCCACCTCGCCGCGCTCGTCCTCGGCGGAGAACATGATCACCACCGGCAGCGTCGGGTCGCGCTCCTTGGCGAGGCGGCACAGCGCGTAGCCCGACAGCCCCGGCAGCGCGGCGTGCACCAGCATGCCGTCGAGCTCCTTCGACAGGCGCATGCGCGCCGCCTGCCCGTCGGCGGCCGGCACCATGACGTGGCCCGCCTCGGCGAGGATCTCCGCGGTCTTTTCGAGAAAGCGCGGGTTGCGGTCGGCGACCAGCAGCGTGGCGCGGCGCATCGGCCGCCTACCATACCGCAACCCGCTTCAACTTTGCCCGCTATCTGGTAGCCTCAGCACATGAGCAGCACGATTAGCCTTCGCCTCGCGCTCGCGATCGCCGGCCTGATGATCGGCGGGTGCTCGTCGAGCGTCAGCACCAAGACCATCGTCGGCGAGTACCAGGTGATGATCACGTACCTCAACGTGAGCGATCCCGACACGCTCTCGATCAAGCCTGGGACGAACGGCTCGGTGCTGCTGACGTTCGCGGCCGGCATCACCACCGACGCCGACGGGCCGAACCCCGACGGGCTCAGGGCCACGCTCGATTCGTCGACGCAGTTCAAGCTGGCGCCGCAGCCGGCGCACGTCGATCACTCGACGGGAAATCTCACCGGCTCGATGTCCGGCGAAGGCACGGTGGCGATCGACGGCACGGTGATGGGCACGCTGCACTTCACGCCGATGAACGGCGCGGTGCGCGACGCCGACGGCGGATTGGTGCCGGTCCCCGACGGCGGCTCGAACGTGGTGCTCGACTACCAGCTCACCGGCTCACGGCTCCAGTAGCGTGCCCACCGAGCCGGGCGCGCGCAGCGCCTGGTACAGCTCGCCCGCGATCACGTAGATCGCCTTCGCGCCCGCCTCGAGCGCGGCGAACGACTCCTCCAGCTTCGGGATCATTCCGCCCGAGACCGTGCCGTCGGCGATCGCGCGGCGCCCCTCCTCGACGGTGAGGCGCGGGATGCGCGTCGCCGGATCCTTCACGTCGCGCAGGACGCCGGGCGCGCCGGTCACCATGACGAGCGCGTCGGCGGACAGCGCGCCGGCGAGCTGGTTGGCGACGATATCGGCGTTGATGTTGTAGACGGCGCCCGCGGCGTCGTGGCCGAGGCACGCGATCACCGGCACGCGCCCCGCGTCGACCAGCAGGCGCACCAGCGCGAGATCGAACCCGGTGACGTCGCCGACGTGCCCGAGGTCGATCGGCTCCGCGCCGCCGCCCGACACCACGCGCGGCGGCCGGCGCGCCGCCTCGACGACGTCGTGCAGCCCGACCGCCGGCACGCCCGCCGCGCGCAGCCGCGCGCACAGGTCGACGTTCACCTGGCCGGCCACCGTCAGCTTCATCACCTCGAGCGTCGCCTCGTCGGTGACGCGCCGCCCGCCGATCAGCCGCGGCTCGAGCCCGAGGCGCTTCGACAGCGCGGTCGCCTGCGGCCCGCCGCCGTGCGTGACGATCACGCGCTCGCCCTCGGCGCGCAGCCGCTCGAGATCGCGCGCCAACGCCGCGAGCGCGCCCGACGCCACCACCTCGCCGCCGAGCTTGACGACGATCATGGCCAGGCGCCGGGATCCTCGAGCGTCAGTCGCTCGTCGAGGCCGAGCATCAGGTTCATGCTCTGGATCGCCTGGCCCGCGCCGCCTTTGATCAAGTTGTCGGCGACCGAGAAGCAGGTCACCGTGCGCCGGCCGTCGGCGTCCGGCGTGTCGGCGAGCGCGAACCCGACCTCGACGAAGTTCGATCCCGACACCGCCGCCACCTCGGGCAGCCGCTTTTGGGGCACCCGCACAAAAGGCTCGCCGGCGAACGACTCGGCTATAACCGCGCCGATCCGCTCTTTGGTGACGTTCCCGTCGACGTGCGCGAAGCTGGTGGCGAAGATCCCGCGCGGCAGCGGCGCCGACACCGGCACGAAGCGCAGCTGCAAGTCGCGCGCGCCCGCCTGCCTCAGCGTCTCGACGATCTCGGGGATGTGCTGGTGCTCGAGCGGCTTGTACGTGCGCAGGTTCACCGCGCGCGTCGGATGGTGCGTGGTCGCCGTCGGCACCACGCCCGCGCCCGACGAGCCGGTGATGCCGACGACCTCGACCGCGCCGGCGAGCAGCCCCGCGCGCGCCAGCGGCAGCAGCCCGAGCTCGATCGTGGTCGCGAAGCAGCCCGGCGACGCCACGAAGCGCGCCGCGCGGATGC